>NZ_CP115465.1:1562347-1883129 GCF_027912535.1 Brevundimonas sp. NIBR11 | reverse complement strand
CAAGACGGTCGAAGTGAAGACCGGTGGTTACTCCGCCGAGTTCGGCCGCGCCACCGGCGGCATCATCAACGCCACCACCAAGTCCGGCACCAACGACTTCGTCGTCGAACTGCACGGCACCTGGGCTCCGGATTCGCTGTGTGAAGACGCGCCGAACACCCCGTCGGGCCCGCAATACGCCGGCGCCGTCAACAGCCTGGGCGAGTTCGAGGAAAAGACCCTGACCCTGGAAGTCGGCGGCCCGATCATCCGTGACCGCCTGTTCGCCTACGGCATCGTGAACTACAACGACACGTCCTCGCAGGCGGCCTCGAGCGCCGGCACGACCGGGACGCTGGCCCGCGACGAGTTCAGCGACGATCCGTTCTACGGCATCAAGCTGGACGGCTACATCACCGCCGACCATCGCCTGGAGTTCACCTATTTCGACACCTCAGGCGAGCGGACCCGCTCTTCGTTCGACTACAACCCGGTTTCGGGCGTCATCGGCGGCACGCCGCTGAACACGGCCATCCTGAGCCAGGGTGGCGAGAACTGGGTCGGTCGCTACACCGGCACCTTCACCGACTGGCTGACCGTTTCGGCCGCCTATGGTGAAACCACCATCAACTCCTCCAACGCAGTTCTGCCCACCGCGGAGTCGCTGGTCCAGGACGCCCGCCTGCGTCCCGACCCCGCCAACCCGGGGCAGTTCCTCAGCAACAACAATGCGCGTCGCAGCCGCCAGACGGCCGCCGCCTCATCGACCGAGATCGCCGAACGCAAGTTCTATCGCGCAGACGCCGACGTCTATTTCGATCTGTTCGGCCAGCACCACGTTCGGTTCGGCTTCGACCATGAAGACACGACCCTGACCTCGCTCTCCATCCGGAATGGCGGCGGCAACTACGTCTACAACACCGCCTCTGCATCGACAGCAGCGTCGCTGGGCATCGCTCAGGGCCAGGAATACGCCACCCGCCGTATCTTCACCTCGGGCGGCGCCTTCGACGGCGTCAACGAAGCCTATTACATCCAGGACTCGTGGGACGTCACCGACCGCCTGAACCTGCAACTTGGCTTCCGCAACGACAACTTCGAAACGGCCAACACGGCCGGGGTCACCTTCATCGACTTCGAGAACAACTACGCGGCCCGTCTCGGCGCCACGTACGACCCGATCGGCGACGGCACGTCGAAGTTCTACGGCACCTACGGCCGTTACTTCCTGCCGCCCGTCTCGAACACCGCGTTCCGCATCGCGGCGCCGGCGATCGACATTACCGAGTTCTACCTGCCGACGGCCGGCGCCCGCTTCTTCGGCCCCACCGCAGGCGGCACAACTACGCTGGATCCGACCACCGGTCTGCCGACCGGCGGCTTCGGACCGCAGATCATCAACCGTCCGAGCTTCCAGGCCTGCCCGGCCGGCACCGGCACCTCGGCCGCAGCCGGCACCATCGCCTGCTCGGTTCGTAACAACGGCTCGCAACCCGATCCGCGCACCCTGGTCGCCACCAACCTGGAAGCGACGTATGAAGACGAGTTCATCGTCGGTTACGAATCCCAGGTCACCGACCTGTGGACGCTGGGCGTCAAGGCCATCTACCGCAACCTCGGCACGATCGCCGAAGATGCGCTGCTGGACAGCGGCGTGGTGAACTACTGCCGCCGCAACAACCTGCCGATCACCAACGCCCAGGGCACCGGCTGCTTCGATCTCTACAACGGTCAAGCGCTGTACCGCATCATCAACCCGGGCTCGGCTGCGACCATCGTGGTCGATCTGCCGAACGCCCAGGGCGTGGTGTCGCAACAGACGATCAACCTGACCGAGGCCGATCTGCCGTTCCCGACCGTGAAGCGTGAATACACGGCTCTGGAGTTCACGTTCGACCGCGCCTTCGACGGCGTGTGGGGCCTGCAAGGGTCCTACACCCTGTCCAAGTCGGAAGGTAACACCGAGGGCGGCGTCAAGTCCGACGTCGGCCAGGTCGACGCCGGCATCACGCAGGACTTCGACTTCCTGTCGTTCCTGCCAGGCTCGGCTGGTCTGCTGCCGAACCACCGCGCGCACCAGTTCAAGGTGTACGGCCAGTGGCAGGTGTTCGACAACTTCACCGTCGGCGCCAACCTTGCGGTCGCTTCGCCCCGCCACTACGGCTGCATCGGCCTGGCTCCGCCGACCTATGCCAATGGAGACGGCGCTGTCGCGAACGACTCTTACGGTGCGGCTGCCCGCTTCTGTAAGGCCAGCGATGACCCCAACTCGCCCAGCCTCGTGGTTGATCGCGGGTCTGCCAAGGAAAGCGACTGGACGACCCGCTTCGACCTCGCCCTGCGTTACTCGCTGGACGACATCGTTCCGGGCAACCTGGTTCTGCGTGCCGACATCATCAACGTCTTCAATCTGCAGGCCGTGCAGCAGATCAACGAGTTCGGCGAAGACGACTCCGGCAACCTCGACAAGACCTACGGCGCGCCGACCGTCTATCAGGCCCCTCGCTCCGTGCGCTTCGGCTTCGACTGGGCGTTCTAAACCTCAGACTGACTTCATGAGCACGACTGGGCGGCGGATCTTCGGGTCCGCCGCCCTTTTCTTTGGAAAACGGGCGCCGCAGAAAAACCATTGCGACGCTTCACGCGTTGGGTGGGGCAAATCCCAGAACAAATCACGGACCGTCCATGCGCCTTCGTCTCGCCGCCTCGATTCTCGCCCTGTCCTTCGCCGTTCAGGCCCCCGCCTTCGCGCAGCAGGATGACGGTCCGGTCGTCACTGCCCGCGACGCCGGTGAGAGCGTCGACGCTCTGAAAGCGCGCGAAGCCATCGCCTATGAGACGCCGCTGCCGCGCGGCGCGCCGACCGCCGACTATCCGCTGGTCGCCTGGTGCGCCGCCCTGGTGGAAGGGCATATCGCGCTCGGTCGAACCCTGACGACGGCCGACGATCTGGATCGCGACATCATCCGCCTGGGCGGGCTGGAGGCGGCGGATTTCCGCGACGCGCTGCGTGCCGGTCAGGCCCGCCAGACGCCCGCCACCCTGGCCGCCGCGCGCACGGCCGAAGCCGATGCGGCCGCCAAATGGGCGCCGCTGATGTCGCAGGACGACGAGCGCGCCCGCAGCGAGGCTTTCGGACTGTTCTTCGGCCTGCCGGGCCGGTGCGAACACGCCGCGCGCCGGGTGCGCGAGAACATCACCACTCCGCCGACAACCCTGCAGCAAGCGGGTCTGGACGAGGTGGGCCAGCCGGTCGCGAACTGATCTTCGCTCAGGCCGCCGCGACGCGGGGGGCCTGACCCGGTTCGTAGTTGAGGATGGGCGACAGCCAGCGTTCCGCGGTCGCCACGTCCCAACCCTTGCGGGCGGCGTAGTCCTCGACCTGATCCTGATCGATCTTGCCGACACCGAAATAGTGGCTGCCCGGGTGGCCGAAATAGAGGCCTGACACGGACGCCGGCGGCGTCATGGCGAAGCTCTCGGTCAGGGCCATGCCCGCGTTGTTTCCAGCGTCGAGCAGGCGGAACAGGGTGGCCTTCTCTGTGTGGTCGGGCTGGGCCGGGTACCCGGGGGCGGGGCGGATGCCCTGGTATTTCTCCTCGATCAGGTCCTGGATCGAGGCGGTTTCGTCGGCGGCGTAGCCCCACAGACCGACACGAACCTCCCGGTGCAGACGCTCAGCGAAGGCCTCGGCCAGTCGGTCGGCCAAGGCTGTGGCGAGGATGGCGGAATAGTCGTCGCCCGCCGCCTTGAACTCGGCGGCCTTTTGCAGCTCGCCATGGCCGGCGGTGACGGCGAAGGCGCCAATATAGTCCTGACCCGTTTCGGCGACGAAGTCCGACAGGGCCAGGTTCGGCTTGCCGTTCGACTTCTTGATCTGCTGGCGCAGGGTGTGGAAGCGGGCGATCTCTTCACCGCGCGTCTCGTCGGCATAGACGGCGACGTCGTCGCCGACGGCGTTGGCGGGCCAGAAGCCGACCACGCCCTTCGCCGTGAACCACTTCTCGTCGATGATCCGCTTCAGCATGGCCTGGGCATCGGCGAACAGGTCTTTGGCGGCCTGACCGACGACCTCGTCCTCGAGGATCAGCGGATAGCGGCCGATCAGCTCCCAGCTGGCGAAGAAAGGCGTCCAGTCGATGTGGTCGGCCAGATCCTGAAGGTCCCAGCTGTCGTAGGTGCGCACCCCCAAGAAGGACGGGGCGCCGGGCATGGTCTGGGCCGGGTCGAGCTGGAAGCGATTGGCGCGGGCCTCGACGATGCTCGCGCGCGCCTTGACCTCCTGGCCCCGGGCATACTGTTCGCGGATGCGGATGTATTCGTCGCGGGTGGCGGCTTCGTTCCTGGCCTTCTCGGTGGGGGAGAGCAGGCCCGAGACCACGCCGACGGCGCGCGAGGCGTCAATTACATAGGTGGTCGATCCGGCGGAGTAGCCCGGCTCGATCTTCACGGCCGTATGGGTCCGGCTGGTCGTCGCCCCGCCGATAAGCAGGGGGATGTCGAAGCCGCGACGTTGCATCTCACGCGCCACGAACACCATTTCGTCCAGCGACGGGGTGATCAGGCCTGACAGGCCGATGATGTCCACCTTGTGCTCGATCGCGGCGTCGAGGATGCGGTCGGCGGGCACCATGACGCCCAGGTCGATGACCTCGTAGTTGTTACACTGCAGGACCACGCCGACGATGTTCTTGCCGATGTCATGAACGTCGCCTTTCACCGTGGCCATCAGGACCTTGCCGGCCTGCTCGCGCGGCTTGCCTTCCTTTTCGGCCTCCATGAAGGGGTTCAGCCAGGCGACGGCCTGTTTCATCACCCGCGCCGACTTCACCACCTGCGGCAGGAACATCTTGCCCGAGCCGAACAGGTCGCCGACCACGTTCATCCCGTCCATCAGCGGACCTTCGATGACGTGCAGCGGCCGCTCGACCGACAGTCGGGCTTCCTCGGTATCTTCGTTGATGAACTCGGTGATGCCGTTGACCAGGGCGTGCTCTATGCGCTTGCCGACGGGCTGGTTGCGCCATTCCAGATTGACGACCTTGGGCGCGGACTTGTCGCCCTTGAAGCCCGGCGCGATGTCGACCAGCCGTTCGGTGTTGGTGACGTTTGTCCGCTGGGGCCGGTTCAGGATGACGTCTTCGACCGCTTCACGCAGCACCGGGTCGATGTCGGAATAGACCGGCAGGTCGCCGGCGTTGACGATGCCCATGTCCATGCCCGCCGCGATGGCGTGGTACAGGAAGACCGAGTGGATCGCCCGTCGCACCGGCTCGTTGCCGCGGAAGCTGAACGAGACGTTCGACACCCCGCCCGAGACGCGGGCGTGGGGCAGGGTGGCCTTGATGACCTTCACCGCCTCGATGAAGTCGACGGCGTAGTTGTCGTGCTCCTCGATCCCCGTCGCCACGGCGAAGATGTTGGGGTCGAAGATGATGTCCTCGGGCGGGAAGCCGACCTCATTCACCAGGACGTTGTAGGCGCGGGTGCAGATCTCGATCTTGCGCGCGGCGGTGTCGGCCTGACCCACCTCGTCGAAGGCCATGACCACCACTGCGGCGCCGTAGCGCATGCAGGCGACGGCCTGTTCGCGGAATTTGTCCTCCCCCTCCTTCATGGAGATCGAGTTCACGATCGGCTTGCCCTGAACGCACTTCAGGCCGGCCTCGATTACCTCCCACTTCGACGAGTCGATCATCACCGGCACGCGGGCGATGTCGGGCTCGGCCGCGATCAGGTTGAGGAAGGTGACCATGGCCTTCTCGGAATCGAGCAGGCCTTCGTCCATGTTGATGTCGATGACCGCGGCGCCGGCCTCGACCTGCTGGCGCGCGACCGCGAGGGCGGCGGTGTAGTCGCCCTCGACGATCAGCTTTTTGAACTTGGCCGATCCGGTGACGTTCGTGCGCTCACCGATGTTCAGATAGACGGGGCGCATCAGTGAACCTGAAACTCTTTGAGCATGTGAAGGATGTAGGCGGACCGGAAGCTGGTCTCGTCGGCGAGGTCTGATTGGAGGCTGGAAACGAGCGACACCACCGGCTGGCTGCGATCACCGTTCGCCGCCAGGTGCCACGCCGCTTCGCGACTGCCGTGCTGAGCGAAATTGGTCAGGGCATCGGAGGGAAGTGGATGTTCCGAATCCATGCCGAGTTGTCCGATCCACCAGCGCCAGACTTCAGCGTCTTCGGCATGGCCGATAGCATTGAGATGATCGAGCATTCTGTGAAATCGCTGCCGAGCGACTTCGACCTCGTCGTTGGACAAGCCGTGGCCCGGGCCCACACCGGGATCGGTGCTGTCAAAGAAGATGAAGAGGGCGCGCAAAGTCGTGGCGACGTCGAATGCGTCGCCAGACTCGAAGGCTTGCCAGTACAGGTTTCCAGCCTGGACGAACCGCCCGCCGACGTCGGCAGCGTGAGCTTGGTCCAACAGCCTGCTCACCCCATCATCTCGAACGGTTCAAGGCCCGACAGGCGCATGGCGACAGGGCGTTCGGGGATCGGGCGCGTGGGCAGGTGCGCGACGCCTTCGGCCACATGTTTGATGTGGTCCGGCGTGGTGCCGCAGCAGCCGCCGACGATGTTGACCAGACCGGCCTCGGCCCATTCCTCGATGAAGTGGGCGGTCTCGTGCGGCTCCTCGTCGTACTGGCCCATGGCGTTGGGCAGGCCGGCGTTGGGATAGGCGGCGACCAGGGTGTCGGCGACGCGGCTCAGTTCGGCGATGAAAGGCCGCATCAGATCGGCGCCGAGCGCGCAGTTGAACCCGATGGCGAACGGCTTAGCGTGGCGCACCGAGTTCCAGAAGGCCTCGGCCGTCTGACCCGACAGGGTGCGGCCCGAGCGGTCGGTGATGGTGCCCGAGATCCAGATCGGCAGGGCCTCCATGCCCTCGTCTTCCAGGTCCTTGATCGCCTTGATGCAGGCCTTGCAGTTCAGCGTGTCGGTGATGGTTTCGATCAGATAGAGGTCGACGCCGCCCTCGTTCAGGGCGCGGATCTGGTGGCGATAGGCCTCATAGACCTGGTCGAAGGTGACCGACCGGGCGCCGGGGTCGTTCACGTCCGACGACATCGACAGCATCTTGTTCAAGGGCCCGATCGAACCGGCGGCGAAGCGTGGCTTATGCGGCTCCTTCTCGGTCCAGCGGTCGGCGGCGGCACGGGCGAGCTTGGCGCCTTCCAGGTTGATGTCCCAGACGGCCTGGGCGTCCAGACGATAGTCCTCCTGGGCGATGGTGGTGCCGGAGAAGGTGTTGGTCTCGGAGATGTCGGCGCCCGCGCCGTAGTACTGGTCGTGCAGGTCCGAGATGACGTCCGGGCGGGTGATGCACAGGATGTCGTTGTTGCCCTTCATCTGCTC
Organism: Brevundimonas sp. NIBR11; assembly: GCF_027912535.1. NCBI lineage: Bacteria > Pseudomonadati > Pseudomonadota > Alphaproteobacteria > Caulobacterales > Caulobacteraceae > Brevundimonas > Brevundimonas sp. NIBR11. The sequence continues at coordinate 1,875,786 of NZ_CP115465.1, read as the reverse complement.
CTTTTCGTCATAGCCGTTGGCCTCGACGAAGCGGTCGCCGCGGAAGTCGTGCTCTTCCAGACCACGCCGCTGGATCATCACGCCCCAGGATCCGTCGAGGACCAGGATGCGTTCGGCGGCGGCCTTGTGCAGGGCGGCGATGCGTTCGGCGCGGGTCATTGAGCAGCTTTCTGTTCGCGGACGCCCAGGACGCGGCAGATGGCATAGACCAGGTCGGCGCGGTTCAGGGTGTAGAAGTGGAAGTCGGAGAAACCCTCTTCCTGCAGGCGGGCGCAGGTCTCGGCGGCGACGGAGGCGGCCAGCAGCTTGCGGGTCTCGGGATCGTCGTCCAAGCCCTCGAAGTGCGCTGCCAGCCAGTCGGGCACCGAGGCGCCGCACGATCCGCACATCCGCTGGAGCCCAGCGAAGTTGGACACCGGCATGATGCCGGGGATCAGGGGGATGGCTACGCCCGCCGCCCGCACCCGGTCGCGGAAGCGCAGGAAGGCGTCGATATCGAAGAAGAACTGGCTGACCGCACGGGTGGCCCCGGCGTCGATCTTGGCTTTCAGCACATCGATGTCGTGATCGATGGAGGGGCTCTCCGGGTGCTTCTCCGGATAGACGCCGACGGTGACGTCGAAGCCGCCCACGCGGCTGATGGCCTGGGTCAGTTCGGTGGCGTTGGCGTAGCCGTCGGCGCGGGGCGTGTAGATGCCGCCGATCCCGGCCGCGCCGGGCGGATCGCCGCGCAGGGCAACGATGTGGTTCACGCCGATGGCCTTGTAGTCGCGGATGACCTCGTCGACCTCCTCGCGCGAGGCGTCGACGCAGGTCAGATGGGCGGCGGGCTTCAAAGTCGTATCGGTCAGCATGCGCTGGACGGTGCGGTGGGTGCGCTCACGGGTCGAGCCGCCGGCGCCGTAGGTCACCGAGACGAAGGCCGGGTTCAGCGGCTCGAGACGGCGCACGGCCTCCCACAAGGTCTCTTCGGCCTTGTCGGTCTTGGGCGGGAAGAACTCGAAGGAGACGCGGACGGGGTTAGCGTTCTGGCCCGCGCGAGCGACAGGCCCCAGCGGCGACAGTAACAGGGCGCGGGCTTCGGCGAGTGAGGTGGCGTTGGCGGCCATCAGGCGACGCTCCTTGATGCAACGGCGGGGCGCGTCGCGGTCCAGATGGTGACGGTCAACCCGGCCGTGTCCGGCGGCAAGGCGATGGATGCGGAAGCGTCGAGACCGGCGTCGTGGAGCCAGCGCCCGATCTCCTCGTCGGCGAAGCCGAGGCGGCGGTGCTGGTGCTCCTCGCGCAGTCGTTCCAGATCGTGCGGGGCGAAGTCGACGATCAGCAGCTTGCCGCCAGGCGACACCAGACGCGCGGCCTCGGCCACGGCGGCCGACGGATCGGCGAGATAGTGAAGCACCTGATGCACCAGCACGAGGTCGGCGGACGCGGCCGGCAAACGGGTCGCGAAGATGTCGCCGTGACGCAGCTCGACCTTGTCCAGCCCGGCCTTGGCGACATTGGCCCGCGCGATGTTGAGCATGTTCTGCGACAGGTCGAGACCGATCGACATCTTCGCCCGCTTGCCCAGCAGGGTCAGCATCCGGCCCGAACCGGTGCCCAGATCGACGACCCGTTCGAACGGGCCGGGGCCCGCTGCGCGCTCGATGGCGCTCTCGACCGCCGTCTCGGAAACGTACAGCGAGCGCATGTCGTCCCAGCGGGGAGCGACCTGTTCGAAATAGGCGGCGGCGGCTTCGGAGCGTTCGTCGCGGACGGCGTCGAGGCGTTTGTGATCCGCCTCGCCCTCGCCGTCGTCCAGCAGGTCAAGAACGGTGTCGATCAGCCGACGCGCCAGCGGCTCGTGCGAGACGCGGTAGAAGACCCGCGCCCCGTCCGGGAATCGCTCGATCAGACCGGCGTCGGCCATGAGCTTCAGGTGACGCGACACGCGGGGCTGGCTCTGTTCCAGCACGCGGCTGAGTTCCATGACCGACAGTTCCTCGCCGGCCAGCAGAGACAGGATGCGCAGCCGCGTCGGCTCGCCGGCGGCGCGCAGAGCTTCGACTGTCTGATCGGCGGTCAGCGACATGGTATAATCATATAAGGATATCCTTATATGATGTGAAGCGGAAACCTCAGCCCTTGGTGACCGCCTGCCAGTTCCGGAAATCGGCGTGGGCCTTGGAGGGCGGCACGGGCTCCGGCGGCGAGGCGTCGGGCAGGGGCGCGAGCCGGCGCTTGTTGACGTGCTCGACAGGCGCCTCGGCGATCTTGTCCGGGAACTCGCCCCGGAAATAGAACCGCTGCCACGCCTGTTTGATCGCCTCGGGGTCGCCGGCCGCCATGCGGGTGTTGAAGTCGGTCCGCACCTCCGACCATTTCCGGTACTGCAGGGCCAGGTCGCCCTCCGGGTCCATCGAGGCCCGAACAGGGGTGAAGGCGGCGACCTTCTGGTGCGCCACGGGCTGCAGGAAGCAGAAGGGCTCGTCCTTCTCGAACCGCACCACGCCGGGCGCGGTGAAACGCCAGTTCATCGTGAAGGGGTACGGCAGCCAGTCGGTCTCGGTCAGCCCCTCAAGCGCCTGGATACCGTGCTTGAACCGGTTCGGCACCCCCGACGCCCGCAGGGCCCAACCCGGCGGCGTCCGGAACAACCAGCCGGTGTGGAACGTCAGCACCCCCTCGGTGAAGTGCGACGCGGCGAAATGCTCGAAGAAGGTCGCATCGGCGTGTGGTCTGAACTGGATGGCGTTCGCGCCCATGCGCCCGTCCCACTCGGCCTCGAAACCGAACGGGCAGAGCAGTTCCCACCCCGTGGTGTTGGCCATGGTCAGGGGCAGGCAGCGGTACGGGTGACGGCCCGCGAACTCGTCCATCCAGTCGCGCTCGGTCCGGCCGGGGACCATGCGCGGCGGATCCTCCCGCATCGGATAGCATTCCAGCGTCAGTTCGGTCTCGGTCGCGATGTCGGTCAAGGGCGTGTCCCGTGAGAGGCGGCGTTACCCTGCCGTGAGGAACGCGGCCTTCGCAAGGCCGCGCCTAACGAGCGCGTGCGACCGGCGTGATCAGCGGCTCTCCGGCCACGGCGGCCGCGAGATTGCGCATCAGCAGCATGACCATGCCTTGCACCGCCTCGCCCGTGGCACCGGCCGTGTGCGGTGTCAGTATGACGTTGGGCACGTCCGCCCAGCGGGCGGCGTCTGTCGGCTCGGTCTCGAACACGTCCAGCGCGGCCTGACCCAGCCGCCCGGCCTTCAAGGCCGCGATCAGGCCGTCCTCGTCCACCAGCGACCCGCGCGCCACATTGACCAGAAGGCCGCTCGACCCCAGCGCTTCGATGACCTCGGCCGATATTAGTCCGCGATTGGTCTCGTCCGCGCGGCAGGCGACGACCAGCACGTCCGAATCACGCGCCAGCTCGACCAGCGACGCCGCGCGGGGCCAGGGTGATTCCTTCGCACGCGGTCCCCACCAGGCGACCGGACAGCCCAGGGCCTCGACACGTTTCGCGACCGCCTCGCCGATGGCGCCCAGACCGACGATGCCGACGCGTTTGCCCTTCATCGAAGGCGTGATCAATCGTTCCTCGAAACGCCACTGCCCGGCCTTCAGCGACCTGTCCCCGTCCACGATCCGCCGTACGGAGGCGAGGATCAGGCCCACGGCGTGGTCCGCCACATCTTCGTGGTTGACTGCCGGGGCGTGGGTGACTGCCAAGCCGCGCGCCTCGCACCAGTCCAGGTCGACGCCGTCGTAGCCGGAGGTGAAACAGGCCAGCAGCTTCAGGTTCGGCAAACGCTCGATCACCGCCGTATCCAGCGGCGCCTCGCCCAGAACGACGGCGGCCTCGATCAACTCCTGCGCCTCTACCGGCGGGTGCTCCCAAAGCCGGTGGACGTTGTAGGCGCTCTCAAGCAACGGGCCGAGCAGTCCGAGCGGCGACTGCATGATCAGAACGTGAGGGCGGTGGGGCATGGCGCGATCCTAGCCCCCGCCGACCGCCGGCGGGAGGGGGCGAATGCGCGGTGTCAGGCCCATTCGAGGTCGAGGTGAGCGCGATGCAGCCCCGGCAGGTCGTCGTCGGGCGTCACGAACAGTAGCCCATCCAGCACGGGAACGGCGGGCGCCGGCGTCGGCGACGGTATGTGGTCCAGCTCGTCGGCCGTGCCGAAGACGCCGTCGGGCTGGGCCGGCAGGACGAAGGCGTCCTCGTGCCCGGTCCGGGCCGTCAGACCCAGGTCCGCCGGGTCATAGAGCCATCCGTCGTCGACCTGGCCCGGCAGGATCTGGGCGTCGTCCAGCCCCTTGACGAGGCTGTCTTCGACCGGCGTTCCGACGTAGCCTTGGTACCGAATGCCGCCCAGCCAAAACGCCGCCGTAAGGCCGATGTGTTCGACGCTCTCGGAGAAGTTCAGCAGCATCTGGGCCCGGCTGGTCCCCGAGTTCAACGCCGCCGTCCAACTGGCCAGCCCGCCCGCGTCGGGCTCCCGGTCCAGGCAGAACTGGTACATCTGGCGCACGAACTGCTCGTTGGACACCGTGCCGTAGCGCTGCTGGAACTCGGCCGATGCGGCGAAGGCGGCGGCGATGTCGATCAAGGCCATGCCGGCCTTCAGATTGGCGGTCCAGGTCGCCAGGCCGAAAGGGTCGGGCAGGCGGTCGAAGGTCGCGTCGTACATCCGCGCGATGATCTGGGCCTGCAAATCCGGCACCCACAGACCGGCCGCGAGCGTCGCCGCCGTGCGCCCCTGGTGCTCGGCGCTCTCGGAGAAGGCGACCACCATCTGGCCGCGACTGGCGCCGCCGTTCATGACCCCGACCCAGTGAGAAATTCCGGCCGGATCGCCCTCGCGGCCCAGGGCGAAACGGTACATCTGTTCGACGAACTGCTGATTGTTCAGGGCGCCAAAGCGGGCCTGGAACTCGGCCGAGCCGACGAACAGATTGGCCAGCCCCTCGATCCCCAGACGGGCCAGGTTGGCGACGTTCGATTCCAGCCCGCCCTGATCCGGAACCCGGTTCAGGGTGGCGCTGTACAGCCGCATCACCTGGGCCGAAGCGCTGGAGGCGTCGAAGGTCAGGATCCCGTCTACGAACCGCGCCTCCTCGATGGCGATCAGGGTGTCGGGCGTCTCGGCACGACGCAGTCCGGAATAGACGGCGATGTCGAACCCGGCCCCGCCGTCCAGGATGTCCGCCCCGCCATTGCCACGCAGAATGTCGTTGCCCGCCCCGCCACGAAGGGTGTCAGCATAGGCGCCGCCGGTCAGCACGTCGGCGCCGGACCCGCCGGTCACGTTCAGACGCTCGATATTCAGTAGGGTGATCGTCTGGCTCTGCCCTGCAGGCAGGGAACTGGGGGCAGTGAAGCTGGTCGTGTTCAGAGTGATCGTGATCGCGGTCGTCCGGCTGGAATAGTCCGCCTGGAAGGTGTCGACGCCCGCGCCGCCGTTGATGATCGGCAGCCAGGTCTGGTCGTATATGGCGTCGCGGATGGTGGCGACGCCCTGGTCTTCCAGAACCGCGAGGTCGAGCGCGCCGATCGTGTACCGGAAGCCGTTCAGGAAGGCGACACCGTTCATCAGGGTGGCTGGAACCAGTTCCGCCCCCGCTCCGGGCCGATTCCCGTAGTGGGCGTGGTTGCCGGTCGTCAGGGGCAGGGGACCGCCATACGCAGCCAGGGTGTTCGGGCCGACGAAATAGCCCAGAGACCCGCCGCTGTAGTCCGAGCGCAAATCATAAGCGGTGCGATAGTTGTGGGTCGCGGCCGGACCATATCCGTTGAACCCGAGGCAGTGACCGATCTCGTGCAGGAAGACACTGAAGGCGTCGGTTCGATTGTTCGGAATGTCGTTGGATGTGTTCAGGGTCGTGTCGAAGAACAACACTTCGCGCAGATAGTCGATGTCGCATTCGATGTTGAAATCCGAGGACGTCCCGTTCGAGTTCACGCCGGTGCGGAGTTCCTCGTTGAACACCGGCTCGGCGATGATTCGGCCATCGGCCAGAGTGCCCACGGTGATATTGCTGACTGTGCCGCCCTGGGCGCGGCCTGACGTCGTCTGGTCGATGACGCTCAGCCGGATCCGGGGCGCCAGTTCGGTCCCCAGCACCGCCGCCCAAGAGGCCCAGGCCGCCGTCAGGATGTTGGTCAGGGCTGTGATCTCCGCCGTGGTCGCGTTGGCGGTGTTGATGATCTCGAACTGGATCGGCGCGACAGTCCCCAGAGCGTCCGGTGCGGTCGGCGTCGTGAGCGGACCCCAGGGCATGGTCGGCGCGTCGAACGAAGGCGCGAGAAATCGATCGGCGATCAGCATTGGTTTTCCCCCCGGATACGAGACGCGCGCCCGGATGAGCCCGGTCAGCATCGGTCGTCCGACTCATCGTCTAAAATCAATGTTCTATCAAGGGTGGCGCCGTCACCCAGATGCTCCGCGTGGACAGAAAACCCTCTGTCCATCATAGACGCGCCGTGCAGACGCCCGCCGCTCCGACCCGTCGCCTCGATCTGGACTGGATCCGGCTGTCGGCGTTCGGCCTGTTGATCCTGTACCATGTGGGTCTGGTCTACGCGCCGTACGACTGGCACGTGCACTCGACCCACACCTTCGAATGGATGCGCGAGGGAGTGCTGGTCACCAATCCGTGGCGGCTGACGCTGCTGTTTCTGGTTTCCGGGGCTGCGCTGCGGTTCATGACCGCGCGGCGGACGGCGGGTCAGGTGGCGCGGGCGCGGGCGGAGCGGCTTCTGCCGCCGCTGATCTTCGGAACCCTCGTCCTTGTGCCGATCCAGTCCTGGATCGAGGCCATGGACAAGGGCGGCTGGACCGGCGACTCGCTAAGCTGGTGGTGGCATGAGTTTAGCCTGTCGGGCCTGTCCAACGGCGTGCCCGTCAACCACCTGTGGTTCATCATCTATATCGCGGTCTATAGCGCCGTGACGGTCCTCCTGATGCTCCGCCCCGCCCTCATGGCGCGGGTCGAAACGGGGCTGACGCGGCTGTTGTCCGGCTGGCGGGTGATCGCGGTCCCAATCCTCTATCTGATCGTCATCCGCCTGATCCTGTTCCCGATGTTCGGCTTGACGAACCGGCTGACGCACGACTGGTACAACCATTCCCTGTCGCTGGGCGCCTTCCTGTTCGGCTTCCTGGTGGTGCGCCATGAGGGCGTGTGGCGCGATCTGGAGCGGTATCGCTGGGGCGGGGTCGGTCTGGCGGTCGTGGCCCTGCCGATCATGATGCTGCAGACTGCGCATCCAGGGGGAGGGGCCTTCTGGGGCATTCCGCGCGGGGTCGTCTTCGCCATCGACCAGTGGGCGGTGATCGCAGCCATCCTCGGCTTCGGCAGCCTTTATCTGCGTCAGGCCGACAGCCCCGTGCTGCGCTATCTGAGCGACGCGGTCTTCACCTGCTATCTGGCCCACCAGACCATCCTCGTGGTGGCGGTGTGGTTCATCCAGAACCGAGGCTGGCCGGCCTGGGTCGAGGCGCCGGTCCTGACCGTCGTCACCATCGGCGGCAGCCTGCTGATCTACGAGATCGTGCGCCGAATCCCCCTCATTCGCCCGATCTGGGGCCTCAAGCCACGACAGCCCTCTCGCCCGGCTCAGGCCGAAATGCAGGCCGCCCGCGACGGTGATCCCGCGTGAGGTTCGTGGACCCCAGGTGGCGACAGGCGGCGCGCGCGCTGCTGCTGGTCGGCGTCGCGGCCCCGATCTTCGCCCTGGCGGCCGTATTGATCGCGGCGTTCTCCTACGCCGGGTTCGATCACGCGCGTCAGTATCTCAGCGAGCTGGGCGGTCAGTCCGCGGCCTATCCGTGGATCTTCAACTACGGGGTCTTGATCGCGGGGGTGATGACGGGCGTAGCCGGCCTCGGCTTCGGGCTGGCGGTCGTGATTCTGACCCGGTCGCCCCTGTCGGCGTTCATTGTGGGCCTGTTGTTCGTGCTGGCGGGCCTCGGGCTGGTGATGTCGAGCCTCTATCCGTGGCCCGATCCCCGGCACATGGCGATCAACATGGGGCTGGGCATCCAGCTGGCGCCGGTATTCCTTTTGTTCGCACTGCGTCAGAGCCTCGAGCTGACCCGATTGAAACGGTTCCTGCTGGTGGTTTTCGTCTTCATGGCGGTGTTGACGGTCCTGACCAAACACCTCGTGTTTCCCGGAACCGTCAATGATTTCAACGTCGGGTACTGGGAGCGGGCCTTCGCCATCGTTCTTGTCGGTTGGGTCGGGGTCGCTGCTCACCTGATGAGGCGCGCCCTGCCGCGCTGACGTGGCCGGTGTCGCGACAACGCAATTGCAACAAAAAGCGTCGTTATCACCATTCCGTGATTGAAAATCGCGGAAGAGTGAACGAGAGTGTGAGGATGGTGCGGCGCAACAATTGCGCGCCTTCCTCCGCACCTGACGTGGGGAATACAGAATGAGCGGCCACGCTTCGACGGCGCGGGTCTATGACCGCGACGATCAAGTCCAGATCGTCCCGTCCTACGCAGGCGGCAGCCCCTGGCTGCCCGCGCACGCCCCTCTGGCCATGCCGCGCCAGACGTTCCACGACGCCTCGCGTCAGGTCACGAACCGATTGGCCTCGCGTCCCGACGGCCTGCTGACCCGCCGGTTCATCGTCTTCGGTTCCACCTTCGCAGTCGCCCTCCTGGCCATGATCGCGCCCGTCATTCTCTGCGCGCGCGAAGGCTTCCAGCCGCTCGAGATCGTGGCCTTGGGCCTTTTCGCCGTGCTGATCCTGTCGATCGCCTGCTGGTTCTGCTCGACGTTCGCCGGTCTGGTGGTGCTGCTGAACGGCCGCGAGCAGGACGACATGGACTTCGCGCCGTATCCGCCGCTCCCCACGCGCCGCACCGCGCTTCTGATGCCGCTTTACAACGAGGACGCGGACGAGGCCTTGGCCCGCCTGGCCGCGCTGGACGCCTCCCTGGCCCGCTTGGGCGCCTCGGACGCCTTCGACCTGTTCGTGCTCAGCGATTCGACCAAGGACGCCGCCGCCGCCGCCGAACTGTCGGCCTGCATGGCGCTGCGGGCCCAGTCGGGCAGCAAGCTCTACTATCGCCGCCGCACCGAGAACATCGAGCGCAAGGCCGGCAACATCGCCGACTGGACCCGCACCTTCGGCGGCGCCTATGACTTCATGATCGTGCTGGACGCCGACTCGACCATGGCCGGCGAGACCGTCCTGCGTCTGGTCGACGCCATGGAGCGCAATCCGGGCGTGGGCCTGATCCAGACCGCCCCGACCATCATCAAGTCCCAGACCCTCTTCGCCCGCCTGTCGCAGTTCGGCGTGCGCCTGTACGGCCGCGTCGCCGCCGCCGGCCTGGCCTGGTGGGCCGGTTCGGACGCCAGCTACTGGGGTCACAACGCCATCCTGCGCACCCGCGCCTTCGCCGACTGCGCCGGTTTGCCGGAACTGGAAGGTCGCAAGCCCTTCGGCGGCCACATCATGAGCCACGACGTCGTCGAGGCGGCCCTGATGCGCCGCGCCGGCTGGGCCGTCCACGTCACGGCCGCCCTGGATGGATCGTGCGAAGAGACGCCGCCGACCCTGACCGACTTCATCCGCCGCGATCACCGCTGGTGCCAGGGCAACCTGCAGCACCTGGCCCTGATCGGCGCCAAGGGTCTGAACCCGATCAGCCGCCTGCAACTGGCCATGGGCTGCATGGCCTATCTGTCCTCCCCCCTGTGGCTGGCCTCGCTGATCGTCGGCATGGCCATGCAACTGCAGGGTCCGGTGGACTGGACCTCGTTCTTCTACATCCTGAACCCGCAGCTTTCGCCCTTCATGCTGGCCTCGCTGCTGGGCGGGGTGATGCTGATGGGTCCCAAATTGATGGGCTTCGTCCTGGTCTTGACCCGCCCGGGCGAGCGCAAGGCCTTCGGCGGCGCGCGCCAGATCATCAAGGGCATGGCCCTGGAAATCGCCCTCTCGGCGGCTCTGGCCCCCATCCTGATGGTCGCCAACACCAGGGCCGTCATTCAGATCGTCAGCGGTCATGACGCCGGCTGGGGCACGCAACAGCGCAGCGCCGACGGCCTGGCCTGGTCCGACGCCTTCAAGGCGATGCGCTGGCAGATGATCACCGGCGTGATGTTTAGCCTGGGTCTGGTCGTCCGGCCCGACCTGGCGACCTGGTTCGCCCCGATCGTCCTGCCGCTGCTGTTCGCCGCCCCGATCGCGGTCTTCACCTCCCGCCGCCGCACCGGCGAGGCTTTCGCCAAAAAAGGCTGGCTGGTCACGCCGGACGAGGACACGGTCGCCGTTTCGCCTGCGGTCCTCTTTCCCGCCGGTCGTCCGGTGTTCGAAGGTCAGGCCCCGGTCTGGGCCCGCCGTCTGGCCCGCGCCGGCTGAAGAATAGGGGACCTTGCCGCCGGCCCGGGTCCCCTTCTCAACTCCGGCCGATAGACCGGGGTCACGGTAAGGTTTCGAAAATTGACTTCGCGGCCGGGTCGGTGAGGATCAGGGCATGGAAGCCCGCATCGCCATCCCGCTTGTGGCCGCCGCTGTACTAGGCCTCTCCGCCTGCAACGCAGCAGTCTCGCCGCCCGCCGACGAGCCCGCGTCCACACAGGCGACAGCCAACGTCGAGGGCCTGCGCGATGGGCAGACGACGCTGGCGGTAGGACAGACGCTGACCATCAGTCTGCCGAGCAATGCGACGACGGGTTACCGCTGGCAGGTCGCCGGTGTCGATGGCGGTGTCCTGCTTCCCGGCGCGCCGTTCGGGGAGGAGATCACCGACGCGCACCGGCCGGGCATGGTCGGCGTGGGCGGACAGACCATATGGCAGTTCCAGGCTGTCCGCCCCGGCACGACGACCCTGGCCTTCACCTACGGACGGTCATGGGAGCGGGATACGCCCCCGGCAGAGACCGCGACCTATACGATCACGGTCCGCTGATGCTCGGAAATCAAGGTCGCCCGCAGCCTTAGGCCCACCCATCCCACGCCCTGTCGTGATGGCCGATGCCGCCGTCCCCGGGCAGGAGGTCGACGTGCCAGGCGGCCAGGACCGGCGTGCGGTCCTCGGACTTTACCCAGGGCTCCGCGTCCGGCGACGTCGGCCGGATCCAGGCCCCGTCCGTCCAGTCGGCGGATGGCCCGCCGTCCGGCTCGCCCGGCAGGACCAGGCCGTTGTCGTGCTTGCCCACGGGGATCAGGTCGAAAGCGTCGTCAAGTCCAACAGGCAAGACCAGGGCGTCGTGCAGACCTTTCGCGGTTCCATCCTCGACCGAGGCGGCGGCCGCCCCGTCGAGACGGATGCCCCCCAACCAGAATGAGGAGGTCAGGCCGATGTGCTCTGCGCTCTCAGAAAAGATCAGAAGCATCTGGGCGCGGGTGGTTCCGCTGTCCAAGGCTTGGGTCCAGGTCTGCAGGCCCGACGGGTCCGGCTCACGGTTCAGGCAGAACTGGTACATCTGCCGGACGAACTGGTCGTTGGAGACTGCGCCGTATCGCGCCGCGAACTCCGCCGAGCCGGCGAATGCGGCAGCGATGTCGCCGATGGCCATGCCGCCCTTCAGATTGTTCACCCAGGTGACCAGGCCGCCAAAGTCCGGGAGACGATCGAACGTCGCGTCATAGAGTCTGGCGATAGTCAGGGCAGCCTCGTCGGCCACCCACAAACCCCGGGCCAGAGTCGCTGCTGTGAGATCGCGATGCTCTTGGCTCTCGGAGAATATCACCAGGATCTCGGCCCGGCTCGTTCCGGTGTTGAGCCTATCCGTCCAGGTTTGGATGCCGCCCGGATCGCCGTTGCGGTTGAGGCAGAAGCGGTACAGCTGCTCAACGAACTGCTGATTGTTAAGGCCGCCATAGCGCTGCTGGAACTCGGCAGAGGTGAGGAACGCCTGCGCCAGAGACGTCAGACTCTCCCCACGCTCCAGCCGATCGAGCAGGCCTTCCAGCCCCGCCGGATCGCCGTTGCGGTCCAAGGCGGCGTCGTACAAGCGCATGACCTGGGCCGCCTGGGAGTTCACGTCGAACGTCAGCGTGCCGTCGACAAAGCGCGCGCCCTCGATCGAGATCAAGGTGTCGGTTCCGCCTTCGACGCCTCCCGAAACCGAGCCGCTGGAGGCGACATACCAACGACGGATACCCGCGTACTGGGCCAGATCCGTTCCTGCTCCGCCGTCCAGCGTATCGGATCCCGATCCGCCGATCAGGATGTCATCGCCTCCCAGTCCCGCCAGGGTGTCGTTGGATTGCCCTCCGGTCAGCGTATCGCTGTTGGCGGTGCCCACCAGGTTTCGGCGCGCTTGTGCGGCAAGCACTCCTGGCTGGAGAACGTCATAGGTCCCGTCCGAAAACTGGAAGGCTTCGACCCCCGACGCCGCCTCCCGACCATCGGGACCGTCGATGATCCAGGTCTGAGCCGGGAAGAAGCCGAAAGTGTACGCGGACCGCGCGCCCTCCAGAACAACCGTGTCGAAGCCGGCCCCCCCTTGGAACTCATCGATACCGGCGCCGCCGACCAGGAAATCGTCTCCGCCACCGCCGAACAGCCGGTCGCCGCCCGCGCCGCCTTCCAAGCGATTTGCGCCCGCATCGCCGATCAGAAAGTCGTTGCCATCCCCCCCGGTGATGTCTTCGACGCCCGAGATCGTCAGGGTTCCGAAGCCGCCCTCCACTCTGTCCGTGCGGCTCAGATCTATCCTGACCGATGACGTTCCTTCCACGACGATCCTGTCGCGCCCGGCCCCGCCTCGGATGATGTCGTTGGCCGGGCCTCCGCCAAGGTAGAAGATGTCGTCGCCGTCGCCGCCGTCCAGGATGTTGTCGCCGCTGAAGGCGCGAATCTGATCGTTCCCGGCCCCGCCGTTGATGATGTCGGACGAGGTCCCCCCGATCAGAACGTCATCGCCAGCGCCGCCCTGGAGCACCCGACGGGGATCGCTCTGTAGCACCCCGTTGATTATATCGTAGACGCCGTCGGTGAAGGCGATCGCCTCTACTTCGCGAAGCGTATCCACGCCGTCGGGCCCTGAAACTGTTAGATAGCCTTCGCGGTTTGTGATGACAGCCTGGGATCGAGCACAGTTAAGCACGACGATGTCGGCGCCGTTTCCACCGAAGATGATATCGTTGCCCAGACCGCCGGTGAGGTAGTCGTCGCCGTCGCCGCCGTACAGGGCGTCAGCGCCGTCGCCGCCGTTCAGGCCGTCATTTCCGATGCCGCCGTTGAGCATGTCGGCGCCCCGGCCTCCGACCAGCACATCGGCGCCGGCGTCCCCGAACAACTGATCGTCGCCGTCGCTGCCGTCCAGACCGTCATTGCCTGCGCCTCCGCGCAGGATGTCGTTGCCGTCCTCTCCGTACAGGGAATCGGCGCCGCCGCCGCCGAGGATGATGTCGTCCCCGTCTCTACCGGAAAGCACGTCATCGCCCGAGCCGCCGACCAGATCGTCGCCGCGAGCGCCGCCAACGAGCGTGATCGGGGCGCTCGAGACGGAGCCTGTGGGGTCCAAGCCCCCCAAGTTATAAGCCGTCAGTTGATCGGCTTGAACGGAGCTGAGCCTCGCGACCGTATAGAAGGCCTGCACGCTTCCGTTATCGCTGAACTGCACCAGAGTATCCGCCCCGGACTGGACGAGTCGGAGGAACCCGCTAGTGAATGGGTTGGTCTGTCCATCCCACGCGGCATTGGTGGCGAGGAGCGCCAGGGACAGGACGTCTCCGCCTTGGCCAGCCGTGAAGTCCTGGACCGTCGTTCCGTTCGTGGTGGGCTGGTACACTCGGATCGTGTCGGCGCCCGAGCCGGTCTCTATAAAGACACTCCTGGCGCCTCGCAGCTCGATGACGTCGCTGTCGGCGCCTCCGTAAATGCCGAAGCTGGAAAGGCCCGCGACGCTGATCAGATCGTTTCCGTCTCCGCCGTCAATTTGGATATAGCCGTCGTTGTTTCCGGAGGCGATGATGGTGTCGTTGCCTTCGTCGCCATAAAGTTCGTCCCGGTAGGTGCGACCTTGCTGATACGAATTGCCCGTGTCGGTGATCAGGTCGTCGCCGGCTCCACCATGAACGATGTCCGAGCCGTCGCCACCATTCAGGCGGTCGCCCCCCTCATCGCCGTAGATGACGTCGTCGCCAAAGCCGCCGAGAATCAGGTCATCGCCCAAGCCTCCATTGATCAGGTCATTTCCGCTCCCACCGTCCAGACTGTTATTTCTCGCGTCGCCGGTGATCGTGTCGGCGGAGAACGAGCCCATCACGTTCTCAATACTGATCAGGCGCGTTGTCGCGCCGTTGGACGTCGATTGGCCTGTCGCCAGGGTGGTGACGCCGCCCTGGTACATGATGAAGGTGTCGCTGCCGTCGCCGCCATCAACGAGATCGGAGCCTCCGCCCCCGGCGATCTGGTCGTTGCCGTCCCCCCCGTAAAGCGTGTCCGCGCTCTGTCCTCCATTGAGGAAGTCATCGCCCCCCTCGCCCCGAAGTTCCACAGATCCAGTGACGTCGCCGGCCGTAAGAAGGTTGGCGCTCGCGTCGCCGCGGACGCTGCCGCTCCCCCTTAACTGTACGTTCTCTATGCCCCGTACTGTGGCTGTCGCTGAACCTGCGGTCAGCGTTCCAGCGGTCAGATCGATAACGCCGGCGTTGAGTACCAGCGTATCGATGCCCTCGCCGCCGTCGATCAGCCCGTTCAATGCGAAACCGCCGAGCGAAAAGATGTCGTTGCCGGCATCTCCGTAGAAGAAGCCATTGGCCGATATCTCAAACGTGTCGTTCCCGCCGCCGCCGCGCATGGTGCTGCCGGGCGGCGCCGAACGCAGGGTGTCGAGGCCGCCGCCGAATTCGATGTAGAGCGCGGGTCCAGTCGTGCCGAAGTCGGCGATCGAAACCCCGGGTCCGAGTAGAAACCGTTCGACATTGATCACATTGAACGTGTCCTGCCCGACCGTGAGCTGAAACCCGACCCCCGAGCGTCTCAGCGACACGGAGCCAGTCAGCCGGGTCAGGTCCAGCGTGTCGACGCCGTCGCCGCCGTCAATGAAGCCGGACGTATCAGCCGCCCCCACCGAGCGGAACGTCGTGAAGACGAACGTGTCGTTGCCCGCACCGCCGCGCAGGCGGTCGGCCCCGCCGCGGCCGTCCATCACATCGTCCCCGTCGGAACCGGTTATGTCATCAAGGCCTGCGGTTCCGGTGTAGGTCGGCATGAATGCGCTCCGAAAAAGAGTTTCTCCTCAACGGTACACTCGAAACGCGAGGCGGCATAGGCTGGCCGAGGGTCCCGCGTCTGACCTCGTCGTGACCGAAAGTCAGCGACCGAACTTCTGGAACTTGATCCGGTGCGGGATCAGGCTGTCGGCGCCTAGGCGACGTTTCTTGTCTTCCTCGTAGGCTTCGAAATTGCCTTCGAACCACTCGACGTGGCTGTCGCCTTCGAAGGCCAGGATGTGGGTGGCCAGACGGTCAAGGAACCAGCGGTCGTGGGAGATGACCACGGCGCAGCCCGCGAACTCCTCCAGGGCCTCCTCGAGGTTCTGCAGGGTCTCGATGTCCAGGTCGTTGGTCGGTTCGTCGAGCAGGATCAGATTGCCGCCGGTGGCCAGGGTCTTGGCCAGGTGTACGCGGTTGCGTTCACCGCCCGACAGCTGCCCGACCTTCTTCTGCTGGTCGCCGCCCTTGAAGTTGAAGCTGCCGACATAGGCGCGGGTGTTAATCTCGCGCTTGCCGACCATCATCACGTCGGTGCCGCCCGAAATCTCTTCCCAGATGGTCTTGTTGGGATCGAGCGCGTCGCGCGACTGATCGACATAGGCCAGCTTGACCGTTTCCCCGACCTTGATCGTACCGCCGTCGGGCTGTTCCTGGCCGGTGATCAGCTTGAACATGGTCGACTTGCCGGCGCCGTTCGGACCGATGACGCCGACGATGCCGTTGGGCGGCAGCTTGAAGGTCAGGTTGTCGAACAGGACCTTGTCGCCATAGGTCTTCTGCAGGCCCTCGACCTCCAGCACCACATTGCCGAGGCGCGGGCCGGGCGGGATCTGGATGACGGCGAAGGACTGGGCCTGACGGCTGTTTTCCTGGTCGGCGACCATCTTCTCGTAGGCGGCCAGACGAGCCTTGGACTTGGCCTGACGGGCCTTGGCGCCCGAGCGGACCCATTCCAGTTCTCGGGTCAGGGCGCGCTGGCGAGCTTCGGATTCCGACTGTTCCTGTACGACGCGCTTCTGCTTCTGTTCCAGCCAGCCGGAGTAGTTGCCCTCGTAGGGAATCCCCTTGCCGCGATCGAGCTCCAGGGTCCACTTGGTCACCAGATCCAGGAAGTAGCGGTCGTGGGTCACCAGGATGACGCAGCCCGGGAAGGCTTCCAGGTGGTGCTGCAGCCAGGCGACGCTCTCGGCGTCCAGGTGGTTGGTCGGTTCGTCCAGCAGTAGCATGTCGGGCTTGGACAGAAGCAGGCGAGCCAGGGCCACGCGGCGCTTCTCGCCGCCGGACAGGTTGGTGACCGCCCAGTCGTCGGGCGGGCAGCGCAGGGCGTCCATCGCCATCTCGATGCGGCTGTCGATGTCCCAGACGTCGCCGGCGTCGATCTTTTCCTGGAGGCTGGTCATCTCCTCCATCAGCTCGTCGGTGTAGTTCTCGCCGAGTTCGGCGGCCACCTCGTTGAAGCGGTTCACCCACTGCTTTTCTTCGCACCAGGCCTCGACGTTCTGGCGAACGTTCAGGCTCTCGTCGAGATGAGGCTCCTGCTCCAGATAGCCGCGCTTGACGCCATCGGCGGCCTTGGCCTCGCCGGTGAACTCGGAGTCGAGGCCCGCCATGATCTTCAGCAGGGTGGACTTGCCCGAACCGTTGACGCCGACGACGCCGATCTTGGCGTCGTTGTAGAAGCTCAGCCAGATGTTCTCGAAGATCTTTCGGCCGCCGGGGAAGGTCTTGGTCAGACCCTGCATCTGGAAAATATATTGCTGCGCCATGAGGTGCGGTGCGCCCTGTCGTTCGATCGGATGGGGAGGTAGCCGCGGGATGTAGCGACCGCCGCGCCGAAGGGCAAACGCCTAGCCCCTCGACACGGCGGATTGAAGGCGCATCAGGCGTTGGCGCCGCCGTCGACCAGGATGCCGGAGCCCGTCACATAGGCCGCGCCCGGTCCGGCGAGGAAGGCCGTCGCCTCGGCCACCTCCCAGGTCTTGCCGTAGCGACCGATGGCGAGGCCGGGCAGGACGCTGTCGGCGATCGGGCCGTCGGCCGGGTTCATGTCGGTGTCGGTCGGACCCGGGCGGACCAGGTTGACCGTGATGTTTCGCGAGCCCAGTTCCCGCGCCAGCCCCTTGGTGAAGGATTCCAGGGCCGACTTGGTCGCCGAATAGACGGTGATGCCGGGGAAGGGCACCCGCTCGCCGACGTTCGATCCGATCGTGATCACCCGGCCGCCGTCCGGAATGTGTTTCAGGGCCGCCTGGGTCGTGACCAGGACGCCGCGGACGTTGACGTTGAACTGGTCGTCGATGTCCTGAAGCGACTGCTCGGTGAAGGTGGCGACCTTGGCGATGCCCGCATTGTTCACGAGGATGTCCAGACCGCCCAACTCGGCCACGGCGCCCTCGACGGCGGCCTGGACCGCCTCGGGGCTGGCGGCGTCGGCGCGGATGGCGAAGGCCTTGCGGCCCAGGGCGCGGATCTCGGCCGCCAGGGCCTCGGCCTTCTCGGCCGAGTTCTGATAGGTCAGGGCGACGTCGGCGCCGTCCTGTGCCAGCTTCAGGGCGATGGCCGCGCCGATGCCGCGTGCGCCGCCGGTGACCAGGGCGCGCTTGCCGGTCAGGGGGAGGGATTGGGTGCTCATTTCGATGATCCTGTCTGCGTTGCCAATTCTATATCGATCGGCACAGAACCAGCTGGGGCGCTTGCCCTCCCGGCGCAAGGCATTATTTATCGAGCGACACAGAAAAGAGGTCCGAATGTCGTCGCGCCCCCAGCCGGCGGCCCCGCCGAGCCGGGGTCGCCCCCGCACCTTCGATCGCGAACAGGCGCTGGACGCCGCCATGCGCGTGTTCTGGGCCAAGGGGTTCGCCGGCGCGTCGCTGTCCGAACTGACCGCCGCCATGGGCATCGCCTCGCCCAGCCTTTACGCGGCCTTCGGGTCCAAGGAAGGGCTCTATCGCGAGGCGATCGAGCGGTATGTGTCGTCGAACGTCGAGAGCTTCTGGGGCGTGATGGAGATGCCGACCGCGCGGGAAAGTGTTGAAGGGCTCCTGCGCAACGCAGCCCGCGCCTTTTCCACACCGGGCGCGCCTCCCGGCTGCATGGTGTTGCAAACCGCGACCGAGGGCGGCGAGCTGTCGCCAGAGCTGGCCGACAGCCTGTGCGAGATGCGCGCCTCGAACGCCGAGACCCTGGCGCGCCGTCTTCGTCGCGGGATCGGGGACGGCGACGTCGCCCCGGGAACCGACGTCCGCGCCGTCGCCGACTTCTACGCCACGGTGCACAAGGGACTGAGCCTCAGCGCCAAGGGCGGGGCGGGGGCGGACGAACTCAACTCGGTCGTGACGTCGGCGATGGCGGCCTGGGCGCCTCTTACCCAGGTCGGGTCCGATCAGGCGTAGTTGAAGCTGATCGAGATTCGCTCGGCCTTGGCCGCGTTCATCGGCACCTCGTGGCGGAGCCAGCTTTCCCACATCAGCACCGTACCGGCCTGCGGGGCCAGATAGACGAAGGGCCGCTCGGCCTCGGGCGCTTCGGGATGTACGCTCGGCCGCGCCATCATCATGGCCAGACGCGGATCCTCCAGCTTCAGGGCCGAGGCGCCGTCCGGAACCTCGACATAGACCGTGCCGGAGAGAAAGGCGTGCGGGTGGATGTGGCCCGAATGGGCGCCGCCAGGCTTCAGGATATTGACCCACATCGTGTCCAGCCGGGGCTTTCGCGCCAGGTCGAAGTTCAGCGCCCGCGCATAGGCCAGGGCATGCCGATCCAGATGCTTCTTCAGCTCCGCGAACTCAGGCAGCCGCAGCGGCAGGTCGTTCAACGAACCGTATGAGGTATAGCCCCGATAGTGGTGCGCCTTGCACCAGGCCCGGCCGGCCCCGTCCTCGGTCGCCAGCATGCGGCAGGCCTCGGCCAGTTCGGCGTTGAAATCCTCGAACCCGGGGACGGCGGCGAGCGAGGCCTCATAGACCTGGGTGACGAAGAGGGGGCGCAGGGACATGGCGGCCTCTTAGCGCGACGGCAGGCCGGTCACCACTCCAGAGCCGCCTCACCCCTCAGGATCGCCTCGGCCTCGGGGGCATGCTTGGCCCCCGACCGGTCGTGAAGAACCAGAGCCGGCAGCAGCCGCAACGGCGCCTTGCCCGATCGGATCGCCTGCACCAGCACCCGTTTCGCCGGCTGGTCGGCATAGGGCTGCACCGGACGGATCGCAAACGACCCGCATTTCTCGCCGAGCAAAGCCAGCAGATCGGCCAAACGATCCGCCCGATGGATGACGACGATCCGGCCTCCATCCTTGACGCCTTCAGTCAGAAACTTGACCCATACCCCCAGCCCGTCATCGGCGATCCACGCCCCGCGCTTGGCCGCCGCGGGCGCCCGCAACGCTGCCTCGTCATCGAAGAAGGGCGGATTGGAGATCGTCCAGTCAAAACGCGGCCGGGCCAGCGCGGCGAATCCCCTCGCGATGTCGGCGTTGATCGCCTCCATCCGCTCCGACAGCCCGTTCAGCGCGGCGTTTTCGCCAGCCAGACCGGCCGGGACCGCATCCCGCTCCACGCCCGTCATTAGAACGCCCGGGCGGCGAACCGCGATCTGGGTCAGGACCCCGCCCACGCCGCATCCGGCTTCCAGCACTCGTTCGCCCGGCCGGGCGGGCACGGCGGCGGCCAGCAGGGCGGCGTCCATGCCCGCACGATAGCCTTGCGCAGGCTGAATAAGGCTGACCCTGCCACCTAACAGGGAATTGGCGATAGGCGACGGCGAGGATGCGACGGTCACGCGGCTTGACCCTTTATGGCGGGGTCACCATTGTCCGCGCGAGCGCGATGCCGCAAGACGCCGCGACGCCTGTGCGATGCGATCTCCCCGGCGCATCGTGATTTTGAGAGAGTTTTCCGTTGGACGCCGTCACCCTGACCGCTCCCCGCGCCAAAGGCCCCCGGGCCCAAGGCGACGTGGACGCCCTGGTCGCACTGGCCAAGGACGACATGGCCGCTGTCGACGCGTTGATCGTCGAGCGTATGCAGTCGCCCGTGCCGGTCATCCCCCTTCTGGCTGAGCACATCGTCGCCGCCGGCGGCAAACGCCTGCGTCCGCTCCTGACCATCGCCGCCGCCCGCGCCGCCACCGTGGCCTCGCCCGATGTCGATCTGGCCAATCCGGTGAAGCTGGCCGCCTCGGTCGAGTTCATCCACACCGCAACCTTGCTGCACGACGACGTGGTCGACGGGTCGGAGCGGCGTCGTGGCAAGGTCGCGGCCCACCTGATCTGGGGTTCGGCCACCAGCGTGCTTGTCGGCGACTTCCTGTTCGCCCGCGCCTTCGAACTGATGGTCGAGACGGACCAGTTGCGCGCACTCGGCATCCTGGCCCAGGCCTCCAGCGTGATCGCCCAGGGCGAAGTGCTGCAACTGACCCGCGCCCACGACCTGAATCTGGATCAGGTGACCTACCTCCGGATTATCTCGGCCAAGACGGCCGAACTGTTCGCCGCCGCCGCGGAAGCGGGCGCTGTCGGCATCGGCGCGGACGAGAAGACGACTTCCGCCGTCCGCGCCTTCGGCCTCAACCTGGGTCTGGCCTTCCAACTGGCGGATGACGCCCTCGACTACGGCGGCTCGTCCGAAAAGCTCGGCAAGAACGCCGGCGATGACTTCCGGGAGGGCAAGGCGACCCTGCCGCTGCTGCTGGCCGTCGCCCGCACGCGCGGTCGCGAGGATGCCTTCTGGGAACGCACGATCACCAAGGGCGAGCGGACAGAAGATGATTTCCGCCGCGCGCGTGAGCTGATCATCGGCACGGGCGCCTTGGCTTCGACGCTGGAAGCCGCGGACGAATACGCCGATGCGGCCAAGGCAGCGCTGTCGGTCCTGCCAGCCAGTCCGTGGCGCACCGCGCTGGAAGGCCTTGCGGACTTCGCCGTCAGCCGGGCTACCTGAGGGCTTCGACCGCCCGGATCGTCAGCTGAAAGACCTCGCGCCAGAAGACGCCGATCGTGGCGCCGATCAGGATCAGGGTGAGGGAGCGGACAAAGCCCGACGACAGGCCGCGCTCCGTGACGTCTGGCGCTTTTCGTTCAGCGTCCTGGACCTGGCCGTCTTTGCGCTCCTCGAGGCCCGTCACCGCATGTCCTCCACCGGCTTCGACTCGAGCCGTTGGAGTAAAGGATGACAGACGGGTGACCCCTCCGCGAACGAATACACCCGCTTTTGCGAGTTTCTACTCAGCGTAGCGAGGCGGTGAACCTCTGGATGCGGGCGCAGGCGTCCTCCAGCACCGATTCCGACGTGGCGTAGCTGATGCGGAAATAGGGGCTCAGGCCGAACGCCTCGCCATGCACCACGGCCACGCCCTCGGCCTCCAGCAGGGCTGAGGCGAAGGTCTCGTCCGTGTCGATCACCACGCCGCCCTCGGTCGTCTTGCCGATCAGCCCCTCGATCGACGGATAGACGTAAAAGGCGCCCTCCGGATTCGGACAGCGAATGCCGCTGGCCTGGTTCAGCATCGACACCACCAGGTCCCGACGGCGCTCGAAGGCCCGACCGCGCTCGGCGATGAAGTCCTGCGGCCCGTTCAACGCCTCGACGGCGGCGGCCTGAGAGATCGACGACGGGTTCGACGTCGTTTGGCTGGCGACCTTGCGCATCAGGTCAATCAGGGGCTTGGGCCCGCCCGCATAACCGATGCGCCAGCCGGTCATGGCGTAGGCCTTGGACACGCCGTTGACCGTCAGGGTGCGGTCGTAGAGGTCCGGCGCCACCTGGGCGATCGTCGTGTATTCGAAGTCGCCGTAGGTCAGGTGCTCGTACATGTCGTCCGTCAGGATCCAGACCTGAGGATGACGACGCAGCACATCGGCCAGCGCGTCCAGTTCGGCCTTGGTATAGGCAGCGCCGGTCGGGTTCGACGGGGAGTTCAGGATCAGCCACTTGGTGCGCGGCGTGATCGCGGCCTCCAGCACCTCGGGACGCAGCTTGAAGCCGTCGGACTCTTCGCCTGTGACGAAGATCGGCTCCCCGCCCGCCAGCAGCACCATGTCCGGATAGCTGACCCAATAGGGCGCTGGCACGATCACCTCGTCGCCTGCATTCAGGGTGGCGACCAGGGCGTTGTAGATCACCGGCTTGCCGCCCGAGGCGACGTGCACGTTGGCCGGCGTGTAGGTCAGACCGTTCTCGCGCTCGAACTTGGCTACGATGGCGGCCTTCAGCTCGGGCGTGCCGTCGACGTCGGTGTATTTCGTCTCGCCGCGCTGGATGGCGGCGATGGCGGCGGCCTTGATGTTCTCCGGGGTATCGAAGTCCGGCTCGCCCGCGCCCAGGCTGATCACGTCGCGCCCGGCGCGCTTCAGCTCGCGAGCCTTGGCCGTGACCGCGAGGGTGGCGGACGGCTGGACGCGGGCGAGGGCGGTGGATTGCAGCTGCGACATGACGATTCCCGGGGAGAGCGGCGCTGTTTCTTACGCAGTCGCGAAAGGCGGGGCAACGCGACTGACCCACGGCGTTATGCTAGATCAAGTCTGAGTAGGCATGGAGGGAAGTGATGCGTCCGATGGTTGTCGCTTCGGCGGTCGCGTTCGTCATGGCGTCCCTGCCGCAAACCGCCGAGGCCCAGCGTCGGCAGGAACCGCAACGGGTCGCCTTCTGCACTAGCGATGTGTCGTGGGAGGACTGTTCAACCCGGGTCCGCGCCGACCTTTTGACCAGACTGGATGTGCCCTCGGCGGAGAAGCTGGCGGAGCAGGGGTACTCAGGCATCCGCATCTTCCGCTACGACGCCTTCGGCAACATCTGGCCCACCGTCACGGCGATCAGCCGCCCAGCAGGCGCACACCCCCGCCAAGGTCTGGTCGAAGCGAGGACCATCCACGCCGACGGCCATGTCGCGGTTCTGTCCCGCGCGATCTGGGAGAGCGGTTGGCGCGCAACCGACGATATCGTGACGGTCGCGAGGGACCGTCCGCCACGAGCGCCGGTACAGCCCTTGACGCCGGACTCGGGCGGGCCGCCTCCGCCGCCTCCGTGCGTCGATGTACCAACGACCGTCGTGGAGGTCATTGTCGACGGACGGGTCGAGCGGTGGTCGCCCCCCAGCTGCGAGGCCGATCCCGTCTTCCGCCAGACCTCGGCCATCTGGGAGATGACCGCCGCTGCTTTTCCGGCGTGCGGGCATCTGCCGCTCGAACTGTATGGTCACGGGCTCGGCCGATTGAAGGCCTGTCTTAAGCTCGATGGACCCGATCCTGTCGCCGCAATCCCCGTCCTGGAAGCTCTGAACATAGGCGTCGAAGGTCACCTGAACCGCCCGATCGATGCCGCCCTCTACGACGCCGACGCTCGCCTGATCGTCGGCGACGCGCCGGCGCTCGTCGGCCCGCACGCGATCGAAGCGGCTATTCGAGGAGGCGCCTTGGGCCCGAGATGGATCCGCATTCTCCGAGGCTCGGGCGATGGGCTGCGCGTGACGGTTCACGGCCTTCTGAACACCGGCTCGCCCTTCGTGACCAACTCCACGCCCTTCACTCAGACCTGGACGGTTTCTCCAGACGGCGCGCCCCGAATGATCGAATGGAGTGTCCCGGCCGTGGCGGATCAAGTTTCCGACTAGGCGCTCCGACTGGTATGCGACCCTGCATGAAGCCCATCCTCGACTTCATCCTGAACATGGAGGGCCGGCGTTGGCGCACCGCGCTGGCGGCGGCCCTGTTGCTAGGCGCGACCCTCGGCCTGTTGGCTCTGGGCAAAAGCCAGTTCGGGCTGGCGGCCGAGGAGAACCTCGAAGGCTGGCTGCAGGGTTATCGCGGCAGCCCCTGGGCCTTCGTCGCGACCGTGGTCCTGTTCGTGGTCTCGGCCTTCATCGGCGCGCCACAGTTCATCCTGATCGCCGCCTGCGTCGTCGCCTTCGGGCCGTCGCTGGGCTTCTTCTACAGCTGGGCCGCGACGGTGGCCTCGGCAGGGGTGACCTATTGGCTGGGACGCGGTCCGACCGCCCGGATGCTGGACCGGTTGGGCGGATCGCCCCTAGATCGGTTGAAGCGGTTCGTCGGCAAGAACGCTTTCTACGCCAGCTTCATGATCCGCAACGTCCCCTCGGCGCCGTTTATCGTCGTCAACATGGCGTTCGGCGCAACGCGCGCGAACTTCGGGGCCTTCCTCGCCGGTTGCGCCCTCGGCGTCCTGCCCAAGACCGCCTTGGTCGCCTTCTTCGGCGGGGCGGTGGTGGCGGCGGTCAGCGGCGACGGCGTCTGGACCTCGCTGATCCTCGCGGGCGTGGCGGTGGTTTTCGTGGGCCTGATGCTGGGCGTACGCGAACTGGTGAAGCGCCGGGAACGCGCGGGCGGCGCAGCCGATTGAAGCGACAACGAAGAGGAGCGTCCTATGCTGAAACTCTACTATTCGCCCGGCGCCTGCGCGATGGCGTCGCACATCGCTCTGGAAGAGGCGGGCGCCGATTACGACATCGTGGCGGTCGACCTGAAGAAGGGCGAGCAGAAGACACCGGAGTATCTGGCCATCAATCCGGCCGGCTCGACCCCGGCCCTGGTCACCAACGAAGGCGTCCTGACCGAGAACCTGGTCATCATGGGCTATGTCGCCCAGACCCATCCGGAGGCGAACCTGGCCGACAACGATTCCAGCTTCAACTTCGGCAAGATGCAGTCGCTCAACGGTTGGCTCGGCTCATCCCTGCATCCGGCTATCGGCAGGGTCCTGTTCAGCCGCCCACCCCTGGAGGGTCAGGCGCGCGCCGACCAGGTCGAGCTTGCGCTCGGCAAGTTCGACCTGGCCGAGAACCATCTGTTCAAGGGGCCGTGGGCGATGGGCGCAGAATACACGGTGGCCGATGGATATCTGTCCGTGTTCACTCGTTGGGCGAGGCAGTCAGGATTGCTGGACAAGACCCGCTTCCCCCGGCTCAACGACCATCTGGATCGCGTGCAGGCGCGACCGGCGGTCCAGCGGGTGCTGGCGGCCGAGGGCATCGCGCCGGTCTGACCCGGCATCACGCTGAAACCCAAGCGCAGCCGTAACTTGCTCGTGATCGGCTGCGACCTTTCAAGCGGCATCGGGGCTTGTATTCGCCTGCCCATGCGGGCAAACGGGCGCACGGCCGGTCAGGCGAGGACGATCAGGAAATCCGTGACGTATGGGGATACGGTTCGGATGGGGCGTCGCTGAAGCCGGTCGAACTGCAGCGCCTTGAAGGCCCCAACCGAACGGTATTCGACCCCCATGAGCTTCTCCCTCTTCGGCGCTATCTCCAATGACATCGCCATGGACCTCGGGACCGCCAACACCCTGATCTACATGAAGGGCAAGGGTATTGTTCTGAACGAACCGTCCGTGGTCGCCCTCAGGAACGTCGGTGGTCGGAAGATCGTCCACGCCGTGGGCATCGAGGCCAAGCAGATGCTGGGCCGCACCCCGGGCCACATGGAAGCCATCCGTCCGATGCGCGACGGGGTCATCGCCGACTTCGAAGTCGCCGAAGAGATGATCAAGCACTTCATCCGCAAGGTTCATAACCGCAAGGGCTTCGTGAACCCCAAGATCATCGTCTGCGTGCCGTCGGGCGCTACGGCCGTCGAGCGCCGCGCGATCAACGACAGCTGCCTGAACGCCTCGGCCCGCCGCGTGGGCCTGATCGACGAGCCGATGGCGGCCGCGATCGGGGCCGGCCTGCCGATCCACGAGCCGACCGGCTCCATGGTCGTCGACATCGGCGGCGGCACCACCGAGGTGGCCGTGCTGTCGCTGTCGGGCATCGTCTATTCGCGGTCGGTCCGCGTGGGCGGCGACAAGATGGACGACTCGATCATCAGCTATATGCGTCGCAACCATAATCTGCTGATCGGCGAGACGACCGCCGAGCGCATCAAGAAGGACATCGGCACCGCCCGCATCCCCGCCGACGGCGAAGGCCTGTCGATCGAGGTCAAGGGCCGCGACCTGATGCAGGGCGTGCCGCGCGAGGTCCGCATCTCGGAACGCCAGGCCGCCGAAGCCCTGGCCGAGCCCGTCTCCCAGATCATCGACGCCGTGAAGGTCGCCCTGGAAGCCACGCCTCCGGAACTGGCCGCAGACATCGCCGACAAGGGCATCATGCTGACGGGCGGTGGCGCTCTTCTCCGTGGCCTGGACGCCGAGATCCGCGATCACACGGGCCTGCCGGTCTCGGTCGCCGACGATCCGCTGTCCTGCGTCGCCATCGGTTGCGGCCGCGTGCTGGAGCATCCGCGCTGGATGAAGGGCGTGCTCGACTCGGCGCTCTGAGCCCAAGTCGAAGCGGGGCCGCAAATCCTTGTGATTGCGGCCCAATCACCGGTTTCAAAGTGGCCTGGTATTTGCGATAGGCTGCACAAAGCGGCGGGGGGCGTCCCGCCGATTCTCTCTGTTGGAAGGCTAGGCCGTGGCGTTTCGCGACGGACCGTTCGAGTCGTTGAAGGTGCCGCTGGCGTGGACCGCCGCGGTCGTGACCGTGGTCGCCATCATCGCCTCGATCGTCATGATCCTGGCGGATCGCCGCCATGACATGGAGGGCGACGCCTACGGCCCCGTTCGCGCGGGCTTCGATGCGGGCGCAGGGCCCGTCAACGGCCTGCTGGCCTGGCCCGTCCGCTGGGCGGGCGCCGCCACCGACTATGTGAAGGGCTATTTCTTCGCCGTGTCGGAGAATCGCCGCCTGCGCGCCGAGCTGGAAGAGCTCCGCCCCTGGCGCGACCAGGCCATCGCGCTGAAGAACGTCAACGGCCGTTACGAGGCCATGCTGGGCCTGCGGACCGAGCCCCCGGTCGCCATGGCCACGGCGCGCTCGATCTCGGAATCGCGCGGCCCCTTCATCAATGCTCGACTGCTCGACGCAGGCACGTCGTCGGGCGTGCGGATCGGCAATCCGGTCATCAACGAGGACGGTCTGGTCGGCCGTATCGTCGGCGCGACCGGCGGGGTCAGCCGGATGCTGCTGCTGACTGACGTGGCCTCCCGCACCCCGGTCCTGATCGATCGCACCGACGCCCGCGCCATGCTGACCGGCGACGGGTCGGGCAATCCCCGTCTGGAGTTCGTGCGCGGCCAGGATTCGGTCCAGGCCGGCGACCGCATCCTGACCTCGGGCGACGGTGGCGGCTTCCCCCGCGGCCTGCCCATCGGCGTCGCCGCGCGCGGCATCGACGGCTCCTGGCGGGTCAAGCTGTTCAGCGACCGGGGCGCGGTCGATTACGTCCGCGTCCTGCTGTTCCAGGACTTCGGCCAGCTGGTCTCGCCCGAGGCCCTGAACGCCCCGCCGCTGGCCGGTCTGGCCGCCGCCCCGGCCCCCACGGCCGAGGCTGCCGCCGCCATCGGCGACGCCGCCGCCCGTCGTGACAGGGCTGCGGCCGCCGCTGCACCCGCGCCCACGGCTCCGGCGCCTCCCGCACCCGCGCCGACACGGACCGCGCCGGCTGCTCTTCCGCCGGCCCAGCCCCGGCCGGCCGAGTGAGACGGCCGGTCACCATCCGGGTGGTCGGGCCGACCCAGTGGGTCCTCTATCCCGCCCTGATCTCGATCGCCTTGACGGTTCTTCTGGCCACGCCGGTCGAGCTCTTCGGGCTGAAGCTGCCCGAGCCCGTCCTGCCGCTGATCCTGGCCTTCGCCTGGCCGCTGATCCGCCCGTCCATGGTTGCTCCGGCCGTGCTGTTCGCCCTGGGCCTGTTCCTCGACATGTTTTGGGGCGGAACGCTGGGCCTGTGGCCGCTCTGTCTGCTCAGCGTCTATGGGGTCGTCCTGGCGTCTCGGAACCTTCTGGCCGGGCAGGAGACCCAGATCCTGTTCGTCTGGTACGGCCTCTGCGTTCTCGCCGCCTTTGTTGTGGCGTATCTGATCGTCACACTGGATGCGGGCCGGGCGCCCAGCCTGCTCTCCCTGATCGGGCAGGTCGTGCCGACCTTGCTTCTTTTCCCTGTGGCCGACTGGATGATCCAGCGGTTCGATGACGGCGACGTGCGGTTCAGATGAGCGAACCCTCCATCTTCTTCTCGGACGTCAACGAGCGTCAGGGCTCGTTCCTGCGTCGCACCTTCGTGATCGGCGGCCTGACGACGCTGGGCGTCACCGCCCTGACCGTCCGCCTGGCCCAGTTGCAGGTCGTGCAGGCCCAGGAATATTCGACCCTCGCCAGCCAGAACCAGTTCAACTTCCGCCTCGTGCCGCCTCCGCGCGGGCGCATCCTGGACCGCAACGGCGTCACCATCGCCGGCAATCGCCCCAGCTTTCGCGTCCTGGTCGTGCGCGATGAGACCAAGGACCTGGATCAGACGCTCGACCTCCTGGGTCGCCTCCTGCCCGACACCCTCGATCGCCGCCGGTCGATCATCCGCGACGTCAACGCCGCCCCCCGCTTCACCCCCGTGCCGGTCAAGTCCGACCTGAGCTGGGAGGAGTTCGCCAAGGTCAACCTCTATGCGCCCGAGTTGCCGGGCGTCATGGCCGACATGAACGAGGCCCGCTACTACCCGTTCACTGGCGCCTTCGCCCACGTGATCGGCTATGTGGCCAAGGTCTCGGACCGCGACATCAAGGCGATCCGCGACAAGGGCGAGGAACCGCCCCAGATTCTCTTCAACCCCGGCTTCCGCATCGGCCGTTCGGGCGTCGAGAAGGCGCTGGATAAGGACCTGCGCGGCGAGGCCGGCGGCAACCGGGTGGAGGTCGACGCCCGCGGCCGCGTCGTGGCCGAGGATATCGGCGGCTCTCGTCCCGCCGTGCCGGGCAAGGACGTCGTCCTGACGCTGGACGCGGACGTCCAGAACCGTGCGCTGGAGGTGTTCGGCGACGAATCAGGCGCCTGTGTCGTCATGGACGTCCGGAACGGCGACATCCTGTGCATGATGTCGGCCCCGGCCTTCGATCCGAACCTGTTCGTCTCGGGCGTGCCGACCCGTACCTATCGCGCGCTCGCCGACTACGAGCGCAAGCCCCTGCTGGACAAGACGATCAACGGCACCTTCCCGCCGGGCTCGACCTTCAAGCCGGCGACGGCGCTGGCCCTCCTGGCGGCGGGGGTCAATCCGGCGGATCGCGTGAACTGTTCGGGCGTCTTCCGCACCGGCCAGCGGTGCTGGGGCCGTCACGGCTCGCAGGACATGCACAACGCGATCAAGAACTCCTGCGACATCTATTTTTACACGATGTGCAACCGCGCCGGCGTCGACATGATCCGCGACACCGCCATGAAGCTAGGCTTCGAGCACGAGTTCGACATCGGCGTCGATAACCAGCGCAAGGGCATGCTGCCATCCACGGAGTGGAAGCGCCGCACCTTCCCGCGCGACCCCGTCTGGCATCCGGGCGAGACGACCTCAGTGGCCATCGGCCAGGGCGCCGTGACCGTCAACGCCCTGCAACTGGCCGTCTACACCTCGCGTCTCGCCAATGGACGCAAGGCGATCCAGCCGCGCCTGATCAAGTCGGTGGGCGGGGTCGACCGCCCCTCGGGCGCCGAGGTCCCTGACCTGCCGTTCAGCGCCGAACACCTCGACATCGTCCGGGGCGGGATGATCGCCGTGGCCAATGACCGCTCCGGCACCGCCTACCGCCAGTCGCAGCTCGGCCTCGGCGACATACAGATGGCCGGCAAGACCGGTACGGCCCAGACCCGCAACTACGGCTCCGGCTCTCGCAAGTCGAACGTTTGGGCGCAGAAGGACCACAACCTCTTTATCGCCTTCGCTCCCGTCGATGCGCCGCGCTACGCCGTGGTCGTCATCATCGAGCATGGCGGCCGGGGCGGGGGCACCGCCGGCGCCCCGCGCGCCCGCGAGGTCATGCGCACGGTCCTGCTCAAGGACCCCGAGATGCGTGACCGGATCACCCGTCCGCCGCCGCCAGAGGCCACCGGGCCGCAGCTGGACGAGGGCGAGATCGGCGCCGCGCCCGAGCCGGCCGTCGCGCCGCCGACCCGGCAGGACGCGCCCGCCGCGCCGCGCCCCACCACCGGCCCGCGCCCCTATCTGGCGGATCCTCAATGACCGCCTCGGCCCTGACCCGTCCCGGCGAGCGTGACCGCCTGCCGGTCAAGATCGGCCAGATCGACTGGCGGTTCGCGGCCTTGCTCTGCCTCGTAGGCGGCATGGGCGGCGCGATGATGTATTCGGTCGCCGGCGGCTCGTGGGAGCCTTGGGCCTTCAACCACGTCGTCCGCTTCGGCTTCTGCCTGCTCCTCATGCTGGGCCTGTCGCTCGTGCCGCTGCGCTGGTGGTTCGCCGCCTCCTATCCCCTCTACGCTGTGGCCCTCCTGCTGCTGGTCGCGGTCGAGGTCGCGGGGGACACGCGCATGGGCGCGACCCGCTGGCTGGAGATCGGGCCGATCAGCTTCCAGCCCTCGGAGATCATGAAGATCGGCGTGGTGCTGGCGCTTGCCCGCTACTACCACGGCGCCTCGGCCAAGGACGCCCGGTTCAGCTGGAAGCTCATCTATCCGGTCGGCATCATCGCCGCGCCCTTCCTGTTGGTCGCGCACCAGCCCGACCTCGGCACCGCCATGCTGATCGGGCTGACCGGCGCGGCCATGATGTTCATCGCCGGTCTGGACTGGAAGGTGATTGCCGCCGTGGCCATCCCCGCCCTGGTCGCCATCCCGGGCTACGTCATGTTCGGCATGCACGGCTATCAGCGCGACCGCGTCCTGACCTTCCTGTCGCCCGAGAGCGACCCGTCCGGCACCGGTTATCACATCACCCAGTCCAAGATCGCGCTCGGGTCTGGCGGTCTGCTGGGCAAGGGTTACGGCCTCGGCAGCCAGAGCCAGCTGGAGTTCCTGCCGGAGAAGCAGACGGACTTCGTCTTCGCGGCGGTGTCGGAGGAGTTCGGCTTCGTCGGCTCCTTCTCGATCATCCTCTGCTATTTGGCCATCATCCTGATCGCCTTCCGCATCGCCTCCCTATCGCACAGCCATTTCGGCCGGATGGGCGCAGCCGGCGTGACCTGCACCTTCGCCCTCTATGTGCTGATCAACGCGGCCATGGTCATGGGCCTGGCGCCGGTGGTTGGGGTGCCGATGCCACTGTTGAGCTACGGCGGCACGGTCATGCTGACGGTGATGATCGGGTTCGGCCTGGTGATGGCCACGCGCGTGCACCGCTACACGGAACTGCCCAAGGGCCACGGCCTGATCTGATTTGTGGGGAAGGGGAGAATTTATTCTCGTTTTGGGCTTGCGTCCCATAAGGGTGCTCCCAATATCCCTAGCGGGTCTTTGAAACGTTTAGCGCGGAACGACATTTCGTCCGTTTCGTCATGTTTCGTCACCCTGTTCCCTGTCATGACGAAACGGACGAACGGGCCATTTTCACCTTTGCCAGCATGGCTTTGCGAGCCTTGTCATGGTCTGCCGCCAAGCGCGTCCGCTCCACCTCCAGGGCGGCCATCCGATCGTTTATCGACTGAACCGCCATCGCCTGCTCGGCGTCGAGCGTGTCCAATTCGGCCTCCAGCGCCTTGAGTTTCGCCTTGGCCTTTGCGTTCGACGGCCTTGGTTTCCTTGTCTCCGCCTTGCCCACATCCACCGACAGGCCGCGCGAGATCACCGCGCCGGGGGAGGCGAGTGCGGCGTCGCGATCCGCGCCCTCCGTGACCTCATGGGCAAGGCCGGTCTTGAACAGGTCCTGGCTCGCGCCCCAGGCCTCCAGCGCCTTTGGGCGTGACGATGCCGCCACCGTGAAGGCGTGAAAACCGTCGGACCAGGTGAAGACCTTGAGCTTGGCCGCCATGCACAGCTTACGCAGCGCAGCGGCCTCGGTTCCGCCCTAGACCGTAGCGGCCCAGTCGGTGGCGCGGACGAGGCTGTCGATGATGCCGGGCTCGGTCGAGGCGTGGCCGGCGTCGGGAACGATATCCAGCTTCGCCTCCGGGAAGGCGCGATGCAGGGCCCAGGCCGAGGTGATGGGCGTCACCACGTCGAACCGCCCTTGAGCGATCCAGGTCGGGATCTGGCGGATCCGGCCGATGTTCTTCAGCAGCCAGCCTTCCTCGGGGAAGAAGCCGCCGTTGACGAAATACCAGCACTCGATCCGCGCGAAGGCCACGGCGAAGTCGGGCTCGGCGAACTTGTCGGGACGGGCCGAGGGGCCCTCGACGCTAACCGTCTCGCCCTCCCAGCTGGACCAGGCGATGGCGCAGCGCTCGCGCTCTTCCTTGTCGGTCCCGGTCAGGCGCTTGTAGTAGGCGCCCATCAGGTCGTGACGCTCATCCTCCGGGATAGGAGCGACGAACCGCTCCCAGGCGTCCGGGAAGATCATCGAGGCGCCCTCCTGGTAGAACCAGTGGAGCTCCTTCTTGGTCAGCAGGAAGATGCCGCGCAGCACCAGGGCCGTCACCCGTTCCGGATGGGTGATGGCGTAGGCCATGGAGAGGGTCGAACCCCAGGAGCCGCCGAACACGACCCATTTGTCGATCCCGCACCGCTCGCGCAGCCGCTCGATGTCGTCGATCAGAGTCCAGGTCGTGTTGTCGTCCAGCGACGCGTTCGGCCGAGACTTGCCGCAGCCGCGCTGGTCGAACAGGACGATGCGATAGATGGCCGGATCGAAATACCGCCGCATCCCCGGATTGACCGCGCCCCCAGGCCCGCCGTGCAGCACCAGCACGGGCTTTCCCTGCGGATTGCCGCATTCCTCGTAATAGATCTCGTGGACGCTGTCGGTCTGCATCCATCCGGACGCGAAGGGCTCGAGCTCGGGGTAAAGCTCGCGGCGGGGCGTCTCGGTCAAGGGGAAGGCCATGCAGTGGTCGGAGCTTTCAGATAGGAGGTCAGGCGTTTACGGATTGTGACCGAAGCGCGGCAAAGGCCAGAGTGACCCACCCGGCGATCATCAGCACGCCGCCTATCGGGGCGACCGCGCCGAGCGCCGGCAGGCTGAGCAGGCCCAGCAAGGCCAAGGCGAGACAGAAGATCAGCCCGCCCGCCGCAGCCAGCCATCCGGCCACCGCCGCAATCCGCCCGCCGACCGGCAGGGCCGAGCAGATCAGGCCGAACAAGGCGTGGGCCAGCTGGTACGAGGCGCCGGTCGTCAACAGGCTCTTGATCTGAGGCCCCGCGCCGTGGGCCCCGAAGGCGCCGACCGCGACCGCCATCGCGCCGTTGAAGGCCGCGAAGACGGCCAGGTTCCGATTCCAGAGCATGGGGCGAGCCTAGCTCACGGAATCGTCGCCGTCTGCTATCGGATCGGTCATGAACGCCGCCCGCCGCATAGCTCTGCAGTATGTGTTGCTCTTCGGCGCCAACGGGGTGAGCCTGCCGTTCGCGGGATTGTGGTTTCGCTCCCAGGGATTCTCGGGAGCCGAGATCGGGGTGCTTTTGGCGGCCCCGATGCTGTCCCGGTTGGTGACCGGACCCCTGATCGCGGTCTGGGCCGACGGCTTTCGCCGTCGCCGCTCTCCGATCGCCATCCTGGGTCTGGTGCTGTGCCTCGGCTATGCCGGCGCCGGGCTGGCTCAGGGCGTCTGGCTCCAGGGCGCGCTATGGTTCGTGGCGGCCACGGCCATGGCCGGGCTGATCCCCCTCAGCGACGTGCTGTCGCTGCAGGTCGCGCGTCGGCACGGCTTCGACTTCGCCCTGCCGCGCGGCTTCGGCTCGGCATCCTTCGTGGCCGCGAACGTCATCATGGGGGCGATCCTGACGCGCGGCTCTGTCGATTGGGTCGTCGTCTGGATCGCGACCGCGGGCGCCCTCGTCGCCCTGACCGCCGCCACCCTCTTGCCCAGCGATCCGGTGACCGAGGGGCCGAAGACGCCGGGTCGGGAACGGTTCGCCGGCATCGCTCGGCTGGCTGTCGACCCGGTCTTCATGACCGCCGTCCTGGCCATCGGTGGGGTCCAGGCCACCCACGGCTTCTACTATGGCTTCTCCGCCATCGCCTGGAAGGCGCAGGGAATTTCGGAGACGATGACCGGCCTCTTGTGGGCCGTCTCCGTCGTCGTCGAGATCGCCTTCATGTGGTGGATCGAGCCGTGGCGAAAGCGGCGCGGCATCGGGCCGGGCGCGATCCTGATGCTCGGCGGGATCGCGGCGGTCGTGCGCTGGACGGCCCTGGCCTTCGCCCCGCCGCTGTGGGTCCTTTGGCCCTTGCAGGCCCTGCACGCCCTGACCTTCGCGGCGACCTACCTCGCGGGGGTGCAGATCGTCGAGCGGCTGGCCCCGCCCGGCGGGCATACGGCGGCCCAGACCCTGAACTCGGTGATGGCGGCAGGTGTGCTCATCGGACTGGCGACCCTGGCGGCGGGACCGCTCTACGATCGGGTCGGGGTGTCGGGCTATCTCGCCATGACGGGGCTGGCCGCGATCGGCCTTCTGCTGCAGTGGCGGTTGCGGCGGGTCAGCGCGATCAGATGAAGCGGGCGCGCGGCAGGGGCGACAGGTTGCGCGACATGGCCGCCGCCGCCGTCTGGACGCCCAGACGCAGGGCGTCGTCGTCCAACGAGACCGGCGCCCGCAGCAGACCGACCGAGGGAACGTCAGCATTGTCGGGCAGGGCGGTCAGGACCCGGTAGAGCAGATACGACCCGGCGTCCTCCTCGCTATCGGAGGTCGCGTCGGCGGCCAGGCCGACGTCCGTCAGGGCGCGGACGATCTCGGCGGCCGGGGCGGTGGCGCGGGCCAGCGCGGGCCCAATCTGGCTGAGCTTCTTGCCTCCAGCCAAGGCGCGGTTTTCGGCCCGCATCTGGATGCGGAAGGCGTTGCTCTTTCTTGTCCGGCCCACGAGCAGGACGGCGCGACAGGCGGCATCGCTCAATTGGCCTGTGATCAGGCCAGCGAGTGTCGCGGGTTCGTCCGGGCCCAGAGGACGCAGGCGCGTGCCGGGCGGAGACCAGCCCGAAGCTGTCTCCGCATTGACCACCGACCACAGGGGATCGGCGGCCTCGTAGGCGCACACGAGGATCGCGGGCCTTCGGTCCGGTTGGTTCTCGGCAATGGTGTCGAGCATGAACCCTGCTAGGCGCGTGACAACGTCGTGACAGCGGCCGGACGGTGTCCGCAAGCGGATGACGCCGTCAAGTCAAAAGCGGTGAACCGGACGGTTTCGAGGCGTGATTCTCGCTTCAGGCCAGATCGCCGATGGCGGCGTCCAGCAGCATGAAAGCGCGTCCCGCATCGGTCGCCAGGACGCCCAGCACGGCCGTCGCTCCACCTCGCGCTTCGTTGTTGAGGCGACCGGCGAAGGCGCGGACATAGCGTTCGGCGTCGCCGCGCAGGTCCGGATCGCTCATCACCCGCCGCGAGACGCTGCGGACGGCGGCCGGAGCCACGCGGCGGACGATCTGGCGCGCCCGATCCGGATCACGATCGGCGAAGGCGGCGGCCGCCTCCTCGACGCGCGAGCGCGGCAGGAGCGCGTTCGGATCGACGCCCATCCGGCGGATGGCGGCGGTGATCCGGTCGGTCAGGGCGCCGTCGTCGGCGGGCATGATCGGGGTGTCGAGATCCAGCGGCGCGTCGCCGGGACCGTCGTCGACCAGATCGCTCCAGTCCAGCCGGTCGCGAGCGGCGGGGGCGGAGCGGGCGCCCGGATCGTCGCTGGCCGGGGCCAGCTTCAGCCGGCCACGCAGGCCAAAGCCACGATCGCTGTCGGTCGGAGGCGGGGTGCGGCGTTCGCTCGCGGCCGGGGCCGGCTCGGCCAAGGTCTCGCGCCGGCGGATCGGCGCGCCGCCGTCACCGGAGACTACGCCCATCAGCCGGACGGCCTCGGTCAGCATGTCGTAGTTGCGGCGGACCCGCTCCTGGAAGCCGGCATCCAGGGCTTCGGTGTCTTCGGCGGCCTTGCGCGAGGCGGCGCCGAGCGCAGCGAGGCCTTCCTCGACCGTCTTGCGCACGGCCTCGGCGCGGGCGCGCGCCTCCTCGGGCAGGCGGGCGGCGCGGTCGTCCAGTTCGCCGATGGCGGCGTCCACCTCGCCCAGGGCGCGGTTCATGCGGTCGAGCGTGGACTCCAGCTTGGCGACGGCGCGCTGGCCGGCTTCGTCCACCAGATCCGCAGTCTCGCCGACGATGCGGCGGGCGCCTTCGACTCGAGCCTCGGCGGCGGCGTCGGCCTTCTGTGCGGCGTCGAAGAGGGCCTCGCCCAGACGGTCGGCGCGCAACTGGGCCTGACCGGCGGCCTCCTCGGAGGCGATGCGGCTCTCCTCGGCGGTTGCCTTCAGCACGGCCAGCGCGCGCCGGGTCTCCTCGATCAGGGTGTCGCGCGCCTCGGCGGCCAAGGCCTCGAAGCGGTCAAGCGAGAGTTTGGTCGCGGTGTCGAAGCCGTCGGCCTCGCGCTGGGACAGGTCGACAAGGGCGCGGAACTGGTCCGTCGCCGCCTCGACCAGATCACGCAGGCCTTCGGCGGCCTTCGCCGAGGTCTCGCCAAGCTCGCCGGTGGCGCTGCGGGCGGCAGAGAGCTGTTCGGTCAGTTGGGCGCGTTGGCTCTCGACCTGGGCGGAGAAGTCTTCCTGATCGGTGCGGAGCGCATAGGCGGCGGTGACCAGAGCGGCGCGCTGCTGACCCAGTCCCTCCTCGACAGACTGAATCTGTTCGGCGACTCCTGTACCGGCATTCTCGAGCCGCAGTGTCTGGCGGGCGAGATCGTCTGCGGCCAGACGGGCGGCGTCCTGCGCCTCTCCGGCGGCGGCGGCCAGATCGGCGGCGCGGGCGGCAAGCGCGGCTTCGGCCTCGCGCAGCTGGGTCTGGGCCAGGTCGGAGGCGTCGACGATCAGGCGCGACTGGCGTTCCACCGCGTCGAGCACGCCAGAGGCCTGTCCGTCCAGCCGCCCCCCGAGGGCCGACATCTCTTCGCGTTCGCGGCCAAGGGATTCGGTCAGGCGGCGCGCGGTGCGGCCGGCGGCCTCGGCGGCGTCGTTCAGGCGAGTGGTCTCGGCCGCCAGCGCCTCGCGCAGCAGGGCCATGTCGTTGCGGGCGCGTTCGGCGGCCAGGGCCGCCTGATCTATGTCGTTGCGGAGGGCATTGAGGACATGGCCGGTCTGTTGGGCCGCCAGGGCGGTGGGGGCGACCAGGGCCTCGGCCAACTGGCGGGCGCGCTGGGTTTCGGAGGCCAATCCGGCGCCCTGACGTACGGCGTGGGCCAGAAGGATGGCGAGGCCGGCGGGCGCCAGCGCGATAAGGGCATAGATGGCCAAACGCAGGGGATCGGCCGAGACCCCTCCGGAGCCGACCTCATAGGCCGCCCAGGAGGCGACCCCGCCGACCCACAGGGCGGCCGCCACCCCCGCGATCAGATAGGAGGGTCCGGCCCGAGCGGGGGCGGCGCTCAGGGCCGTTGTCGCAGACGCCGGAGTGGGCGCGGCCTGATAGGGGGCGGGGGGCGCATCGGCGCTCGTCGTGAAGCGGATCGGCTGAGAGGTCGAGGCGGGCTCACCGATCATGGCGTCAGGGGCGACCTCGCGTTCCAGCTGGGCGGGCATCTCCAGGTCGGCTTCGCGCTGTTGCTGTTCCATCAGGCGACGACGGCGACGTTCCGACATCGGCCGCTCGGCGACGACCTCGGGTTGCGCGATGGACTCGGGAGCGACCCCGTCCTCGGGCGTGGCGGTGGCGTCGGGCAGGGGCGCCGGATCGGGATCGGACAGTGTCAGCGGCGGCCGGGAGCGAGACTTCATGGGGCGCAGATCTCAGGTATGCAGTCGCGCGGGGCGAGAGTCACGCGCTGCGGCGACCCTAGACCATTTTGCGCGTCTATCGACTCGCCGATGCGTCAAAAAACGCGTCGCGCGGCTTTCGGCCGCCATTTCTTCGGAGCGAACTCAGCAGTCGTTGGTGTGTTTGACGCTCAGCAGGGCCTCGGTCGGCGCTGGGGAACAGTCGTTAACGCGGTGAACCTCGCGGTCGTGGCGCGGCGGCGTGCTCAGGTCGACGCCGAACTGGGCCAGTGCCGCAGCGGCGAGCATGGCGATGAAGCCCGCCAGCAACTCGATCAGCGCCTGCACGTCAAACCCTCCCGTTCCGCCCGCCTTATGCCCGATTTCGCGGAACCCCACAATGCGGCCAAGGCAGGTGTTCGGGCGCGCCATTGACCGAGAGGGTGAGAACATGGAACGGAAGCGGCATCCGGGCGTCTTTCCCAGCCGGACGCTCCCCGCCGGTAAGGACACCGACATGGATGCCGCCCAAGGCCCGTTTCTCGATACCGGCGCTCTGCTGACGCCCGGCGACACCGTCTGGAGGACGGAGCGAGCGGACCGTCTTTCGATTTTGATGGAGAACGGCGCCTATTTCGAAGCCTTGGCAACGGCCCTGTCCAAGGCGAAGCGATCGGTCGTCGTGCTGGGCTGGCAGTTCGATCCGCGCACCCGCCTGGATCCCGAGACCAAGCACGGAGATCGGCAGGCCGAGATCGGCCACCTGCTGCGGATGATGGTCAAGAACCAGCCCGAGCTGGACGTTCGACTGCTGATCTGGAAATCGCCCCTGCTGATCGCCGCGTCGCAGGGGTTCTATCCTCACAAGGCCCAAGCCTGGTTCAGGAAGCGGATGGTGGAATTCCGCCTCGACACGCCGGGTCCCATCGGCGCCTGCCACCATCAGAAGGCGATCATCATCGACGACGCCGTGGCCTTCTGCGGCGGCGGTGACATTTCCGTCGATCGCTGGGACTCCGAGCGACACCTGGACGACGACCCTCGCAGGTGCCAGCCCTCCGGCGTCATCTCCCCGCCCCGGCACGAGACCATGTGCGTGATGAGCGGCCCTGCGGCCAGGGCCCTCGGCGACCTGGCCCGCGAACGCTGGTTCAAGGCCACCTGGGAGCGGACCTTGGCGGAGGAGGTCGAGAGCGATCCTTGGCCCGAAGGTCTGGCGGTCGACTTCCACGACACCCCCGTCGGCATTGCTCGCACGGAGCCGGGGCATGGCGGACGTCACGAGGTTCGCGAGAACGAGCGGCTGCATCTGGAAGCCATCCGTGGCGCCAGGAAGCTGATTTACATGGAAAACCAGTATTTCACCTCGCCGGTCATCGCTCGCGCCCTGGCCGAGCGGCTGGACGAGCCGGACGGGCCGGAGATCGTGCTGGTGTCGACGGGTCGCAGTCCCAGCTGGTTCGACAGCATGACCATGGATACGGCGCGCGCCGAGGTTCTGTTCCGGCTGGAAAGCGCGGACCGACACAACCGCTTCTTCGCCTTCAGCCCCAATACGAAGCGGAACGAGCGGATCATCGTCCACGCCAAGGTGACCGTGATCGACGATGTCTTGCTGCGGATCGGGTCGACCAATCTGAACAACCGTTCGCTGGGGTTCGACACTGAGTGCGACGTGGCCATCGCCCCGGAGGATCAAGCTGGGCGCGATGCGATCCGCAGATTCCGCCATCACACCATCGGACATTTCGTGGGAGTCAGCGCCGAGGAATTCGAGGCCGCCGAAGCGCTATGCGGCTCGATTGGCGAGACCATCCAGAAGTTCGACAACGGACGGATGTCGCCGTTGGGCGCAACGCCGCCATCGATGATCCAGCGAACCATTGCCGAGTTCCAGCTGGGAGATCCGACCGCGCCAAGCGACGCCTGGCGACCGTGGAAGCGGCGCAACCGCTCTCAGCGACTTCAGCCGGCGGGCTGAATCTCGAAATCCACCACAAGCGGCAGGTGGTCCGACGCCATCCGCGACAGGGGCGAGAAGGGGGCGGCGACCTTCGTCACCCTGATGTGCGGGCTGACGAAGACGTGGTCGATGCGGATGGCCGGGAAGCCGGAGGGGAAGGTCTTCAGAGTCGGCCTCAGACCCAGCTGACGTTGGCAGTCCGCATGGTTGCGAGTGAGGGTCTGGTAGGGCCGGGTGAGGGAAGTGGCGTTGAAATCGCCCGCCAGGAGCGTTGGTCCCGAGCAGTCCCGGTGACCCATCCAGTCCTTGCCGATCAGGGCCGCCGCCTGCAGCCTCTGCTCGCGGGGGACCAGGCCCAGATGGGTGGTCAAGACGTTGATCTCGACGCCGTCGATCTCGACCTTGACCCACAGGGCGCCGCGCGGTTCCAGCCCCGGAATGCCGCGCACTGTCGGCAGGGCGCCGACCCGAACCAGCCGTTCCGGGTGCGGGGTCAGGATGGCGTCGCCATACTCCTCGGCCTCAATCCGCATGGCCGGATGGAAACGGACGGCCATCGAAAGACGCTGAGCGATCGTCTTGGCCTGATCGACGCCGCCTGTGCGGGCGCGGCCGACGTCGAGTTCCTGGAGGCAGACGATGTCCGGTTCAAGCTCGGCGATCACGCCGGCGACGCGTTCGACATCCAGCTGCTTGTCGACCCCGACACAGCGATGGACGTTGTAGGTGACTAGCCGCATGGGGCGACGGGCTAGGCCAATTTCAGCGCAAAAGCGATGGTCGCGGGCTCAGATTTCGACAAGGCGATCCGGCACTTCGTTGGGGTTGCGCGACCGGGGCGGAAAGTGGCCGGCCAGCACCCCGCCGACGAGGGCGATCGCCTTTTCGAACCCTTCGGCCGCGCGATCAGTGCGAAGGCCCTCGGTCAGGACCTCGACCGCCTCGGCCCAGACCGTCGGATCGACGCGCGAGTGGATGCCTTGGTCAGCGATAATCTCGACCTGCCGATCGGCCATGGCGGCGAAGATCAGCACGCCGGTGCGGTGCTCGGTGACGTGCAGCCCGTGGGCGAGAAACTGGTGCATGGCCGCCTGCCGGGCGCGGTCGCGGCGGACCCCGCGTGGCGTGACCAACCGCGTGAGGGCCGGGATGCGCAACAGCACATAGGCGCCCAGGAACACCGCCGCCTGAACCACGGCGTAGATGCCGACGGCGCGGCCCACGCTGATATCGAGAGCCGCCAGATGCGCGGCCTCCCAGTGATCGGACAATCCTGGAAACCAGGTCGAATCGAAGCCAAGCGGAATCAGGGCCAAGGGCACGATCAGGGCGGCCGCGGCCGACCACGCCAGGCTGATGTCGCGGTAGCTCGAGACCTGCTTGGCTAGGACGCAGAAAATCTCGCCCGAGGTGCGCGCTTCGGCGGCGGCGATGGCGCTGGCGACGCGGGCATGTTCGCTGGAGTTCAGACGCATCACCATCCGCCCGAGGCTCCCCCGCCGCCAAAACTGCCGCCGCCCCCGGAGAAGCCGCCGCTCGAACCGCCCCACGAACTCCCCGACGACGAACTCCGCGAGGAACCGCGGGAGGC
The DNA here is from genome assembly GCF_027912535.1 of Brevundimonas sp. NIBR11. NCBI lineage: Bacteria > Pseudomonadati > Pseudomonadota > Alphaproteobacteria > Caulobacterales > Caulobacteraceae > Brevundimonas > Brevundimonas sp. NIBR11. Next base: position 1,834,471 of record NZ_CP115465.1, on the reverse strand, counting down.
ATTGGACAGGATTTCGGCCGCGCCCCAGACCCAGACCGGGTCGATCCCGCGCCGCGCTCCGCTACGCTTGCGACCGCGTCGCCCCATGCCGCGCAGCAGGCTCAGAAACAGGAAGAGGAAGATCAGGGCGATGACGATACCCGGGAAGACTGGGGCTTCCGCCTCGCTGGGCGCGGCTGCGGCGGCGCGGGCCTGGGCCTCGGCCGGATCGAGCCGCAGCTGGGCGATCACGGCGTCAACACCGCTCTCGATCCCGCGCGCATAGCCTCCCTCGCGGAAGGCCGGCAGGATGTCGGTCTGGATGATCTGGTTCGACATGGCGTCGGTCAGCACCGGCTCCAGCCCGTATCCGACCTCCAGACGCACCTTGCGTTCGGTCGGCGCGACGATCAGCAGGACGCCGCTGTCGTTCTCCGCGTTGCCGATGCCCCAATGGCGGCCCAGCCGGTAGCCGTAGTCCTCGATTTCGTAGTCCTGCAGACTGTCGACCGTCACCACGACAAACTGATCGCCAGTGTCCGTCTCCAGCTGGGCCAGCTTGGCGGTGATCTCGGCTTCGGTGTCCGGCATCAGGAGCCGCGCCTGATCCACGACGCGGCCGGACAGGGCGGGGAAGGTCGGGTCGGCCAGCGCGCTCCCGGCAGGAGCGAGCAGCGCGGTCAGAACAATGAAGACTGCGGCCAGAAATCCTGGGGTCGCCTTGACCGGCGGGAGCAGACTCACCGTGCTGGCGGGGTCGAACCGGGGGCGACGGCGGGGGCGGAGCCGCCCGGCGCGGCGGGCGCCTGACCGTCGAGGTTGAACGATACCTGCGGCGCGGTCTGGGCCTCGGCGGTCGCCGTGAAGAGCTGCATCGGCGCCTCGCCCGAGAAGGCGGTCTTGGCCCAGATGACGGTCGGGAAGGTGCGCAGGCTCGTGTTGTAGTCGCGGACGGCCTCGTTGTAGTCGCGCCGCGCGATGGTGATCCGGTTCTCTGTCCCTTCCAACTGCGACTGCAGCTGCAGGAAGCCTTGGTTGGCCTGGAGTTGCGGATAGGCCTCGACCGTAACCAGGAGCCGCGACAGGGCGCTGGTCAGCTGGCCCTGGGCGGCCTGGAACTGCTGGAAGGCGGCCGGATCGCTCAGGGTTTCCGGCGTCACCTGGACCGCCGTGGCGCGGGCGCGGGCCTCGATCACCTGGGTCAGGGTGGTGCGTTCCTGGATCGCCGCGCCCTGAACGGTGGCCACGAGGTTCGGGATCAGGTCGGCGCGGCGCTGGTACTGGCTCTGGACGTCGGCCCAGGCTGCCTCGGCCCGCTCTTGCTTCTCCGGAATGGTGTTGTAGCCGCAGGCCGCGACGCTCTGGGCGGCCAGAACCACCGCGATTGTACCGACCAGACGAGATGCGCCGCGAGCCATGAGCTCCTCCGTTCGGCGGGCGATTCCGCCGGTTAGGCGACGACTATCATCGCATCATCACGCCGCTTCAAGCGTCCAGACGCTCCGGCTCGACGCCCGCCGCGCGGCAGGCGGCCGTATAGGTGTTGGCCAGCAAGCAGGCGATGGTCATGGGCCCCACACCGCCCGGAACCGGAGTGATCGCGCCCGCAACCCCGGCGGCCTCCGCGAACGCCACGTCGCCGACGACACGGGTCTTTCCCTCGGCGGCCCTGATCGGGTCGGCGGAGGGGACGCGATTGATGCCGACGTCGATCACGGTCGCACCCGGCTTGATCCAGTCGCCCCTTATCATCTCCGGCCGACCTACCGCAGCGACCAGGATGTCGGCGGCGCGACAGAGGGCCGGCAAGTCGCGACTGCGCGAATGGGCGATTGTCACGGTGCAGTTCTCGGCCAGCAGCAGTTGGGCCATCGGCTTGCCGACAATGTTGGAGCGACCGACGATGACGGCGTTCAACCCGGAAAGGTCGCCCAGCCGGTCCTTCAGCAACATGGTCGACCCGAGCGGGGTGCAGGGAACCAGCCCCGGCTGGCCGACCGCCAGCCGCCCGGCGTTGACCACGTGGAAGCCGTCCACGTCCTTGTCCGGGTCGATGGCGCTCAGGACGGCGGTGGAATCGATCTGCGCCGGCAGGGGCAACTGGACCAGAATCCCATGGATGCCGAGGTCGGCGTTCAGGGCCTCGATGAGGGCCAGCAACTCGCTTTGCGTCGCCGTATCCGGCAGGCGGTGGGTGTCGGACCGCATACCGGCCCGAGCGGTCGTTTCACCCTTGTTGCGGACATAGATCTGGCTCGCGGGATCCTCGCCGACGATGACCACGGCCAGGCCCGGCTTGACGCCGCAGGCGGCTTGGAGACGGGCGGCGGCGGCCGCGACCCGGTCGACCAGCCTTCCAGCGAAGGCCTTGCCGTCGATGATCGCCGCGCGTGCGTCGGTGTCGGCCATGGCGGGCCCTCTTTCGTCAGGATTCGATAAGGTGCGGGCGATTTACAGGCGTCACGGTTCAGCGTCTATGTTGGCCCTTCAGAACAGGGGAAACCAATGCGCCGCTCCGCCTTCATCATGACCGTCAGCGCGCTGGCGCTGTTCGCCTCCGGGTCCGCCATGGCCCAGACCACGAGCGCGCTGCGCGTCGGTCAGACCGTCAACGGCCAGCTGACGGCCGAGGACGCGAAGGTCGACAGCGAGGAGATGGGCCAGTTCGTCTACGACAGCTACGCCATCCAGACCCGCGCCGGTCAGCGGCTGGAGGTCACCCTGCGATCCGAGGCGTTCGACGCCTATCTGGAAGCCTATGCCGGTTCCGACGAGGGCGATGCGATCGCCTCGGACGACGACGGCCTGGGCGAGGGCACCAACTCACGCCTGCGCTTCGTCTCGACCGGCGGGACCTACATCATCCGCGCCCGCACCCTGTCCGGCCTCGAGGGCGGTGACTACGCCATCGCGGTCACCGACCGCGGCGCCGCGCCTCGCGCGCCCCGTCCGACGGCCATCCGCCTCGGTGACGAGGTCGACGGCGCGATCAGCGACCGCAGCCCGGTCGAAGAAGACGGCCAGTACGGGGAGTACGCCTACAACAGCTACAGCTTCCGGGCGCGTCAGGGCGATCGCTTCGCCATCAGCCTGAACAGCGACGACTTCGATTCGATCGTGCGCGTGGGTCGGATGGGCCGCGGCGGCGCGTTCGAGGAGCTGGCCCAGAACGATGACTCGGGCCAGGGCGGCCTGAACTCGTATCTGATCTTCACCGCTCCCTCGAACGGCGAATACGTCATTCGCGCCTCTTCGCTGGATGGAGCGACGGAGGGTGATTACGAACTGGGCCTGGCCGAGGCTCCGCCGCCGCTGGTGGCGCGCCCGGTCGTCTTCGGCGACACGGTGGAGGGCCGTCTGGAGGCCAGCGACGGCGGCAACGCCTTCGGCCAGCGCGCCGACGCCTATTCCTTCACCGGAACGGAAGGGCAGCGGATCGTCGCGACCATGAGCTCGGACGCCTTCGACACCTATCTGGAGCTCTTCTCGGAAGAAGACGGCGGGAATGGTCGATATTCGCTGGATTCGGACGACGATGGGGCGGGCGAGGGCACCAACTCGCGCCTCACCTACACCCTGCCCTCGGACGGCCAATACACCATCGAGGCCCGCGCCTTTGGCGGCGGCGATGAGGGCGGCGCCTATACCTTCACCTTCGAGGAGGCTCCGCCTCTGCCCGCGCCGATCGCCCTCAGCTTCGGCCAGACGGTCCAGGGCGAGATCGTCGACGCCGACCCGCGCGACGACGAGAACCGGGGCTTCGACGCCTACAGCTTCACCGGCGTGGCGGGGAACCGGGTCCAGCTGATCATGCGTTCGGGCGACTTCGACACCTATCTTCAGATCGGCAGCCCAGAGGGCGACTTCTACGCCATGGCCTCGGACGACGACGGTCTGGGCGAGGGCACGGACTCGCGCCTGAACTACATCGTCCCGTCGGACGGAGAGCTCATCGTCCGCGCCTCGCCGCTGTCGGCGGACGCCAAGGGCCTCTATTCGCTCGAGCTGATCGACCGCGGTCCTCAGCCCCTGCCGGGCTCGATCCTGGTCGGCGCCACCGCGCGCGGGACCTTGAGCGAAGACGACGGCCTGGCCGAGGACGGCAGCTTCTACGACGCCTACAAGATTTCGGTGAAGGCCGGCGACAAGCTGCGTTTGACGATGGTTTCCAATGACTTCGACGCTTTCATCGACATCGGGCGTGAGGACGAATCCGGCGTCTTCACCTCGGTCGTGTCCGACGACGACAGCCTGTCGGACACCCACGCCAAGATCGACTGGGCGGTCGAGGAGGAAGGCGACTACATCATCCGCGCCCGCAGCTTCGCCTCGGGTCAATCGGGAACCTACGCCCTGACGGTCGAGCCGAAGGATTAGGCACACGGCAGTCTCTGCGGACACGGAGAGTTCGCGGTGATTTCGACCATGCAATGACGGCCGGTCGCCGGTGATTTCGGTGACTGTGGCTATGCGGATTTCTGCGGTCCTGCGCAGAAATGGCCAAAAGAACCGGCCCCGATGCGTTCGCGTCGGGGCCGGTTTCGTTTAAGGATGGCGCATGGCCTCCGCCGACCCTGACCTGATCCTCGTCGGCGGCGGGCTGGCGTCCAGCCTGATCGCCTGGCGGCTGGCCATCGACCGCCCGGACATCCGCGTTCTGGTGGTCGAGCGTGACGGGCGGCTGGGCGGCAAACACACCTGGTCCTTCTTTGACGGCGACGTTTCGGCCGAGGATCGTGCCTGGCTGGAACCGGCGACGCCGCATCGATGGCCGGACGGGTACGAGGTGTACTTTCCGGGACTGAGCCGCACGCTGAAAACGCCGTACAACAGCCTGACGTCGGACCGACTGCATGAGGCGGTCGCACCGCTCCTAGAAGACCGCCTGGTCACGGGCGACGCGGTCGAGGTGCGAACCGATGGGATAACCCTGGCGGACGGACGGGTGCTGACCGCGCCCGCCGTCATCGACGCGAGGGGGCCCCGACCGACCTCACATCTGGACCTCGGCTGGCAGCTCTTCGTCGGTCGGACCGTGCGGCTGACCCAACCCCATGGCCTGACCCGCCCTACCATCATGGACGCCACGGTGGCGCAGGGGGACGCCTATCGGTTCGTCTATCTGTTGCCCTTCGACGCGCGGACGGTGCTGATCGAGGACACCTATTATGTGGATGCAGCCACCTTGGACCGGGCGCTCCTGAACCGGCGCATCGACGCCTACATCCGCTCGCGCGGCTGGACGGTCGAGGCAGTGACGGACGAGGAGGAGGGCGTTCTGCCCATTGCCCTTGACGGCGATATCGACGGCTTCTGGGCCGAGGGACCGGATGTGGCGAAGGTCGGGCTGGCCGGCGCGCTGTTTCATCCGACGACCGGGTACTCCCTGCCGGACGCGGTTGCGGTGGCGCGGTTGGTCGCCGGTGCGGACGACCTGAGCTCGGCCGGTCTGCGACGTCTGGTCGAGGGATATTCCAAGCGGCTGTGGGCCGATCGGGCCTATTATCGGCTGCTGGACAGAATGTTGTTCCGGGCCGCCGATCCGGGGGAACGCTGGAGGGTGCTGCGACGCTTCTACGGCTTGTCGGAAGCGCTCGTCAGGCGCTTCTATGCGGGGCGATCGACGGCCTTGGACAAGGTACGGATTCTGGCGGGCAAGCCGCCGGTCCCGGTCGGTCGGGCGATGAAACAACTCCGGGAAACCGGCAAGGGAAGCCTATGAGAGACGTGACGGCCAAGCGCGCTGTAGTGATCGGCGCGGGCTTTGGCGGCATCGCCCTGGCCATCCGCCTCCAGCGCGCGGGGGTGCAGACGACCCTGATCGAGAAGCGGGACAAACCCGGCGGCCGCGCCTACGTCTGGAAGGAACAGGGCTTCACCTTCGACGCCGGTCCCACGGTCATCACCGACCCGGACTGTCTGGAGGAACTCTTCGAGGGGACGGGGCGGTCCCTGTCAGACTATGCCGAACTGATGCCCGTCGATCCCTTCTACCGGCTGTGCTGGGAGGACGGAAAGTCGTTCGATTACAACGACGACCAGGCGGCGATGGAGCGGCAGATCGCGTCGTTCAACCCGGCCGATGTCGAGGGCTACAACCGTTTCCACGCCTATTCGGAGGAGCTGTATCAGGAGGGTTACGTCAAACTGGGCGCGGTGCCGTTCCAGTCGTTCTGGTCGATGATCAAGGCAGCGCCCGAGTTGGCGCGGCTGGAAAGCTGGAACAGCGTCCACACCATGGTCGCCAAGCATATCCAGGATCCGCACTTGCAGCAGGCGTTCAGCTTCCACACCCTGCTGGTGGGCGGCGATCCGTTCAAGACGAGCAGCGTCTATGGCCTGATCCACGCGCTGGAGCGGCGCGGCGGGGTGTGGTTTGCGCGCGGCGGCACGGGCGCTCTGATCGCCGGTCTGGTCAAGGCCTTCGAGGATCTGGGCGGGACGGTGCGTCTGAACACCTCCGTCGAGCGGATCGAGACCGAAGGCGACAGGGCGACGGGCGTCGTGCTGGACAGCGGCGAGACCCTGTCGGCCGACATGGTCGCGTCGAACGCCGACGTGGTCCACACCTACGACAAGCTTCTGGGCCGGACGCCGCGCGGGCAAGCCAAGGCGAAGTCGCTGAGGTCCAAGCGGTTCTCGATGTCGCTGTTCGTGCTGCATTTCGGGACGTCGCAGCCGCAGAAGCAACTGGCCCACCACACCATCTGCTTCGGACCCCGCTATCGCGAACTGATCTCCGAAATCTTCTCGGGGCCGACGTTGCCCGAAGACTTCTCACTCTATCTGCATGCCCCCTGCGCCACCGATCCGTCGATGGCGCCCGAGGGAATGAGCAGCCACTACGTCCTGTCGCCCGTGCCTCATCTGGGCGCCGCCGACATCGACTGGGAGACCAAAGGCCCCGAGTACCGCGAAAAGATCATCGACTACCTTGAGGAGCGGTACATCCCGAACCTGCGCCGCGATCTGGTGACGACGCGGATCTGGACGCCGGCGGACTTCAAGGAGGACCTGAACGCCCACCTGGGCTCGGCCTTCTCCCTGGAGCCCATATTGACGCAGAGCGCCTGGTTCCGGCCGCACAATCGCGACGACGTCATTTCCAACCTGTATGTCGTCGGCGCCGGCACCCATCCGGGGGCGGGCATTCCCGGCGTGGTCGGTTCGGCCAAGGCGACGGCGGGGCTGATGCTGGAACAGGCCGCGAAGGTTCCATGACTGCAGACGCCGTTCTCGCCGCCTCCAAGGCCTCGATCACCAAGGGGTCCAAAAGCTTTCGCTCGGCCTCGCGGCTGTTCGAGCCGGCCGTTCGCGAGGATGCGTGGCTGCTCTATGCCTGGTGCCGGGCCTGCGACGACGAGATCGACGGTCAGGACCACGGCTTCGGCCACGAGGATCTGACGACCGAGGAGCAGCAGCGGCGCCTGGCCCGGCTGTACGACATGACACGGCGCGCCATGACGGGCGAGCCCATGCCCGACCCGACCTTCGCCGCCTTCCAGCGGGTCGCGATCCGTCACCGCCTGCCCGAGCGGTGGGCGATGGATCTGATCGACGGCTTCGCCATGGACGTGGAGCATCGGGAGTACCGGACGCTGGACGACGTCATGGCCTACTGCTGGCATGTCGCGGGGGTCGTCGGGGTGATGATGGCGCGGGTGATGGGGGTGACGGACCCCGAGGTGCTGCGCCGGGCGCAGGATCTGGGGCTTGCCTTCCAGCTAACCAATATCTCGCGCGACGTGATCGAGGATGCGGAGGATGGGCGGGTCTATCTGCCGTCCGACTGGCTGGTGGAGGCGGGGCTGGAACCGACGGCCGACGCCGTGGCCGATCCCGCCAACCGGGCCGTGGTCCATGCCGTGACCGACCGGCTGCTGGCGGCGGCCGAACCCTATTACGACAGCGCCCGGGACGGTCTGCGCGGCCTGCCGTTCCGCTCGTCCATGGCCATCGCGGCGGCGCGCGGCGTCTACCGCGAGATCGGCCGCAAGGTGCGCCGGCGGGGGCCGGGGGTCTGGGTCGAGCGCGTGTCGGTCGGCAAGGCGATGAAGCTGTGGCTGTTCGGGCGGGGCGCGCTGATCGCGGTCTGGACCCAGACGCTCGACAGGGGCAGGGCGCCGCCGCCCCGACCGGCGCTCTGGACGCGTGTCTAGCGCCGCCCGAGCTCCGGCAGTCGCCACCACGGCGTCGTGGGCGACAGATGGTGCTCGTGGTGCATCCCGAAATGGAAGCAGGTCAGCAGCGACGCGAGCCACGGCATCGGAATGGTGCGCGCATTGTGATGGTCGGCGAAGTCGGGGCCTGACCCGACGTGCCGGTGCGGCAGCCAGGTGCCGAAGACGAACAGCTGAAGCGCGCTCAGGACCGCCGGAATCGCCCAGAAGAGGATCAGGTTGGCCAGTCGGGCGCCCATCAGCAGATAGGCGACCAGCACCGCCGTCACGATGGCGAACTCGCGCCAGCCGAAATATCGGACGAAGAACCCATAGAACCACGGGAGGAAGGCGGCCGGTCGGGCCGCATGAAAGTCGGGGTCGCCGTCGCGGCCCGGCGTGCGGTGGTGCTGATGATGACTGCCGTTGAGCTTGCGATACGAAAAGGCCGCGTAGGCGCCGACGCAGACCTGTCCGACGACGGCGTTGAGGCGCGGACGTCCCGGCGCGAGCGATCCGTGCATCGCATCATGGGCGACGATGAACATGCCGGCTCCGAGCCAGCTCTGCGTCAGGATGAGCAGGGGCGCGACGGCGATCGCGGGCCAGGTCAGCGGTTGGAAGAAGACGCCCCAGACATGCAGCGACAGCCACCCCCCGAAAATCAGGGCGGCGAGGGTCAGGCCGATGGCGGTTTGACGCGCGGCGGTCACTCGGCAACCTGGCCGGCGCGCTCGGCGCGGCGGGCCTTGAGAATGGCGCTCAGCCGATGGGGGTTCGGGGCGAAGACAAAACCGAAAGAGACCGCGCCCTCGCGCGTCTGCACCGCGTGATGCAGTTTGTGGGCCTGGACCAGACGGCGGGCGTAGCCGTTCTGCGGCATCCAGTGGAAGGGCCACCGCTGATGCACCAGTCCGTCGTGGATGAACGCATAGACCAGGCCATACAGGGTGACGCCCAGAGCGATGGCCCGCACCCACCACAGCCCGGTCAGCCAGGCCAGGACGAACAGGCCCGTGCCGACGATCGCGCCGACGACGCCATAGAGGTCGTTTGTCTCGAAGGTCTTGTCGTGGGGCTCGTGGTGGTCGCGATGCCACCCCCAGCCGAGAGGGCCGTGCATGATGTAGCGATGAGTCCACCAGGCGACGCCTTCCATCAGGAAGAAGACGGCCAAGGTCAGGAGGACGAACCACACGGGGAGCATGGACGGACACTACGCCTCGGCGCGCGCTGTTCCAACCTCGGCCGGGTGCGGCTAAGCAATCCGACATGACCGACGACGCGATCCGTGACCGCAAGGACCAGCATCTGGACGTCGTCCTGGCGGGCGGCGGGCGCCATGCGCGGGATGCGGGTTTCGACGCCATCCGCTTCGTGCACGAGGCTTTGCCGGATCTGGATCATGCCAAGATCGACCTCGGCGCCGATTTTCTGGGACGGCGGCTCAAGGCGCCCCTGCTGATCAGTTCGATGACCGGCGGGCCGGCGCGGGCCGAGGCGATCAACGCCCACCTCGCCGAGGCGGCGCAGACCCTGGGCATCGCCCTGGCCGTGGGGTCGCAACGTGCGGCGCTGGAGGGGGTCGGCGCCGGTCTGGATCAGTCGCTGCGTCGCCGGGCGCCGGACACGCCGATCCTGGCCAATATCGGCGCGGCGCAGCTGACGCGCGGGTTTGGCGTCGACGAGGCGCGCCGAGCCATCGAGATGATCGGCGCCGACGCCCTGATCGTGCACCTGAACCCTCTGCAGGAGGCCTGCCAGCCGGAGGGTGATCGCGACTGGTGGGGCGTCGGCGCGGCGCTGGAGGCGCTGGTGCGTCGGCTCGACGCGCCGGTGGTGGTCAAGGAGACGGGGGCGGGACTGTCGGGCGCGACCGCGCGGCGGTTGGCTGAGATGGGCGTGGCGGCGCTGGACGTCGCGGGCGCGGGCGGCGCGAACTGGGGACTGATCGAGGGCGAGCGCGCCACCGATCCCGCCGACAAGACCCACGCCCTGGCCTTCGCCGACTGGGGCAATCCGACGGCGACGGCGATCGCGCAGGTTCGCGCGGTCTGCCCGGATATCGTCCTGATCGGCTCTGGCGGCGTACGCGACGGGGTCGATGCGGCCAGGGCCATCCGGCTGGGCGCCGATATCGTCGGGCAGGCGGCCGGGGTGCTTCAGGCCGCGACGGTGTCGACCGAGGCGGTGGTCGCTCACTTCCAGACCGTCATCCGCCAGCTGCGCACGGTCTGCTTCTGTACTGGCTCGGCCAGCCTCCAGGCGCTGAGAACGGCTCCGCTTCAGTAAATCTGCTGACCCTGCCGCCACGCAGAGCGGGTGACGCCAGACTATAAATCCCGTTAAAGTTGTTATACGTTCCAAATGTCATCTGAGATTGTGCGGAGCCCGACTGTGACCGTTCACGCGTTTCCCACGCGTCCGTCGACCTTGTGCACGCGCGCCAGGGCCGATCGGTTCGAGTTGTGGCTAGTGGGCGGGCTGGTGGTCGCGACGGCGGCGCAGGCGGCCTTGTTCACCTGGAGTTGGGTCGCTGCCTAGCGACCTCACTCCGGCCAGACGGTGGTGTCGTCGGGCCAGACCTTGCGGTTGGGCGAGCCCTGATAGACCCAGTCCAGGGTGCGCGCCAGGGACCGGGCGCCGAACCTCTGGGCGGGCAGGGCGGCCGGAAGGCCGTGCATCTGGCGCGCCCAGTCCGGCAAAAGGTCCGCGCCGCAAGCCATGACGAGACTGGCGGCGACCCCCTCGGCCGCGCCGCCGATGCGCTGGCCCATCACCAGGGCGGCGACCTCGCGCGTGCGGGCGTCGGCCTTCAACTGCGGCCGCATAGACTGGATCAGGGCTTCGGCCTCCGCGCGGTTTCGGGGCACGGGGTCGGCGCCGAGAGCCAGACCGATGCGGGCCATCTCGTCGAAATAGGCATCCTGATCCGCCGCAGACATGTCGCGATCCTGATAGCGGACCCATGCGTCGAGGAAGCTCTTGATCTCGGTGACGTGGACCCACGCCAGCAGGCTCGGATCGTCGACCTTGTAGGGCGTGCCGTCGGGCAGGGTTCCTCCGAGCTTTCGATGGATGCTCTTGACCCGATCGATGGCGGCCTGTCCCGCCGAGGCATGGTCGAAAGTGGTCACGGCGATGAACTTCGCCGTCCGGCGCAGGCGACCGTGCATGTCAGCGCGGAAGTCGGAGTGGTCCCAGACGCCCGCCAGCACCGCTGGATGCAGCATCTGCAAAAGCAGGCCCGACACCCCGCCGATCATCATGGTGACGATGTCGCCATTGACCCGCCAGGCGACGGCGTCGGTCGGGAACAGGGCGTCGGCGCGACGCAGCGCCGGCCGCTCCCCGCGTTCGTAGTCGTTGAAGAGCTCGTTGATCCGACGCCGGATCGTGACCTTGACGGGTTTGAATGGGGACATGCTCAGGCGGCGTCGCGCCAGGCCTTCAGCGCCTCGAGCGCCCGGATGCTCATGAGCCGCTTCTTGGCCCGGCCGCGTTCCTTCAGCGGGATCTTCCTGCCCTCCTCGTCGACCTTGGGCGCGTCGAGCGGGGGCAGCAGGCCGTAGTTGATGTTCATCGGCTGGAATTTCGCGCCGGCCAGATGGCCCCCGGTGATGTGCTCGACCAGGGCGCCGATGGCGGTGTGGGCGGCGGGCGCGTCCAATGGCTTTCCGAGCCGCTCGGCGGCGGCGAGACGCCCGGCCAGCAGGCCTGTGGCCGCGCTTTCGACATAGCCCTCGACACCCGTGACCTGACCGGCGAAACGCAGGCGCGGCATCGACTTCATGCGCAACTGTCGGTCCAGCAGCTGCGGGCTGTTCAGATAGGTGTTGCGGTGAAGGCCGCCGAGGCGGGCGAACTGGGCGTTCTGCAGGCCCGGGATCATGCGGAAGGTCTCGGCCTGGGCCCCGTGCTTCAGCTTGGTCTGGAAGCCGACGATGTTGAACAGGGTGCCCAGCGCATTGTCCTGACGCAGCTGGACGATGGCGTGGGCCTTGACCAGCGGGTCGCGCGGGTTGGTCAGGCCGACAGGCTTCATCGGGCCGTGGCGCAGGGTCTCGCGACCGCGCTCGGCCATCACCTCGATGGGCAGGCAGCCGTCGAAATAGGGGACGTTCTCCCACTCCTTGAACTCAGCCTTGGGCCCGTCGATCAAGGCGTCGATGAAGGTGTCGTACTCTTCCTTGTTCATCGGACAGTTGACGTAGGCGGCTGCGTCACCGCCGGGGCCTTCCTTGTCGTAGCGCGACTGACGCCAGGCGATGTCGAAGTCGATCGAGTCGGCGTGGACGATGGGGGCGATGGCGTCGAAGAAACTCAGGGATTCCTCGCCCGTCAGCGACAGGATGGCCTCGGCCAGGGCGGGGGAGGTGAGGGGGCCGGTGGCGACGATGACATTGTCCCACTCCTCAGGCGGCAGGCCGGCGATCTCCTCCCGCTGGATGGTGACCAGGGGGTGGGCTTCCAGTTTCGCCGTCACGGCCTGGGAGAAGCCGTCACGGTCGACGGCCAGGGCCCCGCCGGCCGGAACCATGTGGTCGCCGGCGCAGGCCATGATGACCGAGCCCAGTTCACGCATCTCCTGATGCAGCAGGCCGACGGCGTTGTATTCCCAATCGTCGGAGCGGAAGGAGTTGGAACAAACCAGCTCGGCCAGACCATCCGTGTGGTGGGCGTCGGTCTTGACGCCAGGAACGCCGCGCATTTCGTGCAGGACGACGGGGACGCCGGCGGAAGCGATCTGCCAGGCGGCTTCGGAACCGGCGAGGCCGCCGCCGATGACATGAATAGGGGAGAGGTCGGTCATGGGCGGCTTCTTAGACACGCAGGCGCCGTTCGTCAGCAGATGTCTGGTCCCGTTGTGCTATCGCCCGCTATGATGGTGCGAACGCTCGGCGAGGGGGCCCGATGAGCCACAAGGATGTGGGAGGCCGGCGCCTGAAGCTCCGGATCGCCTTGGGTCGCACGCTGGCGGTCCTGCCGTTGCTGTGGCGGAGGGCTGCGGGAGCCCTGGCCCTGTGCGCCGCCGCCTGGCTGGTTCCGGCGGTCTGGGCGCCGACAGGCTGGATGGTCTGGCTGTGGGGGCTGGCGGCCATCGTTATGACCGTGCTCGCCGTGGGCGCCCTGTCGCGTTTGGCGATCAGCGATGATCTCGGCGGAGCGCGCCGGCTGGGGCTCGGGCCCTTGGGGCTGCAGGCTGGATTGCCCGAGGCGCGGCTCATCGGCGCTGCCCTTCTGTGTCTGCTGTTCCTGGCCATGATCGTCTGCATCCTGGCTCTGGTGGTGCTGGCCGTCTTCGGCATGGCGGAGCTGAATGTTCAGGCCATCCAGGTGCGTGACTGGGCCGCCGTCGGCGAGCCTTGGAAGCTGGGTGTGCTGGCGGCTCTGGGCTTGGGCGCCGTCGCCGTCCCCCTGTTGCTGATCGTGCGGCTGTCGCTGTTCGCGCCCGCGACATTGGGCCGTCGCCAGATGGTGTCGCTGAACTCCATGGGCATCGCCTACGGCAGCTTCTGGCAGATCCTGGCCGGGCTGATCGTGACCGCCCTGCCCAAGATCGTGCTGCTGGTCCTGATGGGGACGGGTCTGCTGGTCGGAAAGGCGGGGCAGGTCGTCTGCGTGCTCGGACTGGTCGGTCTGCAACTGCCCCTGACGCTCGGTTTCCTGGGCGCCGCCTATCGCCAACTCGAATACTGGTCGCCCGAGGAGCCCAAGCGATGAAGCCGAGCTTCTCTTTCAGCGACGCCCTCAGCGCGCCGTTCGCCATGCTGCGCCGTAGGCCGCTGTACCTGTTCGTCTGGGGGCTGCTGATGATGGCGTGTCGGCCGTCAGCTACATCCTGATGACGCCCCTCCTGGAGGCCCTCCCGCTCGGCGAGCCGGACGGCTGGGAGGCGCTGGGGCAGTACTTCGGAGCGACCTCGCCGTCTGCAGAGGAGTTGTCACGGCTCAGCGCCGCGATCAACGGCCTCAATGTGTTGATATATCTGGTGATGGTCTGGGTAATCTACATGATCAGCGCCATCCTGATGAATGCGGCGGTCGGGGGCATCCTGGCGGGCGGCTTCTTCGGTCAGGGTGTCGTCTGGCCATCAGACGTCGACACCGTCGCCGACCTGCAGCCGATGCTGATCCCGCTAGTGCTGACGGCCGTCCCGTTCTCGATCGGCTTCGGCTGGGTCATGGCGCTCTACGCCGCACCGTCTGTCGTGGCGGCGCGACAGCTGCTGGACGGGGTCGCTGCGCACCAGGCGGTCCCGGCCGCGCCTGCGATCGTTCAAGACGCGCCGCGCGTGGATGCGCTACAACCCTCGTGAGCAGGATTCAGGGAGGGATTCGATGACTTTTTCAGCGACCGAAGCGGCCTTCGAGGGCTTCCGCGTCGTCCGCCGTCATCCGCTCGCCGTCCTGTTCTGGGGCCTGGCCTATGCGTTGATGTACGGTGTCGTGTTCGGACTTTTCGGCGGGCCGCTGACATCGATGATGGCGGCCATGATCGCCAACATGACGGAAGGGGCGTCGTCCGCCACCGAGATCGAACAGTTAGGCGAGAGCTCGGCGGGCATCATATGGTTGTTGGCACCCCTGCTGCTGGTGCTCGGCTCGGTGACCAGCGCCGCTGTCGCCCGCGCAGTGCTGAGGCCGTCGGAAAGTGCGTTCGGCTATCTCCGGCTCGGCGGCGACGAGCTTCGGGTCCTGGCCGTGAGCGTCGTCCTGTTCATCGTGACCTTGGGGGCCAGCATGCTGCTGTTCGGCCTGACCGGCGTGCTGGTCGAGCTGGCGAAAGCGGTCAATGCGGGCGTCGCCATCTTGGTCTTGATCTTGTTCGGATGCGCTTCGGTCGGGGCGCTGCTCTGGCTGACGGTGCGTCTGAGCCTGGCGGTGCCGATCACGGTGGCCGAACAACGCATCGCGCCTTTTGCCTCCTTCGCCCTCACCAAGGGCCAGACCCCATCGTTGCTCGGAATGGCGATCCTCGCCGGCGTTATGTCGATGCTCGTCTCACTGCTCGTCAGCGTCGTGGCTCTTCCGGCGACGATCGCCATCGGCGGGGAGTCGGGCCTGATGGCCTATGCTGGACGTTCGACGCTCGAAATCCTTCAGCAGGCGGCGCCCGTCGTGATCGTCTGGGTTCTCGTCAATGCCTTGCAGGGCGCTCTGCAACTGGCGGTGCTGTATGCGCCGTTCTCGGCCGCCTACCGCGACCTGAAGGGCCTGCCGCACGAGTGACGGCGCGCTGACGCCAAAGCCACAAGGGGATTGGATGGCCGGTATCGAACTCTACGCGCCGAGACCGGCGCGCCATCGCCGCACCTGGAGCGTGGCCGCGGTCGTGCTGGGCATAGCCTTCATGATCACCGGACAGATCCTCGGCGTGATCCCCGGCGTCGCTCTGGGCCTGATGGACACCGAGGGGACCAGCTCGGGCTGGCTCGGCGATTTCTACATGCTGGTCGTCATGTTTGGCCTGGCGGCCCTGATGGTCAGCGGCTGGGTCCTGTGGTTCGAGCGGCGGCCGCTGTCGACCATCGGCTTCAACGAGAACGGACTGAAGCGTTTCCTGAGCGGCTATGCCGTGGGGCTGGCCTTCCTTGTGGCCATAATCGGCGTGATCTGGGTCGCCGGCGGCTATCGGAGCGAGGCCGGCGGGGTCTTCGCCTCGGAAGGCGCCGTGGCCGCCCTCCTTCCCATCGGCGCGCTCCTGCTGGGCTTCATCGTCCAGGGCTCGACCGAGGAGATCGTCTTCCGGGGCTGGCTGATGCAGCTGATCGCCTCGCGCCACGGCTTGGTCATAGCCCTGATCGTCAACGCCGTTCTGTTCGGCCTGGTCCATGCCGGGAACATCGAGCCGACGAAGGAGCTGGCCTTGGGAGTCGTCAACATCGTCCTGTTCGGCGCCTTCATCGGCCTCTACGCCGCGCGCGAGGGGTCGCTGTGGGGCGTGTGCGGCTGGCACGCGGCCTGGAACTGGCTGCTGGGCCTCGGCTTCGGCCTGGAGGTGTCCGGCCATGTGATGGACGTGAAGCCGCTGGTCGTCGATCTGACGGCAGCCGACGGTGCGCCCTGGTGGCTGACGGGCGCGACCTTCGGGCCTGAGGCCAGCGTGGTGACGACGGTCATCCTGCTGGGCGCCAGCCTCTGGGTCGTGATGCGCGGCCCGTTCAACGGCCATGCGACGCCGGAGCCGGTCGCGCCCAGGCTTGCTGAGACCTCCGAGACGCCCGCGACCTGATCACGATCAGGCGTCGGCCTTCGCCTTGGCCTTCGTCTTCTTCGGAGCCTCGGCGGTCAGGGCCGCGACCCGCGCCTTGCGACGCGTCTCGTGCCGGTCCAGCACGTCCTTGAGGTATTTGCCGGTCCAGGACTTGTCGTTCTTCGCCACCTCTTCCGGCGTACCGACCGCGACGATCTCGCCGCCGCCGTCGCCGCCCTCGGGCCCGAAGTCCAACAGGTAGTCGGCGACCTTGATGACATCGAGATTGTGCTCGATCACCACGATGGTGTTGCCGCTCTCGACCAGCTCCTGGAGCACTTCCAGAAGCTTGCGGGTGTCCTCGAAGTGCAAGCCGGTGGTGGGTTCGTCCAGGATGTAGAGCGTCTTGCCGGTCGCCCGCTTCGACAGCTCCTTCGACAGCTTGACCCGCTGGGCCTCGCCGCCCGACAGGGTCGTCGCCGACTGGCCGACCTGAACGTAGCCCAGACCCACACGCTCCAGCGTCTGCATCTTGTCGCGGATCGGCGGGACGGCGTTGAAGAAGCGGGCGGCCTCCTCGACCGTCATGTCCAGCACGTCACTGATGGACTTGCCCTTGAACACGATCTCCAGCGTCTCGCGGTTGTAGCGCTTGCCCTTGCAGACATCGCACGTGACGTAGACGTCCGGCAGGAAGTGCATCTCGATCTTGATCAGACCGTCGCCCTGACAGGCCTCGCAGCGCCCGCCCTTGACGTTGAAGCTGAACCGGCCGGGACCATAGCCGCGCGCCTTCGATTCCGGCAGGCCCGCGTACCAATCGCGGATGGGCCCGAAGGCGCCGGTGTAGGTCGCCGGATTCGAACGCGGAGTGCGGCCGATCGGCGACTGGTCGATGTCGATGACCTTGTCGAAATGCTCCAGGCCTTCGATCCGGTCGAAGGGGGCGGGGGCGTCCGACGCGTTGTTCAGACGACGGGCCGCGGCCTTGTAGAGGGTCTCGATGGTGAAGGTCGACTTGCCCCCGCCCGACACGCCAGTGATGCAGGTGAAGACCCCGACCGGAATCTCGCCGGTGACATTCTTCAGGTTGTTGCCGCTGGCGCCGGAGACCTTGAGCAGCTTCTTGCGATTGATCGGACGGCGGCCGTCACGAGGGATCTCAATCTCCCGTTCGCCGGTCAGGTATTTGCCGGTCAGCGACTTCGGATTGGCCATGACTTCGGCGGGGGTGCCTTCGGCGCAAATCTGGCCGCCGTGGACGCCCGCGGCGGGGCCCATGTCGATGACGTAGTCGGCGGTCATGATCGCCTCCTCGTCGTGCTCGACCACCAGGACCGAGTTGCCGAGGTCGCGCAGGCCCATCAGCGATTCCAGCAGCCGGGTGTTGTCACGCTGGTGCAGGCCGATGGAGGGCTCGTCGAGGACGTAGAGGACGCCGGTCAGGCCGGACCCGATCTGGGACGCCAGGCGGATGCGCTGGCTTTCGCCGCCGGAGAGGGTGCCGGAGGAGCGCGACAGGCTGAGGTAGTCGAGGCCGACGTTGTTCAAGAAGCGCAGCCGGTCCGAGATTTCCTTCAGGATGCGGCGGCCGATCTCCATCTGCTTGTCGGTCAGCTGGTCGGGCAGGGCCGAAACCCAGTCGAACGCCTTCTTGATCGACAGCATCGAGATCTCGGCGATGTCGTTGCCGCTGACCTTGACCGCCAGGGCCTCGGGCTTGAGGCGCTTGCCGTGGCAGGCGTCGCAGGGGGTCTCGGACTGGAAGCGGCCCAGTTCCTCGCGGACCCAGGCGCTGTCCGTCTCGCGCCAGCGGCGGTCGAGGTTGGGGATCACCCCCTCGAACGGCTTGGAGACCTCGTACTTCCGGGCGTTGTCGTCGTAGACGAACTTGATCTTCTCGGTCCCGGTGCCGAGCAGAATGACGTCCTGCGCCTTCTTCGGCAAGTCGCGCCACGGCACGTCCATCGAGAAGCCGTAGTGCAGGCTCAACGCCTGAAGCGTCTGCGTATAAAGGGGCGACGGCCCACGCGACCACGGGGCGACCGCGCCTTTGTGCAAGGTTTTATCACGGTCCGGCACAACGAGATCGGCGTCGAAGGCCAGTTTGACCCCCAGGCCGTCGCAGACCGGACAGGCGCCGAACGGGTTGTTGAACGAGAACAGCCGCGGCTCGATCTCGGCGATGGTGAAGCCGGACATCGGGCAGGCGAACTTCTCGGAGAAGGTCATCCGGCGCGGCTCTTCGCCCTCGGCGGCATTGGCCCACTCCGCGACCGCGATGCCGTCGGCCAGACCCAAGGCGGTCTGCAGACTGTCGGCGTAGCGCGCTTCCAGCCCCGCCTTGGTGACGATCCGGTCCACGACGATGTCGATGTCGTGCTTGAACTTCTTGTCGAGAGTCGGGGCGTCCTCGATGGCGTAGAACTGGCCGTCGATCTTCAGGCGCTGGAACCCCGCGCGCTGCCACTCGGCGATCTCCTTCTTGTACTCGCCCTTGCGGCCGCGAACGACGGGGGCCAGCAGCAGCAGCCGCTCGCCTTCGTCCAGGGCCGTCAGCTTGTCCACCATCATGGAGATGGTCTGGCTCTCGATCGGCAGGCCGGTCGCGGGCGAATAGGGCACTCCGACGCGCGCCCACAGCAGGCGCATGTAATCGTGGATCTCGGTCACCGTGCCGACCGTGGAGCGCGGATTCTTGGACGTCGTCTTCTGTTCGATGGAAATGGCCGGCGACAAGCCCTCGATCAGGTCGACGTCCGGCTTGCCCATCAGCTCCAGGAACTGACGCGCATAGGCAGATAGGCTCTCGACGTAGCGCCGCTGGCCCTCGGCGTAGATGGTGTCGAAGGCGAGCGAGGATTTGCCCGACCCCGACAGGCCGGTCATCACGACCAGCTTCTCGCGCGGGATGTCGACGTCCACGCCCTTGAGATTGTGCTCGCGCGCGCCACGCACGCGAATGAAGTTGTGCTTTTCGGTCATGCTGTCCGGGAACGCGGGAAGGCCGGACAGGTGTCCGGTGCAACGACGCTATATGGGAACTGATCGCCCCGATTCAGCAAGAACAATGTGGGAACATCAAGGCGCTGCTGACAGACGCTGTCATTCCAGCAGGGCGGCGCCCGTGTTCAGGCTGACGACGCAGGTGAAGTCGTTGGCGCCGCCGGTCGAGCAATAGTCTACCCCGAACATGTCGCGTTCCACGCGCTCGGTCATTCTGAAGGTCCGACCGCCGGTCTGGATCTCGGATCCGATGGCCGCGCTGCGAGCGGCGAGCCCGTTGTAGAAGGCGCGCGCCGGGGCGCCCGTGCAGGTGAACAGGAGTCGGACATTGCCGTCGTCTTCCGCGTATCCATAGGCGCGAGCTGCGGTCGCCTGGGCGATGCAGTCGACATAAAGCGCCGCTCGCGGATGCGATTGGGTCTGAATGGGCGTGTAGTCTGGCGCGGCCGCGGGGCCGGCGTCCGACAGGCTGGCGCAACCGGTGACCGCGATGGAGCTGCTTACCAAGGCGGCGACGAAGGCGAGGCGTTGCATGGCGATCTCCGGGATGACGAACCGGAGAGTGACACACCGAGCGTCGTTTCGTCAGCCCCAGCTGGCGACCGCGCCCATACGGCGGGCGACCGGCTCGTTGGCGGCGAGATGGGTGCGCGGCTCGGCCTCGGCCTTGCCGAACAGCCAGCCCTGGCCCTGATCGACCCCTATTTCCCTGAGGATATCGGCGGCGCCCTGTGTCTCGATCATCTCGGCGATGGTTTCGACCTTAAGCGAGCGGCACAGTTCGACCAGATGGCCGATGAGGGTCCGCGCCTTGGGATCGGCCTCCAGCCCCTGGACGAAGGACCCGTCGATCTTGACCGTGTCGACCGACAGGCGGCGCAGATAGTCGTAGCTGGCCGCGCCCGCTCCGAAATCGTCTATACACACCTTGATCCCGGCCGCCCGCAGCGCGCCCAACCGACGGTTGGCGGCCTCGACGTCCGAGAGGGCGGCGGATTCCGTCACCTCGACGATCAGCCGCCTGCGTTCTTCCGGCCGCCCGGACGTCATGCGCAGCAGCGCCTGGACATATCGGTCGTCGGCCAGGGAGGCGCCCGAAACATTGACCGCGAACTTCAGCAGACCCGCGCCCTGCTGACGCAGACGGCTCAGCGCCTTCTCGGCCACGGCCACGTCGAAGCTGTCGATCAGGGCCATTTCCTCGGCCATGCGGATGGCGTTGGCCGGGCTGGCGGATCCCTTGAAGCGGGCCAGGGCCTCGAAGTGATGCACGGCGCCGGTCTTGAGGTCGACGATCGGCTGGTAGTGCAGGTCGAAGCGGCGGTCGCGGACCATGGCCTGAAAGGCGTGGGCGTCGTTCAGTGTGCGCGACAGGGCGGCGGTGAACGACAGCTCGGGCGCGGCGCCCCCTTCCTTCAGGCAACCCTCGACGGCGACACGCAGGGCGCGTAGGGCGCTCAGCGATTCTCCGCCCGCGGTCAGGTCGGACTCGGCGGCGCGCGCTGTCAGCTCGAAGCCCTCGCTGCGGCCGATCTCGTTCATCTCGCCGGCGATGTCGACGTCGTCGTCGCGGTCGCGAACCAGGGCGAAACGCTCGGGCCCCAGCTTGCCGGCCGTGGCGCCGCCGACGGAGGCGGCCTGCAAGGCGGCCTCGACCCGGGCGTTGAGTCGCTCGCCAGCCTCGCCCATCGCCTGGGCGGCGGCCAGACCCTCGACATCGACGAAGGCGACGGCCAGGTCGCGCGGTTGGGCGGGCGGGGCCATGACCTCGCGCGCGCGTCGCAGGAAGGCCTCCGGCGTCAGGGCCGGGGCGGCCTCGGGATCATGCAGGGCGAAGGCCGGCCCTTCCCAAGTGATCGAGCAGGAGATGTTCGGCGCGAGGTCTGGCAGCAGGAAGAAGCGCGCGGTCGCCCGCCGCATCCGGCCTTCGCCAGCGAGGAACAGCAGTTCGACCGGCGCTGTGCGCGCGCCGGGACGCAGGCTCTTCAGAACGTCATCCAGCTTGTCGATACTGATCGGATCGATGCGGCTGGACAGGGCGGCGCCGCAGAAGCTCTCGGCCGAAAGACCCGCCGCCGGCCCCGACCCCATGCCGAAGACCGTCGCACCCTCGCCGTCGAGTTCCAGCAGAAGATCGGCCGAGGCGAAGGCGAAACCGAGGAGGCGCTTGCGGATCATGCCGCAATCTTGCGCCGCCACCTCTTAAACTTGACCGCAAGTACGTCCTTAATGACGAGAAAATGCGGGCCCCTTGCAGCTCCCGGAGGCTTAGGCCGTACGGTTCAACGTCACGGCCCGGCTGTCGCCGCCATAGGCCTGACCGGAGGCTCCGTAGCCCGTGCCCATGGCCCGAGCGCCGGCGACTTCCTGGGCGATGGTGCGAACCAGGCCTTCGGAGATCGTTCGCGCGGCCTCGACGGTGCGAGCGTGGATGGCCAGGACCGCCTCGAACGCCTCTGTCGCCCTGACCAGGGCCATGCGCTCGCTGGCCGGCGCGGCCATGAGGATGGCCTTGTTGGCCTTCAGGTGCCCGGATTCCTTGCGGTACTGGTTGGCCAGCTCCTGCGTCTCGGCGAGACCGGCCGCCACATCGGCGGCGCGGCGGCTGGCGAAGGCGTCGGTCTCCATCTCCAGACGGGCGGTCAGCCGGTCCGTCAGGGCGGTCAGCTGGCGCAGATAGGCGGTGGCGGTGGTGGCGTCGCTCATGCCGTGGCTCCCGGAAGCGTCTGGGCCTGGGACTGTTCGGCCTGCATGCGGATCATCTCGGACATGACGGTGTCGGCCAGGCCGATGCCGCCGTGACGCACGGTCTGCTTGGCCATCTCGTCGATCATGAAGCTGCGCCACTGACCTTCGGCCTCGCCGCCGCCGAAGGGACCGTCGGTCGAGATGCCCTCGAACATGGGCTTGAGCATCTGCGACAGGAAGGAGGCCTCGAACCGTTCCGCCGTCTCGCGCATGCGGGCGGTCCCGGCGGCGCCCGGCGTCGCGACGGTCGGGGTCAGCAGGGACGGGGAGACGGCCAGGTCGCTCATCACAGCACCTCGATATCGGCCTGCAGCGCGCCCGCCGCCTTGATGGCCTGAAGGATGGAGATCATGTCGCGCGGCGAGACGCCCAGCGCATTCAGCCCGTTGACCAGGGTCGACAGGGACGTCGCCCCGTTCACCAGGCGGATCTCGCGACCCAGTTCCTCCTCGACCGTCACGGCCGAGTCCGGGACGACCGTGGTCTGGCCCTGGCTGAAGGGCGCGGGCTGGCTGACCTGGGGGCTTTCCTGGACCGAGATGGTCAGATTGCCCTGGGCGATGGCCACGGTGGAGATGCGGACGTTCTCGCCCATGACGATGACGCCGTTGACCTCGTCGATGATGACGCGCGCCGGAGTGTCGACCGCGACCGGCATGTTCTCGACCCGGCTGATGAAGGCCGCCATGCCCAGCTGGGCCGGCGCGCGCAGGGTGATGACGCTGCCGTTCTCGGCCAGGGCCGAGGCGGGGAAGGAGGCGTTGATGGCGGCGGCGACGCGCTGGGCCGTGGTGAAGTCGGGGTTGCGCAGGTTCAGCCGAACCTCGGGCATGGAATCCAGATGGAAGGCCGTCTCCGTCTCGACCGTGGCGCCCGAGGCGATGCGGCCGGCGGTCGGCACGCCGCGCGTCACCGACGAGCCAGAGCCGCCCGATCCCGACACGGCGCCGGTCTGGATGGATCCCTGCGCCACCGCATAGACGCTGCCGTCCGCGCCCTGAAGGCTGGTGACCAGAAGGGTGCCGCCCAGCAGGCTCTTGGAATCGCACATGCTGGAGACCGAGACGTCGACGCGCGAGCCGGGCGTCGCGAAGGGCGGCAGTTCGGCCGTCACCATGACGGCGGCCAGGTTCTTGGAGTTGGCGTTGGTCCCGCGAATGTTGACGCCCAGACGCTCGGTCATCCCTTCCAGCGACTGGCGGGTGAAGGGGCAGTTGCGCAAGGAGTCGCCCGTGCCGTTCAGACCGACCACCAGGCCATAGCCGACCAGCTGGTTGGTGCGCACGCCCTCGATGGAGGCGATGTCCTTGATCCGCGACTGTGCCGACGCCTCGCCGGCGAACAGAGCGCCGACGGCGAAGGGAACGAGTAGGGCGGTGAGAAACTTTTGCACTGGGCCGTCTTTCCGCGAAGGGTCAGCCACACGCGTTGCGAGGATCATGCCGGACGGAAACGTCAGCGAAATCAGAGGGCGCGCCGCGAGACCTCCCGCGCAGCCCGGCAAATCCTGCCTCGCCGTTAACCAAACAGTGACGGTCGCCGCCGAAAGGTGGGCCATGGTTCGGAGTGTCTTTCCATGAAGGTCAACGGCCCGTCAGGGACGCCGTCCGCCGGCAGCCAGCGCCCCGTGCGCTCGGCCGGCGGCTTCTCCATGCCACAGACCTCGGGCGCGGCTCCGGCGACGGCCGCCGCCGCCACGGCGCCGGCTTCGGCGGTTGCGGACGTCTCCGCCCTGATGGCGCTGCAAGGCGTTGAAACGGCCACCGAGCGCCGCCGTCGCGCCATTCGTCGCGGCGGGACCCTGCTGGACCGTCTGGAAGAGCTGAAACTCGCCATGCTTTCGGGCGAGGCGGGCGAGGCCGCTCTGGAACGTCTGGGACGGACCCTGCGCGAGGAACGCCCGGAGGACAACGATGCGAGCCTGACAGGGCTTCTGGAGCAGATCGATCTGCGGGCCGCCGTCGAACTGGCCAAGGCCGAAGTTCGCCGCAGTGCAGCATAAACGCTGGTAAACGCGCTCTATTTCCCCGTTCCGGGAACAAGGTGAGGGCGAAATGTCACGGTGCAGGCGGCAAGCGAGCTTGGCCGTGATCACGGACGCGCGAACCCGGTTGCCGCGACTCTCCAGACACGCCATACGCCGTCCTACGCCACGGGGGCGTTGTTCTAAGAGTGTGAGTGCGATGACCGCATTGGCCTCGATCGTGTCTGACGAACCGGTCGCCTACCGACCTTCCGACGACGAGCCGTTCATGAATGAACGTCAGCTCGCCTATTTCAAACACAAGCTGATGGCGTGGAAGGATGAAATCCTTCGCGAGTCCAAGGGCACGGTGGTGAACCTGAAGGCGGAAACGGAAAACCATCCGGATCTGGTTGATCGGGCGTCGTCGGAGTCGGACCGGGCGCTGGAGCTTCGCACGCGCGACCGCCAGCGCAAGCTGATCTCCAAGATCGAGGACGCCCTGCGGCGGATTGAGGACGGCTCCTACGGCTACTGCGAAGACACTGGCGAACCGATCGGCCTCGGCCGCCTGGAGGCCCGTCCGACCGCCACCCTGTCGGTGGAAGCGCAAGAGCGCCATGAGCGCCGCGAGCGGGTTCACCGGGACGATTGAAAAGGCAAAACGCCCCCTCGCAGCGCGACGGGGGCGTTTTTCTTGATCGCCTATTCCGGAATGTCGCTGAAGTTGCCGTAGCCTGACCGCGCCAGGTTGCCGAAGCGCGTCGTGTCGGCGTCGAAGCTCAGCTTCACGATGCCGATCGGACCGTGGCGCTGCTTGCCGATGACGACCTCGGCCTGGTGCTGCAGGATGTCCATGTCCTCCTGCCACTTCAGGTGCTCTTCCGTGCCCTCGCGCGGCTCGGTGCGGCCCAGGTAGTAGCTTTCCCGATACACGAACATCACGCAGTCGGCGTCCTGCTCGATCGAGCCGGATTCCCGCAGGTCGGACAGCTGCGGCCGCTTGTCCTCGCGGTTCTCGACCTGACGCGACAGCTGCGACAGCGCGATGATCGGGACGTTCAGCTCTTTTGCCAAAGCTTTGAGGCCGCCGGTGATCTCCGAGACCTCCTGCACCCGGTTCTTCTGGCCGCCGCCTTCGCCGACGGTGATCAGCTGGAGGTAGTCGACGATAATCAGATCCAGGCCGTGGTCCATCCGCTTCAGGCGGCGCGCGCGGGCCGCCAGCTTGGAGATGGCCAGGCCGCCGGTGGCGTCGATGTAGAGGGGGCTCTCGCCGATCTCGATGGCGGCGTCGCGCACCTTGCCGAAGTCCGAGGCGTCGATCTCACCCTTGCGCAGACGGTCGGACGAAACCCCGGAGGCGTCGGCCAGGATACGCATGGCCAGCTGTTCGGCGCTCATTTCCAGCGAGAAGAAGGCGACCACCCCGCCGGACACCGTCTTGCGTCCGTCCGGCGTCGGCTCCCAGCGATAGTTGCGCGCCACGTTGAAGGCGATGTTGGTCGCCAGCGCCGTCTTGCCCATCGACGGACGGCCCGCGAGGATCAGAAGGTCCGACGGATGCATGCCGCCGAGCTTGGAATCCAGATCGTCCAGGTGGGTCGCCAGACCGGCCAGCTTGCCGTCCCGCTGATAGGCCTCGCCCGCCATCTGCACGGCGCCGGCCAGCGCCGTCGAGAAGCTGACGAAGCCGGACGACGGCGCACCGGTCTCGGCCAGCGAATAGAGGGTCAGTTCGGCCTGTTCGATCTGCTCCAGCGCCGCGCGCTCGGGATCGGGGGCCTCCTTGATGATGTCGCCGCCGATGCGGATCAGGTCGCGACGAAGGGCCAGGTCGTAGACGAGCCGGGCGTAGTCCGGCGCATTGGCCCCCGGGGGCGCGCGGTCCATCAGGTCGGCCAGATAGCGCAGGCCGCCGAACTCGGCGAAGGCCGGATCCTGCTTGAACCGTTCCATCAGAATGGTCGGCTCGGCCAGCATCCCCTGGCGGATATGGTCCTCGATGGCGTCGTAGAGCCGCTGGTGGAAGGGCTCGTAGAAATGCGATCCGCGCAGGCGGTCGCTCAACCGCTCGAAGATGGCGTTGTCGAACATCAGGGCGCCCAGCAGCGCCTGCTCCGCCTCGAGGTTGTGAGGCAGCGAGGGCAGGGCGACAGCGTCGGCGGAGAAGGGGGCGAAGGCGTTCATCGGGTTAACGCTTACCCGTCGCACGCCCCCACGACATGCCCGGACGCACCCTTGGTCGGGGATCGAATCCGCACGTCTGTGGACTTCTGGAAAATCCCTAGACGGATCAGTTCCGGCTCACGAAGCGGGGCAGGGATAGCGGTTCGCCATCCATTCGCGGACGCCGTCATTCAGTGTCATCCGCGTGCGTCGCGCCTGCGGAATGCCGTTGAGAAACGCGAGCAACTGGCGCGGGTTGACCTCCATCCGCGCGGGCGGACAGGCCGCCGGCCGACGCCCGGCGTCACGAGCCGCGCGGTTCTCGGCACCGACGGTCCTGAAGGCCGTATTGGCCTCGTTCATCAGCCTGCGGGCATCGGGCATGACCGCGCCGAGCGGGTTCATGGGAACCCGGTTCGCCCGGGCGACGAAGGTGTCGAGCGTCCCAGTTGTTTGGGCGAAGGCCGGCGCGGCCGAGGCGATGGCGACGACGGCCGCCGTGATGGCGATGAGTTTCATATCGGACCCCTCCGGTTGACGGCCAAGGTTCAACCTCTGCTCGTGGCGGAAGCATGGCGCCGAATGCGAAACGGCGCGGAGATCGCTCTCCGCGCCGTCGCGCCGTTCGTAGCCGAACCGATCCTAGAACTTGTAGCTCAGGCGGCCGTAGATGAAGCGACCGTTGAAGCCGTAGGGCGAGTATTGCGGGAAGCCCACCGAACCCGTCGCGCCGTTGATCGTGGTCGGCGTGGCGTTCGGATACTCGTCGGTCAGGTTGTTCACGCCGACGGCCGCAGAAACGCCCATCGGGAACTCGTAGCGGCCTTCCAGGTCCAGCAGGGCCGCGGCGCCGGTCACATAGTCCAGCGTCGGGTTGTTGTTCGCCACCAGGACGCTGTCGTAGGTGGTGACCTTGGCCGTCGCGCCGAAGTCGCCGTTGCTCCAGTCGACGCTGGCGACGATCTTCTGCTCGGGCGTGCCCTGCTCGAACTGCAGGATGTTGGCGCGGTCGAACAGGAAGTTCGGCGACGGCGGCACCGCCAGGGTCGCCGGGGTCTGCGGAATGCGCGTCACCTCGGTCTTGTTGAAGTTGGCCGCCACGGTGAAGTCGAAGCGTCCGATATCCCACTCGGTGCGGTAACGCGCCACGGCGTCGAGGCCGATGGTGTTGTTGTTCACGCCGTTCAGGAAGAAGCGGGCCCCGGTCACGCCCTGCGGCGCCAGCAGGGCCAGGACCGCGGCGGTGGTGGCCGCCGACTGGCTCGGACGGGCGACGCCGAGGGTTTCCGAGTAGATGATCCGGTCGGTGACCTCGATGCGATAGGCGTCGACGGTCAGCTCGAACCCGCCGTTCCGAACGACCATGCCGAGCGAGTAGTTGGTCGAGTGTTCGGGCTCCAGCGGCTTCGACCCCAGGGCGATCGCGATCGGATCGTTGACGCGATACGAGCCGTTCTGCTGCAGGACGACGCCGCTCGAGGTCGCGACCAGGTTGGTGGCCACGTAGCTGAAGAACTGCTGCTGCAGGGCCGGGGCCTTGAAGCCCGTCGAGATGGCGCCGCGCATGGCGTAGTTCGGCGAGAAGTCGTAGCGGGCCGACAGCTTGCCGGTCAGGGTATCGCCGAAGTCCGAATAGTCCTCGTAGCGAACCGCGCCGCCCAGGGTGAACTGCTCGGTGAACCGGCCCTCGGCGTCGATGTAGGCGCTGACGTTGCTGCGGTCCTCATCCACCACGTTGGAGGGCGCGAAGCCCGGGAATCCTTGCGAGCCCGCGCCCCCGGCCGCGACCGGGCCCTTGTTGTAGGAGGTCGGCTCGCCCGCCCCGACTTCGAACGACTCGGCGCGATAGCCGATGCCGAAGGCCACGTTGATCGGCTCGAACAGTCCGGCCTCGACCGCCTTCACGCCTTCGATGTCGATGGTCAGCTGGTCGTAGCCCAGGTTGCCGGCGTCGAAGGACGTCTGCGAGGCCGCGCCGTAGGAGGCGTTCAGGCTGTCGTTGACGCGGTAGTCCAGCGTGTTCCGGCCGTAGCCGAACGACAGATCCCAGTCGATGCCGCCCGCCGGGCCCCGGATGCCGCCATAGATGTTGTAGTCGTCGATCGTGGCTTCGATCTTGGGCAGGAAGCCCTGCGGGTAGATCGACAGGACGTTGTTGGCGTTGTTGAACGCGCGCGCGGTCGCCGCCGATTCCGACACACGGTGGTGGTAGCCGCCGTAGGAGTAGGCCTCCCATTCGCCCGACAGGGGCGCGCCGGCGTTGAACCAGGCCGAGCCTGCCTCGATCTCCGGATCGCCGAAGCGGCCGATGACCGTGGTGGCCGAGCCGTTGCTGACGGCCGTGGTCGCGGCGTAGTCGGACCGGTTGGTGGGGTCGCGCTGCTGCAACTCGCCCGACAGCGTCAGGAAGCCCTCGCCGAACAGCGGCAGGCCGACCCAGCCCGCGATCGAGGTCTGGGCGCCGTCGGTGGCTTCGTGGCTGCCGCGCGCGGTCGTGTATTCGGTGTCGTAGCGACCGTAGTTGACCGTCAGGCCGCCGCCGTGATCGGCCTGGCGCAGACGCAGGTTGATGACGCCGGCGATGGCGTCGGCGCCGTACTGGGCAGAGGCGCCGTCGCGCAGCACTTCGGCCGAGCCCAGGGCGATCGACGGGATGGTGTTCAGGTCGAAGGCCGTCGACCCGCGACCCAGGCTGCCGTTGACGTTCAGAAGCGCGCCGATGTGACCGCGCTGGCCGTTGATGAGCACCAGGGTCTGGTCGGGGGCGAGGCCGCGCAGGGTCGCCGGGCGCACCGAGTCCGAACCGTCCGAAATGGCCGGGCGCGGGAAGCTGATCGACGGGGCGGTGGAGGCCAGGGCGGCGGCAAGTTCCGTGCCCGTGCCCTGACGGGTCAGGGTCTCGCCGGAGATGACGTCGACGGGGGCCACCGTCTCCAGGCGCGAACGGCCGGCGACGCGGGTGCCGGTGACGACGACCTCGTCGACGGCGGTCGCTTCATCCTGCGGGGCGGTCTGGGCGGCGGCCGCGAGCGGGCAGGCGAGCAGGGTCGCCACGGAGGCGAAGCCGAGAAGGATGGAACGAGGATTTCTGACGTGCATGACGAGCCTGACGAGGTTGAGCCCGCGCGGAGCGCGCGGCGCGCATGAGAAGGTCCGAAGTCCGGCGTTGACCGCCGTGTGTGGTGATCGCTCGCACTGCCGCGCAAGATTGTTGCGCGGACCGGCGCGTACGCCCCCTGTCATGCAAGCTGCGAGCGTTCAGGGGGACGGTCAAGCTAGCGTTAATGCAAGCGACTGACCTCGTTGCAATTTTGACATACTTTCGGTCGGCGCAGCAAAAAGGGCGCGCCCCGGAGGACGCGCCCTTTAGGTTCTCTGTCAGTCCGGCGAACCGAACTGAAGGGATCAGGCTTCGGAGCCGAGACCGTCCTGTTGACCGGCGCCGCCCTCGACCATGTCACGGGCCTGCTCGGCGGCCAGTTCGCGATCTTCGTCGTAGGCCGAC
Source organism: Brevundimonas sp. NIBR11 (assembly GCF_027912535.1). Lineage (NCBI taxonomy): Bacteria > Pseudomonadati > Pseudomonadota > Alphaproteobacteria > Caulobacterales > Caulobacteraceae > Brevundimonas > Brevundimonas sp. NIBR11. The sequence continues at coordinate 1,804,746 of NZ_CP115465.1, read as the reverse complement.
TTGATCACGTCCTCACCCTTCGCCTGACGCTCGGCTTCTTCGGCCGAACGGGCGATGTTGATCTTGACCGTGGCCGAGACCTCGGCGTGCAGACGCACGACGACTTCGTGGACGCCCAAGGTCTTGATCGCCGTGTTCAGGGCGATCTGCGAACGCTCGACCTTGCCGCCTTCAGCCTGGATGGCTTCGGCGATGTCGCGGCCCGCGACCGATCCGTAGAGCTGGCCGGTTTCGCCGGCCTGGCGGATCATGACGTAGGACTGACCGTCGATCTTGTCGGCGATCTTCTGAGCCTCGGCCTTGTTCTTGTCGTTGCGGGCCTCGATGGCCGCGCGGTCGAGTTCGAACTTCTCGAGGTTCTTGGAGGTGGCCCGCAACGCCTTTTCACGGGGCAGCAGGAAGTTGCGCGCGAAGCCGTCCTTGACAGTGACGACGTCGCCGATGGCGCCGAGGTTCTCGACGCGTTCCAGCAGAACGACCTTCATCTTACTTCACCACGTAGGGCAGGAGGGCCAGATAGCGAGCGCGCTTGATGGCCTTGGCCAATTCGCGTTGCTTGATCTGGGACACGGCGGTGATGCGCGAGGGCACGATCTTGCCGCGTTCGGAAATGTAGCGCTGCAGCAGCTTGACGTCCTTGTAGTCGATCTTCGGCGCGCCTTCGCCCGAGAACGGGCAGACCTTGCGACGACGATAGAAGGGACGACGGCCGGAGCCGCCCGAGCCGGCGGGGGTGCCGGGGACGTTGGCGGAGGAGGTGGTGTCAGTCATGTGTCCAGATCTCCTTACGCGGCCACTTCGGCGTCTTCACGCGGACCCCGTTCGCGGTCGCGTTCACGCTCGCGCTCACGACGGGCCAGCAGCGGCGACAGCTCCAGGTCCAGCTCTTCGACGCGGACCGTCAGCCAGCGCAAAACGTCTTCGTTGATGCCGAGCTGACGCTCGACTTCGGCCATGGCGGCCGGCGGGCAATCGATGGCCAGCAGGGAGTAGTGCGCCTTGCGGTTCTTCTTGACCCGGTAGGTCAGGTTGCGCAGGCCCCAGTACTCGATCTTGGCGACGGAACCGCCGCCGGCCACGATCAGGTCCTTGATGGTGTCGTTGAGGGCTTCGGCCTGTTGCGCGGAGATATCCTGACGCGACATGACCGTGTGCTCGTAAAGAGCCATAGGTAAGTCTCCCTTGTAGGGCGTCGGCGCGGGGGACCGGGTAAGTCCTGACCACGATGGTTCCCGAGGCGGCGGCCGGGATGATTTCCCGAACCCTTTGGAACTCCGCACCGGGACCGAAGCCCTGGAAAGCGGGCGCGTATAGGGGAAAACCCGCGACAGGGCAAGGCGGGGGGGCAGAGTTGTCTGCGCGACCAAAAGGCCGCGCAGCGGTTGTGCGCCCCACGGCTCTGCAAATATAGGGCTTGGGGCTGAGTCGGGTGAGGGCATGACGATCCGGGGCACTGAGCAGGATATTCGACGCGCTCTGGAGGGGCTGTATCGCGGCATTCTGGGCCGCGAACCCGACGTCGGCATCGAAGGCCATATCCAGAAGTTCAACAACGGCCGGGCGTTCGGCGACCTGGTCAACGACTTCCTCGAGTCCCCCGAGTACGCCGCCCGCATCACCGGAAGTCAGAGCCTGCTGAACGACCAGACCCAGTTCGGCGAGCTCGAACACCTGCTGCGCTTTATGGTCAACGACGGGCGGGACTGTCTGGTCGTCGACGTGGGCGCCCGGGGCAAGGAACGGTCGAACTCCTGGGACCTGATGAAGACCTTCGGGTGGCGTGGCATTCTGGTCGAGGCCAATCCCAACCTCATCCCGTCGATCCACAAGGAATTCCACGGCCTGGACGCCCGTGTGGTCAACTGCGCCATATCCGACTTCGACGGAGAGGCGGACTTCTTCTTCGGAATCAACGACGACGTCTCTTCACTTCAATATCACAGTGCGGCGGTCTGGGGCGAACCCGTCGGCCAGACGCGGGTACAGGTGCGCCGGCTCGGCGGCCTGCTGGCCGAACACGGCGTCCCGCCCGTCTTCGATCTGCTGTCGCTGGATATCGAGGGAGTGGACGTCAAGGTGCTGAATGACGTCGTCGCCTTCGGCTACCGGCCCCGCTACGTCGTGATCGAAGCCTGCCTGAACTACGCCATCTCGGCCCTGACCCAGTTGCCGGTCACCGAAGAGGTGCTCGCGACTTATGAGATCGTGGCCCGCACCCCGGCCAACCTCATTCTGAAGTCGAAGGCGGCAGCCGACTTCCCGGATCGCGTCGAAGGGTCTAGCCATCGGTCCCCTTCAACTTGGACCGGAACGCCATGACCCTCGCACTTCTCTTCCCCGGACAGGGCAGCCAGGCGGTCGGCATGGGAGCGGCGCTGGCCGACGCCTTCGCCTCGGCCCGCGACGTGTTCGCCGAGATCGACCAGGCGCTGGGACAGGATCTGTCGGGCCTGATGCGGAACGGGCCTGAGGACCAGCTGACCCTGACCGAGAACGCCCAGCCGGCCCTGATGGCGGTGTCCCTGGCCGTCATGCGGGTGCTCGAAAAGGAGTTCGGCGTCACGATGAACAAGGCGGGCTTCGTCGCCGGTCACTCCCTGGGTGAGTATTCGGCGCTCGCAGGCGCGGGCGCCCTGTCGATCGCCGACACAGCCCGCCTGCTGAAGCTGCGCGGTCAGGCCATGCAGCGCGCCGTGCCGGTGGGGCAGGGGGCCATGGCCTCCCTGATCGGACCGAAGACCGATCTGGCCCTGGCCGAGGCCGCAGCGGCCGCCGGCGCTGAAGTCGGCGTCTGTGTCGTCGCCAACGACAACAACAACGGCAACGTCGTCATCTCGGGCGAGAAGGCCGCCGTCGACCGCGCCATCGAGAAGGCCAAGGAACTCGGCGCGCGGGCCATCCCGCTGAACGTCTCGGCGCCCTTCCACTGCCCTCTGATGCAGCCCGCCGCCGACGAGATGGCCACGGCGCTCGCCACCGCCGCCTTGGTCGCCCCGGCCGTGCCGGTGGTCGCCAACGTGACCGCCCGCCCCGAAACCGAGGCCGACACGATCCGCCGCCTGCTGGTCGAACAGGTCACCGGCCGCGTCCGCTGGCGCGAATCGATGGAGTGGATGGCGACCGAAGGCGGCGTGACCCGCTTCGTCGAGATCGGCTCCGGCAAGGTCCTGACCGGCATGGCCAAGCGGATCGCTCCCGACGCCGAGAGCCTGGCGCTCAACACGCCCGAAGACATCGAGGCGTTCGCACAGTCGCTTTGATTTCCTTCTCCCCTTGCGGGAGAAGGTGACAGGCGAAGCCTGACGGATGAGGGGTCACACCGACGCAACCGGTCTGCCCCCTCCAACTTCAACCTGAGAGGTCCGCGCGACCTCTCATCCGGCCCTACGGGCGACCTTCTCCTCCAAGGGAGAAGGAAGGAGGTTCAAATGTTCGATCTCACCGGCAAGACCGCCCTCGTCACCGGCGCCACGGGCGGCATCGGCGGGGCCGTCGCTCGCGCCCTGCACGCCCAAGGCGCCACCGTCGTTCTCAGCGGAACGCGCGAGGCCGTCCTGGCCGAGATCAAGGCCGAGCTGGGCGAGCGCGCCCATTTCGCCACCGCCAACCTGTCGGACCCCGCCTTGGTCGACAATCTGGTCGCGGCCGCCGAAGAGGCTGCCGGTTCTCCGCTCGACATCCTGGTGGCCAACGCCGGCATCACCAAGGACGGTCTTCTGATGCGGATGAAGGACGAGGACTTCCAGTCCGTCCTGACCGTCAATCTGGAGAGCTATTTCCGCCTGTCGCGCGCCGCGATGAAGGGGATGATGAAGCGTCGGTCGGGCCGGATCATCGGCGTGACCTCGGTCGTCGGCGTCACCGGCAACCCAGGCCAGACCAACTATGCGGCGTCGAAGGCTGGCATGATCGGCTTCTCCAAGTCGCTGGCCCAGGAAGTCGGCTCGCGGGGAATCACGGTGAACTGCATCGCCCCGGGCTTCATCGCCTCACCGATGACCGACGTGCTGAACGACCAGCAGCGCGAGACCATCCTGAAGAACATCCCGACAGGACGTCTGGGCACGGGCGACGAGATCGCCGCCGCCGCCGTCTATCTGTCGTCGGAGGAGGCTGCATACGTCACGGGCCAGACCCTGCACGTGAACGGCGGCATGGCCATGATTTGATCGATCACAGGCCCTTCGGCTCAAGGAGCGCGACCGCGCGATAGCCGATCAAGGAGAGTTACGCCCTATTTCTCTTTGAAACGGGTGTGCTAAAGGCCCGGCAACCGGTTGGGTCAGTGAGGCGTTGCCTCTTGCGCAAGCGGAGCCGTCGTGAGACGGCAAGACCACCATTTGCCGCCCCGGCGGCCCTAGAAGGCAGAGACACACATGTCCGACATCCTGGAACGCGTCCGCAAGATCGTCATCGACCACCTGGACGCCGATCCGGACAAGGTCACCGAAAAGGCCAGCTTCATCGACGACCTGGGCGCTGACTCGCTCGACAACGTCGAACTGGTCATGGCCTTCGAAGAAGAGTTCGACATCGAGATCCCCGACGACGCCGCTGAGCACATTCAGACCGTCGGCGACGCGGTGAAGTTCATCACCGAAAAGACCGCGGCCTAAGCCACAGTCCCACCGGCAATCGATGGCCGCCCGGCGCTCCTAGCGGAGACGCCCGGCGGCCATTATTGTTTCTGAATCAGGTTTTCGGAGTTGGAGCGCCAACGCATGCGCCGTGTCGTCGTAACGGGTCTCGGCCTCGTCACTCCCCTGGGAAATGGCGTGGAACACAGCTGGAAGGGGATCGTCGAAGGCCGCTCGGGCATCGGCAAGATCACGACCTTTGACACCGAGGGCTACGGCTGCACCATCGCGGGCGAGGTTCCCAGCGTGGACGGGCGCGGCGGCGGCTCGCCCGATACGCCCGGCATGTTCGATCCGGACAGGGTCATGTCGGCCAAGGACCGGAAGCGCGTCGACGACTTCATCCTGTTCGGCATCGCGGCCGCCGACGAGGCGCTGAACGACGCGAACTGGCATCCTGAATCCGACGAGGACAAGGAACGCACCGGCGTCATGATGGGTGCGGGCATCGGAGGCCTGGGTCCCATCGCCGAGAACGCCCTGATCCTTCAGGACAGCGGTCCGCGCCGGATCAGCCCCTTCTTCATCCCGTCCGCCCTCATAAACCTCGCCTCGGGCCAGATCTCCATCCGCCACGGGCTGAAGGGTCCGAACCACGCGGTGGTCACGGCCTGCGCCTCCGGCGTCCACGCCATCGGCGATGCGGCCCGGATGATCGCCTTGGACGACGCCGACGTGATGGTGGCGGGCGGTGCGGAAAGCTCCATCGTCCCCATCGGCATCGCCGGCTTCCTGGCCTGCAAGGCCCTCTGCACCGCCTACAACGACACGCCCGAGGCCGCCTCACGTCCCTACGACCGGGGCCACGCCGGCTTCGTCATGGGCGAGGGCGCGGGCGTCCTGGTGCTGGAAGAATACGAACACGCCAAGGCGCGCGGCGCGAAGATCTACGCCGAGGTGATCGGCTACGGCATGAGTGGCGACGCCTATCACATCACCGCCCCGTCCGAGGACGGCGACGGCGCCTATCGCGCCATGAAGGCGGCGGTGAAGCGGGCCGGAATCGACGTGACCGACATCGACTACGTCAACGCCCACGGCACCTCGACCATGGCCGACTGGATCGAGTTGCGCGCGGTCGAGCGGCTGGTCGGGGACCACGCCAAGGACATGGCCATGTCCTCCACCAAGTCGATGACCGGCCACCTTCTCGGCGCCGCCGGGGCCATCGAGGCTGTGTTCTCGGTTCTGGCCATCCGCGACCAGATCGCTCCGCCGACGATCAACCTCGACGACCCGGAACACGAAACCGCCATCGACCTCGTGCCACACAAGGGCAAACCGATGGAGATCGATGTGGCCATGTCCAATAGCTTCGGGTTTGGCGGCACGAACGCCTCCATCATCTTCCGCAAGGTGACCTGACGTGGCGAAAGGCGAGGGGGCGCCGAAACCGAAACGCAAGGGTCTGGTCGTGGCGCTCCTGGCGGCGTCCGCGACCTTCAGTCTGTTCCTGATCGCCGCTTTGGCCTGGGGCTGGAGCGTCTACTATTCGCCGGGACCGACGGCGCGCGAGGGCGACACCACGGTCGTGACCCTGCCCAGCGGCTCGGGTGTCTCCGCCATCGCCGCCACGCTCAAGAACGCCGGCGTCATCCGTTCGGCCGACATGTTCAAGGCCGCCGCGACCCTCAGCGGCGCCGACCGCAAGCTGCGCGCCGGCGAGTATGAGGTCCCGTCCCGCGCCTCGCTCAAGGCCGTCATCGCTCTACTGACCGACGGACGCGTGGTCCGCCATTTCGTGACCATTCCCGAGGGCTGGTCCTCGGCCCAGGCCGTCGACATCCTGAACGCGGAGCCGGTGCTGGTCGGCACGATCGATGAAATCCCCGAGGAAGGCTCGCTCTGGGCCGACACCTACGAGGTCTCTCGCGGCGAGACCCGCGCCTCGGTCATCGCCCGGATGCAGCGCGACGCCGCCGACAATCTGGCGCGCCTGTGGGCCGCCCGCAGCCCCAACACCGTGGCCCGTACGCCCGAGGAAGCGGTGATCCTGGCATCCATCGTCGAGAAGGAGACGGGTCTGGCCCGCGAACGACCGCGCGTCGCCGCAGTCTTTTCCAACCGGCTGCGCATCGGCATGCGGCTGGAGAGCGACCCGACCATCATCTACGGCATCACCAAGGGCCGTCCGCTGGGCCGGGGCATCCGCCTGTCGGAGCTTCAGCGCGACACGGGCTGGAACACATATCTCATCGACGGCCTGCCGCCGACGCCGATCGCCAACCCTGGCCGCCAGGCGCTGGAGGCGGTGCTCAACCCGCCTGCGACCCAGGACCTGTTCTTCGTCGCGGACGGCACGGGCGGCCACGTCTTCGCCCGCACCTATGCCGAGCACCTGGCCAACGTCTCCCGTTGGCGCGCTATCGAGGCTGGCAAGGCTCCGCCAGCCGAGGCCCTGCCGCCGGGCGCTGTTCCCGGCGCGCCACCGCCGGGAACAGCCGCGACGGACGCCGCCGCCCCGCCACTGACCGGCGAGGCCGTCATCACCATGCAGGCTCCGGGCACGGTCACGCCGCAACGTGCGGCCCCGCGTCCGAACGCCCCGGCGGCCGGTCAGTGACCATCCTCTCCGGCATGACCGGCTTCGGCCGGGCCGACGGCGCGCTGGACGGCTGGAGCTGGTCGGTCGAGGCGCGCTCGGTCAACGGCCGCAATCTGGAGGTCCGTTTCCGGGGCCCCAACGGCTTCGACAACCTCGAACGCCTCGCCAAGGCCGCCGGTCAGGCGCGTCTTAGCCGGGGTCAGGTGACGCTCGGCGTCCAGGCCCGCCGCGCCCCGGGCGACGCCTCGATCCTGAAGGTCAACGAGGCGGTCCTCGCTCGCTACCTCGAGCTGGCCAACCAGCTGGCGATGGAGGGGGCGACGCCGCCGTCCGCCGACGGCCTGCTGGCCCTGCGCGGCGTCCTCGACGCCGACGAGGAGGTCGACGACGCCGAGGCCCGCGCGCCCGTCGAGGCCGCCATGGCCGCCACGGTCGAACAGGCGCTCGACGCCCTGAAACTGTCACGCGAACGCGAGGGCGCCCAGCTGCGTCCCGTCATCGAGGATTTCGTCGGCCGCATCGAAGCCCTGGTCGCCAAGGCCGAGACCGAGGCCGCCGCCCAGACCGCCGCCGTCCGCGACCGTTTCGCCCGCCGCATGGCCGAACTGGCCCCCGATGCGCCGGGTCTCGAAGACCGGATCGTGCTGGAGGCCGCAGCGCTGGCGACCAAGGCCGACGTCCGTGAGGAGCTGGACCGGCTCACCGCCCACGTCGCCTCGGCGCGCGCCCTGTTGGATCAGCCGCCCGCCGGCCGCAAATTGGACTTCCTGATGCAGGAGTTCATGCGCGAAGCGAACACACTCTGCTCGAAATCGGCTACGACGGCCCTGACCGCGACGGGCCTCGACCTCAAGGCGGTCATTGAGCAGCTTCGAGAGCAAGTGCAGAATGTCGAATGAACGCACGCCCCGCCGGGGCGTCCTCCTGATCGTCGCCAGCCCGTCAGGCGCCGGAAAGACCTCGCTGTGCCGTCGCCTGATGGCCGACCATGGCGGGCTGGAGCTGTCGATCTCCATGACCACGCGCGACCGGAGGCCAGGCGAGGTCGCGGACCGCGACTACCATTTCGTCAGCGCCGAGGAGTTCCAGAAGGGCATCGACGACGACGCCTTCCTCGAATGGGCCGACGTCCACGGCAATCGCTACGGCAGCCTGCGCGCCCCGGTCGACAAGGCCCTGGAAGAGGGCCGCGACGTCCTGTTCGACATCGACTGGCAGGGCGCGCGCGATATCGCCCGGAAATGCCCGGAAGACGCCGTCCGGGTCTTCATCCTTCCGCCCAGCCTGGAGGAGTTGAAGCGCCGCCTGGTGACCCGGTCCCAGGACGCCGACGACGTCATCGAGCGCCGCATCGCCAACGCCAAGGGCGAGATCGAGCACTGCACGGAGTTCGACTACGTCTTCGTCAACGACGACTTCGACCGCTCCTACGCCGAACTGGCCCACATCTATCACGCCGAGCGCAGCCGTCGCTTCCGCAACACCTGGGTCGGCGGCTACCAGTCCGCCCTGCTGGCCGAGGACGTTTGAGACCCATCGAGAGGCGAATGCCTGTCGAAGATAAAAATCAATTCGACAGTCCGAAACACCGTCCCGCCTGATCTGGAGGCCCGTTTCGCGCTATTTGCTCGCCTTGGTATCTGGGCGCCCTACAATGGCGACTTGGGTTCGCGGAGAGAGCGGACTTCGGTGGAATTGGTCCGTTTCGTCACCTTTCGTCACGTTGCTCGCGTCATGACGAAACGGACGAAAAGGTTCAGGTCCCGGCGCGCGCCTCGAACCACGGCGTAATCCGTCTCAGCGCCTCCTCGACCTCGGCCGTCGAGACCGCGAAGCTGAAGCGCATGAAATGGGGACCATCGACAGGATCGAAGTCCACCCCCGGCGCCGTCGCCACCCCGGTGTCGCGAAGCAACTGCTCGCAGAAGGCCACGCTGTCGTCGGTCAGATGGCCGATATCGGCCCAGATGTAGAAGGCTCCATCCGGCGGGGCGATCGACTTCAGACCCAGGGCGGGCAGGGCCGCCAGCATCAGGTCGCGGTTCGTCGCATAGGTCCGGATATGACTCTCCAGCACCGCGTGCTGGTCCATCGCCACCAGACCCGCGTGCTGGCTCAGCGACGGCGGGGTCAGGAACAGGTTGCCGATGAACGCCTTGGCCCGCTCGATGTGCTGGGGCGGAACCAGCAGCCAGCCCAGCCGCCACCCGGCCATGCTCCAGTATTTGGAGAAGCTGTTGATGACGAACGCCTCGGGCGCGAACTCCAGCACCGAGGGCGTCCGGCCCGTGTAGCTGAGGCCGTGGTAGATCTCGTCGGAGACGATGACGATGCCCCGCCGCACGCAGACGCCGACGATGGCCTCGAGCTCCTTCGGCGGAATGATCGAGCCGGTCGGGTTGGCCGGGCTGGCGATGATGACACCAGCGGGCGTGGGCTCCAGCGCCTCAAGCGCAGAGGCCGTCAGCTGGTAGTGCTCCTCAGGCCCGCAGCCGATCTCGACCGGGACCATCTTCAGCGCCTTCACCGTGTTGCGATAGGCCACATAGCCCGGCCGGGCCATGGCGATCCGGTCGCCCGGCCCGAACCGGCTGGACAGGGCCAGCACCAGGGCCGGCGAGGCGCCATTGGTGAGCAGCAGCTGGTCCGGCGAGACCGTGACGCCATAACGCTCCTGATACAGCCGGGCGATCCGGGCCTTCAGCGGCGCGCTCTCCCAGTAGCCCATGCTGTCGGCGTCCAGCACCCGGTGCGCCTCGGCGATGGCGGCCGGCGGCGCCCCGGTCGAGGGCTGGCCGAACTCCATATGGATCACCGACCGCCCTTCGGCCTTCATGGCATGGGCCAGCCGGCTGATCGCGATGGCGCGAAAGGGCTCGATCGCGCTCATGCGAGGGCTCCGGCCAGACGGAGGAAGCCGTCGATGTCTATGGTTTCGGCCCGCGCATCCGCGTCGATCCCCGCGGCCTCGCACAGCGCGCCCCCGCCCAGCTGCTTCAGACTGGACCGCAGCATCTTCCGGCGCTGGCCGAAGGCGGCCGCCGTAACCCGCTCCAGCCGCTTCAGGGTCGGCGCATCAGGTCGATCCGCGCGGGGGACCACATGCACCACCGCCGAGGCCACCTTGGGCGGCGGGGTGAAGGCGGCGGCCGGCAAATGCATCACGATCTTCGCGTCCGCTACGGCCTGGGAGATGACCGCCAGACGGCCATAGGCGTCGTCGCCCGGCTCGGCCACGATCCGCTCGGCGACCTCCTTCTGGAACATCAGCGTCATCGCCACCGGCGTCCAGGCCCCGGTCAGCCAGTCGATCAGCAGGGGGGTGCCGACGTTGTAGGGCAGGTTGGAAACCACATGAGCCGGCCCCTCGACCAGCCTGGACTGATTGACCTTCAGCGCGTCTGCCTCGACGATGGTCAGACGGCCGTCGCCCGTATCCAGTTCGCCCAGCAGGGGCAGGAAGCGCGGGTCCTTCTCGATCAGGACCACCTTGCCGGCGTCGCTTTCCAGAAGGGCTCGGGTCAGGCCTCCGGGTCCGGGGCCGACCTCGATCACGGCCCGCCCTTCGAACGGCCCGGCCAGCCGCACGATCTTGCGGGTGATGTTCAGGTCCAGCAGGAAGTGCTGGCCGAAGCTCTTCTTGGCCAGCAGGCCGTGGGCTTCGAGGGATTCGCGCAGGGTCGGGAGGTCGGTCACCGGGCGGCTTTAACTCGCCGCGCGCTTCGCCGCCATCTCCGAGGCCAGACGGATCGCCGCGATCAGGCTGTCGGGCCGGGCGATCCCCTTGCCCGCGATGTCGAACCCGGTGCCATGGTCGGGCGAGGTGCGGATGACGGGCAGGCCGAGCGTGGCGTTGACCCCGCCCCAGAAGTCCAGCGTCTTCACCGGGATCAGCGCCTGGTCGTGATACAGGCAGATGGCGGCGTCGTAGCCGGCTCGCGCCTCCTCGTGGAACAGTGTGTCGGCGGGCAGGGGATCGGTGATGTCGATGCCCTCGGCGCGAAGCGCTTCCGCCGTGGGCTTGAGGACCGTGATCTCCTGCAACCCCAACGCCCCGCCCTCGCCCGCGTGCGGGTTGAGGGCCGCCAGCGCCAGCCGGGGGCGGGCGATGCCGAAGTCGCGCCTCAGCGTCTCATGCACCACCCGCGCCGTTCTGGCGACCCGCTCCTCGGTGACAAGCTCGGGCACCTGGTCCAGCGCCACATGGATCGTGACCAGACAGGCCCGCAGATCCCTGGCCGTGAGCATCATGACCGGCCCCCGTGTTCCGACATAGGGCGCGTCGGCGGTCAGCTCGGCGATGAACTCCGTATGCCCCGGAAAGCGGAAGCCGGCGGCGTACAGCGGGGCCTTGGCGATCGGGGCGGTGACCACGCCCGACGCCTCACCGGACAGCGCCAAGGCGACGGCGCGCTCGATCCAGTCGGCGACGACCCCGGCGTTGCGGGGATCGGGCCTGCCCGCCTCGATGGGCGCGGGGGCGGGGTGGTTCAGGACGGGGAGGGCGCGGCCGAAGACCGTTGCCGCATCCGACAGGTCGCCGATCTCGCGGACCGGCACGCCGTGGCGCTCAAGCAGGCGGGCGTCCCCGATGACGGCGAAGGGGGCGTCTTCGGACAGCGCGGTCCAGGCCTTGGCGATGATCTCCGCGCCGACGCCGGCGGGCTCGCCCAGCGTCAGGATCAGAGGGGCCGCGGCCACCCGATCACTTCATCTCGATGAGGGCGTCCGCACGCAGGTCGCGGATGTATCGGCGCGCCAGCATGGCCAGGTTCTGGTTCTGGAGACGACCCTCGACCTCGCGCGCCGACGGCACGTCGACGCCGCCCACTCGACGGCCGCAGACCGCCAGCAGATGGATGCCCAGGGGCGTGCGGACCGGGTTGGAGACCGTGTTCACCTCGGCCGAACGCGCGACCTGCTGGAACTGCGGCGCCAGGTTGGCCACATCGCTCTCGCCAAGGTCCGAACCCAGCAGGCCCGCCTCCGACGTCGCGCGCTGCAGGATGTTGTCGCAGGTCAGGCTGGGGCGCAGGGCCTCCAGACGCTGGGTCGCCGCCGCGACTTCGGCGTCGCTCGCCGTTTCCGGCAGTTCGATCATCGCCTGCTTCAGCGTGACCAGGCTGGTCGAGGCTCCAGCCCGCTTGTCGCGCATGTAGATGATGTAGACGCCGCCCTCGACAGGGATCGGGCGCGACAGCTGGCCGACCTGAAGGGCGTCGAGCGCGGTCTGAAGCGCGGGCTGCACCGTGCCTTGGACGACCCAGCCGGCGTCTCCGCCGCGCGCCGCCGAGGGGGCCGCCGAGAACTGACGTGCGACGGCCTGGAAAGGCGCGCCCTGGACCATCTGGGCCACCAGCTGCTCGGCGCCGTTGATAGCCGCCTGCTGGCCGCCCACGCGGTTGGCTTCGAGGTAGATTTCGCCGATCAGGTACTGGGGCTTGGACGCGGCCTCGGTCAGCTGTCGGACGGCTTGCTCGACCTGGGCGCGGCTGACGCGGGCGCGGCTGTTGAAACGGCCCCCGACCAGTTCACGCCAGCCGATCTCGGTGCGGAGCTGTTCGCGCATCGCATCGGGACGGATGCCGCCCTGGGCCAGGAAGGCCATGTAGTTCTCGGGCGTGGTGCCGGCGTCCTGCGCCATGCCCGCGATCTCCCGATCCACGTCCTCGTCGGAAATCTTGAGCGTCTCGTACTTGGCGATCTCCTGGGCCTGGAGACGCTCCTCGATCAAAGCCTGCAAGGCCTGTTGCTGGATGGCCGGAATATTCTCCTCGGTCGGCTGGACCTGGCTCATGGCGATGACCGAGAGCATTCGCTGACGCAGGTCGAAGCCGGTGATGACCTGATCATTGACCGTGGCGACGATGCCGTCGGCCAAGGTGAACTGGGGCGTGGCCGCAGCCGCCGTGGCGGGCGCCTGTTCGGCGGCGGGATCGAGCGTGCCCGCAGCCTGTCCTGTCGGCGCGGTCTGGGCGATCGCGGAACCCGCGACCAGAGCGGCCATAGCGACCCCGGTCGTAAAACGCATCAAACGCATGGTCAGTCCTGGTTCCTTCGAGCCTGCAGCCCCGGTTCCCCACCGGGTTGGCGCACGCAATTACGCGTCATGCCTAACGCAGACCGTTTGATCCATAGCCTGACCCTCCAAAAGTGGCGAGGTTTAGACGGAAATAGGCGCCGTCCGACGGGCCGGTGGGGCTGACACGAGTGTTGTCTCGGCGATAGCCGACCTCGACGCGGAAACAGTCGTCGTCGAAGACGATCCCGACTTCGGATCGGGTGATCAGGTCGCGCTCCAGATCGGCGATGCCGGCGACGGCCACGCCCCAGTTACCGGCGATGAACTGTTGGCCTGCCAGCTGCACGAACTCGTAGTTCCGGTTGCCTGGTCCATCCAGCGGGTTCGAGCGATCGACGATGTAGCTGAGCGTCGCCAGATTGCGTCGGCCCCAGCGACCATCGACGGCCATCTCGGCGCGGCGGATGTCGCCGGATCCATCGACAGTGGCATGACCCCAGCCCCGGATGCGGTCCGACGGCTGGAAGCTGGCCTGGACGACCCAGTCGGATGTCTGCGCCGCCAGACCGGACGGATCGTAGAGGCTATTCGGCGCATCGGGGATCGGGATGCGGAAGGCGCTCTGTTCGGCGTCCCGCATGCTGCGGCCGACGAACAGGCTGGCGGTGCGACCCTCAGCCCAGCGCAGGGTCGTGCGAACTCCGGCGGTGATCCGCACTCCGCCTTCGAGCAGGTCGTAGCCCGGGAACCGGTCGATCCGGAACAGCGACGATTCGTCGAGCTCCAGCGTCTGGGAGTCCTCGATCGGGATGCGGGGATCGAGATCCGGGTCGGTCGAGACGGAGATCTGGCCCAGCGGCTCGACGATGATGTCCGCACCGTCGCTCAGTCGCCGGATCAGGGGATAGCTGACGTCCAGGCCGATCGTAGCGCGGCTGCGGGTAATCGTTTCGTCCTCGAGCCCGAGCACCGGCGGCAGGTCGGCGACCGAATACACGTCGAAACGGCCGTCTACGAACGGCTCGTAGCGGATGCCCGAGGGGGAGATCAGGGTGCGACGCCAGTCGATCTGGCCGGTGACGCGGCGGCTGTCGACGCCTGGCAGGCCGAAGGGGCTGGCCGTCGTCGGGATGATCTCCGGCCGCAACACCGGGCTTCCGAAATACTCGTCGCGGTACAGGGACACCGCCGAGCCTCGCAGGCGCAGACGTCCGCCGAGCACGGGGCCGGAAGGCTCCCACCGTGCGTCGATCAGCGGCGCGACCAGAGGCAGGGCGCCGTCCGATTCGAAGATGTTCAAAGCCGGGGTGACGTCGTTGAACTGGGCGACGCGCAGGCTCTGGATCGAGAAGGCGGCGATCGACAGATAGGACCGGGCCGTCTGGCGCTCGGCGTAGAGCTGGCTGATCAGACGACGCTGATCGCCGTAGTACAGTCCGTTGTCCTGGTAGGGGTCGATGACGTCGTAACGGTCGAACAGGGTCTTGTCCGAGGTCCGCTCGGCCGTAAAGCCGAAGCGCCACGGGCCCTCGGGGTCGAACCTGCCGTGGGCCAGGATGTAGCTGCGGCTGGTGCGGTCGCCGAAGTCGACGTTGGACTCGGCCTGGCCGTCGCCGTTCAGGTCGAAATTGCCGAAGTTCTGCGCATAGGTGAAGCCGCCGCGCGCAACGATCATCCCGTTGGCGAAGCGCCGGCGCCATTGCAGGTTCAGGAACGGCAGGACCCGGGTGTTGAACTGCGGGCTGATCAGCCAGTCCTCGGACGGCGAGATGACCTGTAGATAAGGGGTTTCCACCGAGACTCCCCGCCCGTCGTCGTAGTTGAAGATCGGAACCAGAAGGCCGGATGCCCGGTCCACGGTCGGATCCGGGTGTGCGAAGAAGGGGGTCCAGAAGACTGGCACGCCGCCGACTTTGAAGACTGCGTTGCGGTAGAGGACCGCTCGCAACTCCTCGTCCTGCACGACCTTCTCGGCCTGGATCGCGATCGAAGGCGTCTTGGGGTTACCGGCGTCGTCGCAGATGGGGCAGGGGGTGAAGAGCGCATAGTTGAGCTCGTTGACGTTCTCGGACCGGCGCACGGCGGTCGCGGCCATCAGGCTGGCTCCGTTCGCCGTGCGGGTCGCGAAATCAACGGCGACGCCGGCCCGCAGGTCCGAATCAAGCTCGAGGTGGCTGGCGAAGACGGTATTGCTGTCCGGATCGACCAGTTCGACGTCGCCGTCGGCCGTGCCGATGCCCTTCGCCAGATCATAGGTGACGGCGCGGCCGCGCAGGCTGTGCCCCTGGAAGCGGGCGTAGACGCGGTCGCGCTCGCCCGTGGCGCTGATGACGTCGCCCTCGCGTCCGGCGTTGTCCGCCTCGATGTAGATGGCGTCCGGCGCCAGTCCGTCCTGGACCGCCGCCGGCGGGATAGGAGAAGGTGCGGTCTGGGCGAGAACCGAAACGGGGACGCAGGCCAGAAGGGCGGCTCCCGCCAGCAGGCGTCCGCGTCGTGTGCTCTTGCGTGAAACGGCGCCTTCAGCCCGCATGAAATCCAACCGTTCCTTCAGGCCCCCGCCGGGGTCCGCTTAGCCGTCTTCGGTATAGAACAGCAAGGTGAAGGCCGCGAGCGCCGTGAGGATGGCTGGCAACCAGGCCGCCACGAACGGCGGCACGACCTCGGCCGAGCCCATGGCGGCGGAAAACTGGTTCAGGAAGAAGAAGGCGAAACCGAGCACCACCGCCGCCACCGACATTCGCGCCAGATCGCCAAGTCGCATGAGCCGCAGCGAGAAGGCGGCGGCCAGAATGGTCATGGCCGCGAAGGCGAGGGGCGTGGACAGGAGCGACTGGAGCCGCAGCCGGTAGGCCGTCGAGGAGAAGCCCGCGTCCTCGATGCGCTGTATCTGACCGGGCAGGGACCAGAAGGGCGTCGACTGAGGTCGCGCGAAGCGTTCGAAGGCCTCTTCGTCGGCGAGGGCCGAGGGAAGGTCGAGGGTGGCGTAGCGCACCGCGCGCTGGCCGGTCTGTGCGCCCACAGCGTTCACAAGTCGCCAGCGGCCGGCGCTGAGGCTGGCCGAGGGCGCGTCGATTCGCTCGGTGAAGGCGCGACGACCTTCCGGGTCGGTGGCGTAGATGAAGAAGGTCACGTCCAGCAGCCGGGCGTTGGCGCGGTCCTGCCGGCCGGCGCGAATGACCATTTGACGTGGGCCGTCGCCTTCGCGAAGCCAGATCGCTTCCTGCTCTTCGCCGCTGACGACCGAGCCCGAGATGCGGGCGCGTTCGCGCTGGAACAGGCCGTCTCCCGACGCGGCCATCGGGCCGATGACAGTCACCGTCAGGACGCCGAGCACCAGGGCGGCCCCCGCGGCCGGCAGGACGAACCGCCAGGCGGAAACCCCCGCCGCGCGCATCGCAACCAGCTCTGAACGTCGGTTCAGGCCGACGAAGGCCGCCAGAGTGCCGAACAGAAAGACGAAGGGCAGAAGCTGAACGATCACCGCCGGCGACTTCAGCAGCATCAGGCCAAGGATGCGCAGACCCGACAGGTCGGTGTCCGAGCCCAGGCCGCGCGAAATCTCCACGAAGTCGATCAGCATGACCAGGGCGGCGATGACCGCCAGGGCCACGGCCAGCGAACGGGCCAGCTGGATCAGCACATAGCGTTCGATCCGCCCCAGACGCAGGGCGCTGAGGATGTGACGCGGCGCGTCGGCGAGCGAGCCCAGGCTGCTCATGCGAACCGCGCCTTAAACTGGGCCAAGGGCGAGCGACCCTTCGACCGTCGGGGCTTCAGCGCCCGGAACAGCAGGCGCAGGGCGAAGGCGGTGGCGGCGATGGGCAGCAGATATTGGAAGACGTTCAGCCAACTATTCCAGGCGCTGGCGGCGACAATGGCGTAGCCGAAGATGCGGACCAGCAGGAAGGCGGCCGAAGCCTTGGCGATGCGCAGGCTATAGCCTGTCCGGCTGAAGGCGCCGCCCAGGATCGCGGCCAGCGCCATGGCCATGGCCGTCAGGGCGTAGAGCGGCGACGACAGGCGGCTGTGCGCTTCGGCCAGCAGTTCGCCGCGCGGGGCAGTGTCTCGGAGGATCTCTGCCGAGGGATCGAACAGCTGGGTGATCCACAGGTCGGCGGGCTTGTAGCGGATGTGTTCGTCGTTGCTGACGTAGGGCGCGAGCTGGAAGACCCAGCCGTCGAAGGACAGCTGGTTCAGCACGCCCTTGGAATCGTACTCCTGCCACGACCCCTGTTTCATGGTCAGGACCGGTTGCCCGTCGACGCGGCCGAAACGCGCCTCGGTCGCATCCCAGGTCGTCACCTTGTCCCCGTCCTGGATGTAGATGAAGAGGTTCTTCAGCAGGCCGTTCTGCTCGATCTGCTGGACGTATACCGTCAGGCCGTTGGGGCCCTGCACGAAGCGGCCTTCCTCGACCAGCAGGGCGGCGAGGTCGGTGCGGATGGCGAACGCTTGTTCTCGCGAAGCCCGCTGGGCCCAGGGTTGGATCAGGACGTTGGTCGCCAGGGCCGCGAGGGCGACGATGAGCGCCAGCCGGGCCGAGGGCGCGATCATCTGCCAGCGCGACATGCCGCTGGCGTAGGCGGCGGTCAGTTCCTGTTCCCGCTGCAGACGGGTCAGGGCGATCAGGGCGCCGACGAACAGGCCGATCGGCAGGATGACCGCGAACAGTTGCGGCACGGCCAGAAGCGTTAGTTTCAGCATCACCCAAACGCTCTGACCGCGCTCCACGATCACCTCGAGCTGGTCGAGGCTCTGGCTCAACAGGCCGATTCCGACCAACGATCCGCACGCCGCCAGGACGGGCAGGCTGATCTGTCGGAAAAGGTAGCGTTGGATCAGGGTCATGCGGGCGATGAAAATCACCCGGTTGCGGGCGCGGTCGTTGCGGCGCATCTAATACACATCCGGGCGCGCCGCCGACAATGGCGGGCGTGACCACCCACAGTTCAATGACCGGGAGTCCATCCCGGCTGGAGTCTGCGTTTTCATGAAGATCGATTTCGTCGCCGAGGCCGGCGCATCCGGCGCGCTCGCCATTTTCGTCAACGACGGCCGCGTTTTGGCCGGCGAGGGCGCGTCTCATGACGCCGCAACGGGCGGCGCTCTGACCAAGGCGATGGGGGCCGGCCGGTTCACCGGCGGGGCCAACTCGTCGCTGGTCGTGGCCGCGCCGTCGGGCGTGACGGCTGACTCGATCGTGCTGGTCGGAGCGGGCGAGGCCGGCAAGTTCGACGACCTGGCGCTCGAGACCGCCGCGGGCGCCGCCTACAACGCCGTGAAGCTGTCGGGCGCCGAGACGCTGACGATCGACCTGGGCCATCTGTCGGGCGCCGACGCCGCGCGCGCTGCCTTCGCCGTCCGCCTGGCCGCCTACCGGTTCGACAAATACCGGACCAAGGAAAAGGCCGACAAGATTCCGTCGATAAAGACCGTCCGCATCGTCACCAAGGACGTCGCAGGCGCCAATGCCGCCGCTGAAGGCCTGAACGCCGTCGCCGAGGCAGTCTATTTCTCGCGCGATCTGGTCGCCGAGCCCGCCAACATTCTTTACCCGGCCGAGTTCGCCAGCCGGGTCAAGGAGCTGGAGCGCCTGGGCCTGAAGGTCGAGATCCTCGGCGAGAAGGAGATGGAAGCGCTCGGCATGCACGTCCTTCTGGGCGTCGGTCAGGGTTCAGTCCGCGAAAGCCAGCTGGCCGTGATTCAGTGGAACGGCGGCAAGGCCGGCGACGCGCCGATCGCCTTCGTCGGCAAGGGCGTCTGCTTCGACACGGGCGGCATCTCGATCAAGCCGGCCGCCGGAATGGAAGACATGATCTGGGACATGGGCGGCGCCGCCGCCGTGGCCGGCCTGATGCACGCGCTGGCGGGCCGCAAGGCCAAGGTCAACGCCGTGGGGGTCCTGGGCCTGGTCGAGAACATGCCCGACGGCAACGCCCAGCGTCCGGGCGACATCGTCAAGTCGATGTCCGGCCAGACGGTCGAGGTGATCAACACCGACGCCGAGGGCCGCCTCGTCCTGGCCGACGCCCTCTGGTACACGCAGGACCGCTTCAAGCCGAAGATGATGATCGACCTGGCCACGCTGACGGGCGCCATGATCATCTCTCTGGGCCTGGACTATGCGGGCGTCTTCTCGAACGACGACGGGGTTGCGAACGCCATTCTGGCCGCCGGTCCGAAGGTCAACGAGAACGTCTGGCGGATGCCGATGCCGCCCCAGTACGACAAGATCATGGACAGCGTGAACGCCGACGTGAAGAACTCGGCCGGGCGCGACGGCGGTTCGATCACCGCCGCCCTGTTCCTGCAGCGCTTCGTCAACGGCACGCCGTGGGCCCATATCGACATCGCGCCAACGGCCTGGGTGTCGAAGTCCACGCGTCCGACCGTGCCCGACGGCCCGGTGGGCTGGGGCGTGCGTCTTCTGGACCGCATGGTGGCCGACACCTACGAAGGCTGATCAAGTGAGCGGAGCCGGGGAAATCTGGTTCTACCATCTGGAGCGGTCGACGCTGGATCAGGTCCTGCCTGAACTGCTGGACCGCACCCTTCAACGCGGCTGGAAGGCGCGCGTACGGGTCGCGGATGCGGATGCGCGAGAGGCCATTGACGAGCGGCTTTGGACCTGGAGAGACGAGAGTTTCCTGGCCCACGGTGTCTCCGACCAGCCGCATGCGGAGCGCCAGCCGATCCTGCTGACGGCGGGAGACGAGAACCCGAACGGGTCTCAGGCGCTGTTCATCGTCGATGGCTCGGATATGAGCCCCACAGAGGAGTTCGAGCGATGCTTCATCATCTTCGACGGTCGGGACGACGCGGCGCTTCAGGGCGCGCGGGCGCGCTGGAAGGCGCTGAAGGATCAGGGAGCCAACCTCGCCTACTGGAAGCAGTCGGACGAGGGGCGGTGGGAAAAGGCGGCCTGATCGGCCTGTTGTTCCTGACGGCCTGTTCGTCGACGTCGTCTCCGGTCGCCGAGGCTCCCGCGCCCGCCGTGATCGCGGATGCCGAGGCCAACCGGCCTGTGGGGTCGCACATGCCCGACGGCGAGGCCGACCTCTGCAAGGCGGCGGACTTCCAGTATCTGGTCGGCAAGCATCGGAACGAGATCCCGGTCCCGGTCGAGGTGGTCAATCGCCGGGTGACCTGCACCACCTGCCCGGTGACGATGGACTATTCGGCCTACCGGCTGAACATCTTCTACAACGCCCAGACCGAGATCGTGGAGCAGGTCCGATGCGGGTGATCGCAGGGCTGATGCTGGGCGGGGCTTTGCTGGGAGCCTGCGCGCCCACACCGCCCCCGGAACCGACCGCGCCTCAGCGTTGCGACGCCGAGGCCTCCAAATCCCTGATTGGAAGCCACCGGGGAGCGGTCGATTTCGCCCCCGGAGCGAACGTCCGGTTCGTCTGCACGACCTGTTCGGCCACTGAGGACTACCGCCCTGACCGGCTGAACATCCGCTTCGACGAGGCCACCGGGATCATCCGCAGCGTTGACTGCGGCTGACCCCGGCCTGCCCGCTTGACGCTACCAGCGCCAGGCGTCGTAGATGACCTCGATGATGTAGCCGTCGAACTGGTCGATCAGGTAGATCGTGGTGTCGACGGCGACCCACTGGGTGCCCGGAGGCGGGTAGCCCAGGCCGAAGGTGCGGTAGTCGTTCAGGCTGTAGCGCCAGAAGATCGAAGGCAGGTAGTCGCCCCGATACCAGCGCTGGCCCCAGTAGTTCCGGGGAACCGAGTAGTAGCCGTAGTTCGGCGCAAAATAGAAGCCGAAGCGATAGCCGCTGTAGCCCCGGAAGCCGCGATCGTTGCGCCACCAGTCGTTCGAACGACCCCGGTTCCAGTCGCGGCGCCACGCGTCCTGGTTCCAGCGGTTGTTCCAACCGTTGTAATCGCGGCGGCCGTTGCGGTCGCTCCGCCAGTTGCCGTTGTTGTTGCGGTTGCGGTCCCAGTTCTGGCCGTTGTTCCAGGCGCCGCCGTTGTTCCAGCCGCCGTTGCCACGGCCGTCGGCGCCACGGTTCCAGTCGCGACCGCGTCCATCGCGATCCTGGTCACCACGGTTCCAGCCGCCATTGTTGTCCCGGCCGCGACCGTCGTTGTCCCGATCCCAGCCTCGGCCGTCGTTGTCGCGACCCCGGCCGCCACGGTCCTGGCCCGGCGTGGGAGCCGGAGGCGTCACGACGGGAGGGTTGTTGTGGTTCCAGCGGCCAGGACCGTTGCCGGTCTCGGTGTTGCCGCCCCGGTCGCCGCCGCGATCGCCACCACCGCTCCAGCCGCTGTTGCCGCCTCGGTCACCACCGCGATCGCCGCCGCCGTTCCAGCCGCCGCCATTGTTGCCGCCTCGGTCACCACCACGGTCGCCGCCGCGTGGGCCACGGTCGCCGCCGCCGCGACGGTCCTGGACGTCCTGCACCTGGGGGCGAGGTTGTTCGAAGCGCACCGGAGTGGGAGGGGGCGTGTTCTCGTCGGGCTGGTAGCGCCCGCCGGCGTCGTTGGACGGGGGCGGAGGCGGAGCGTCGGCCACCACGGCCGCGTCGTCCTGCGCCATCGCCAGGGCAGGCAGGCCGGCCGGGAGGGCCAGGGCCGTGAAGGCCACGAAGGCCGTCAGCATCGATTTCATTTCGTTTCTTCCCCGCACGCCGATACTCCGGCGGCTCTCGAGCAAGGTCGGACTTTGTCCATGAACGGCGGCTGAACGATCTCTCGGGCGCTTCTGACGGCATGTGACGGGCTTGCGGCCACATTCGCTCGCGCCCAGATCGAAGGTCTGATTTCACCTGCCGGAGACGCCGTCATGACCGCCCCGATCGAGCTCTGGTACTGGCCCACGCCTAATGGATGGAAGGTTTCCATCGCCCTGGAAGAGATGGGGCTGGCCTATGAGATGAAGCCGGTCAACATCGGCGCCGGCGAGCAGTTCACGCCGGAGTTCCAGGCCATCAGTCCGAACGGCCGGATGCCCGCCATCGTCGATCCGGACGGGCCGGGAGGCAAGCCGATCTCGATCTTCGAGAGCGGGGCGATCCTGCAGTATCTCGGTAACAAGTCGCGCCGCTTCTACCCGACTGATGTGCGGCAACGGGTCGAGATCGACCAGTGGTTGTTCTGGCAGGTCGGAGGGCTCGGGCCGATGGCGGGCCAGACCCACCACTTCCGCCAGTACGCCCCGGCCATCGTCCCGGACCAGAGGCAGATCGCCTATGGGGTTCGCCGCTACACCGACGAAACGCACCGGCTGTATGGGGTCATGGACCGACGGTTGAAGGACCGGGACTATCTGGCGGGGGACTATTCCATCGCCGACATGGCGGCCTGGCCATGGATCCTGCCGCAGCTTCAGGGGCAGGATTTGGACCATTTCCCAAACCTGAAGGCTTGGGTCGAGCGGGTCGGGGAACGGCCAGCGGTCAAGGCCGGGCGGGCGCTTGGCGACGAGATGCGGCGAAATCTGGCGGCCTCCGGCAAGGCGGCGGAAGAGGCTCGCAAGGTGCTGTTCGGGCAACGGGCGCGTTAAGCTTCACAGCATCAAGGTAAACGCCGCCTTGACGGTATATTTCGCAGGTCTGAATCGACTTCGCAGTATTCATTTTCCCTTTACTGAAAAGACTTTGCGTCCCGCGCCGCTGTTAACTTTAACTTCAAACCGGGGGTATTTGATCACGATCGAGGGGCGGGTCCAGAACGGACGTCCGCCATCGCAAAGGACGACCGTGATGAACGCGCAAGAAACCGCGCCGGAACTGCAAAACGAGGTCGAGGCGGCTCCGCTGCCCCTGCCCACCGCCGACATGGACGGCGACGCCCTGTTCCGGCTGGGCATGATGTACTCGTCGGGATCGGGCGGCTGCCCGATGGACCGGGTCTCGGCTCACATGATCTTCAACCTGGCGGCCATGAAGGGCTCCATCGAAGCGCGCGTCTATCGCCGCGAGATGTCCGAAGAGATGGAACGCGACGAGATCGCCGAAGCCCAACGCGCCGCCCGTCGCTACATCGACGCCGGCGTGGTGACGCTGGCGGCCTGACGCCTTCTTAGCGCGCTATCGCTCGACGCGCCGCGTCTCGCTGCTTGAGCGTGGCGCCGGGGAGGTTTCGTCCGTTTCGTCATGTCGAATGCATCGTGACGAAACATGACGAACCGTGACGAAACGGACGAAATCCGTGGTCGTGTTCGCACTCTCCGCGAACCGTGGGGAGCAGTATACCCCAGCCGGAGACCAGGGCGCGTTCGAGGGCCGAAATGGACCTCAAATCAGGCGTGGCCGTGTTTGGCGATGCTAGAATATTTTTATCTTCGACAGGAATCCGGCCGTCGGACTGGACGCCGGGCTCGGGTCAGAACTGCTGATACTGGCCGTTGATCGTGTAGTTGAAGCCGACCGGCAGGGCCGCCTTCACCTGGGTGAAGAAGTTGGCCAACTCGCCCAGCGTCGAGCGCGGGACGTAAAGAAGGTCGCCGCGCCGCAGGGCCACGACCTCTCCGCGCCGCTGGCGCAGATCCACCACCCGCATCATCCGAATCCCGCCGGGGCCGCGACGGATCAGGGCGACCTGCTGCGGGCGAGCACTGGGCAGGAAGTCGCCGGCCTGGACGATGGCCTGGTAGGCGTCGATGTCGCCGTTCATGTCGTAGACGCCGGGGGTGCGAACCTCGCCGGCGACCCACACCTTCATCGGTCCAGCCGTCTTCAGCGTCACCTCGACCACAGGCCGCACCAGCTGGGAGGCGTAGGCCGCGCTGAGTTCGTATTCGAGTTCCGAGATCGTCCGGTCCGCCGCCATCGCCTGACCGATCAGAGGCAGGGCGATGCGGCCGTCGGGGCCGACCCGCAGGGTGCGGGTCAGCTCGGTGGCCGTGGGGGTGGCGACCTCGATCTCGTCGCCCGGATAGAGCAGGTACTCCGGCTCTTCCTCGGTCCAGTCGGCGAAAGCGATGTCGTCGAAGTCGCCGCGCTGGATGCGGTTCGGCGCCAAGGAACTCTGTCCGCTGGCGCACCCCGCCGTGGAGGAGGCGAAGAGGGCGGCGCCCATGGTCCACAGAATCTGACGCCGATCGAACATGAGGGGAACCTTACCCGTTATGGGTAACGGCTGGTTAACGCCGACAGGCGAAGGATCGCAAACGGTTCACTTGCAACGGATTCGCCAGTTCTCATGCGTTCGTCGGCCACTACGACAGCCTATGTCTCGGCCCGGCCACGCTATGGGCTGTTCGATGTCGTCGGCCTGTTGTTCCGCGAACTGCTGCTGATGATCCTGGTGTTCGTGCTGGTGCTGGGCATCGGGGCAGCGGCCGTGATGACGCTGAAGAAGACCTATACCGCCGGAGCGAGCCTGCTGGTCAGTCCGGGGCAGGAGTACGTCTATCAGCCGCGCGTGGGCGGGATGACCGATCGTCAGTCGCAGCCGCCCGCCGTGGGAGAGGTGGCGCAGGCCGAGGCCAACATCATCAGCTCGCGCGAGGTGAAGCTGAGGGCCGTTCGTGCGCTGGGCCTGCCGTTCTTCCAGAAGCCGGGCAAGGTGAACACCGATCCTGTGGCCAAGCAGGAGGGCGACGCGATCAAATTCATCAACGACGGCCTGACCGTCTCCACGACACCTCAGGGCGCGATCATCGGACTGCAGTTCGAGAGCGATAATGCCGAGAAGTCGGCGCGGGTGCTGAACGCCATCATCGACCAGTATCAGATCTATCGCCGGGAGGTGTTCCGCGACGGCACGACTGAGGCCATCCAGACCCAGCGCCGGGTTTTCGAGGACGAACTGGCCGACGCCGACAACGCCTATGAACAGTTCCTGGCATCGAACGACATCGGTGACTTCGCGGCCTCCAAGGCGGCTCTGGCGGCGACCTATCAGTCGACCCTGACGGAGAAATTCTCGGTCGAGAATCAGCTGAACCAGGCCGCGCGGCGGCTGGTGACGCTGGAGGCCCAGCAGGAGCGCACGCCGGCAGAAGTGACGTTGCAGCAGGATCTGAATGTTTCGGCTCAGGACCAGATCCTGCAACTTCGGACCGAGCGGGAGCAGTTGCTGGCGCGCTATCAACCCGACAGCCAGCCGGTGCAGGACATCGAGGCGCGCATCGCCGGGCTGCAGCAATATGTGGCGTCGGGTACGACCGTGGGGGCCAAAGAGGTCCGTCTGGGGCCGAATCCGGTCTGGACGGAGCTGGAATCGACGCGGATCACGACCGTGGCGGAGCGGGATTCGCTGACGGCGCGGTTGTCGTCGGTGAACCGGCAACTGGCCGAAATTCTGGACCGTCAGGCGCGGCTGACGCGCGAGGAGAGCCAGAACGCGACCCTGACGTCGAACCGCGACGTGCTGACGGCCTCGATCCGGGAGTTTCAGCAGCGCGAGACCCAGAGCCGTGCCGACAACGGTCTGGTCGCGGCGGGCGCCGACAATGTGCGGGTCATCGAGCGAGCGGCGGCGCCGACGCGGGGCACCAGCCTCAAGCTGCCGCTGCTGGCTCTGGTGGTTCTGTTCGCCGGGTTCACCGCCCTGTGCGTCGGTCTGCTGCGGGTGTTCACACGCCGGGGCTATGCGACGCCGGCCATCGCCGGACGGACGCTGGAGATGCCGGTTCTGGCCGTCGCTCCGATGAAGGCGGTCTGAGATCGCCGTGTTAGCGTGATAGGCGAAAGTTCAACGCGTACCGATTCGTATGGTCGATCTCACATCTGAAATGGCGAGCCTCTGGGCGGCGCTGGGATCGGCCCCCGCTCACCGCGGACGGGTCATCCAGTTCGCTTGCGCCAATACCGGCGAGGGGGCCTCCACGGTCGCCCGCGAGTTCGCGCGGCTAGCGGCGGTGCGGGCTAGGAAGCCCGTCTGGCTGGTCGACGCCGACCTGGCCCAGCCGTGGCAGCAGGAAGCGGTGGCGGCGGAGCCCGAGCGGTTCGGAAGGCTGGGTGCGGCGGCGGCCTCATCGCCGGACGGATCGAGCTTCTATGCCGTGACGCCTCCGGTCACGGGGCAGGACAGGAAGCCTATCGGCCCGGCGCGATTGATGACGGCGCGGCCGTGCCTGGGCGGTCGTCTGTGGGTCACGCGGTTCCGGGCCGAGGTGTTGCGGTCCGGACAGCGGGCCGAGCCGCTGCCGGATCCGCGCTACTGGGACGCCATGAGGAAGCATGCCGACACGGTGGTGATCGACGCCCCGGCGGCGGATCGCAGCGACCTGTGCATCACGCTCGCGCCCTATGTCGATGCGACGGTCCTGATCGTGGCGGCCGAGAGCACGGCGGCGAACGAGCCGGTCATTCTGCGCGACGAGATCGAGGCGGTCGGCGGGCGGATCGCGGGGGTGGTGGTGAACCGCTCCACCTACAGGCCGCCGGCCTTCCTCAGGCGGCTGACGGGCTGAGCCGGTCCAGGCGGGCGAGTTCGCGCGTGCCGTAGAAGTGGGGCTCGAACCCCTTCATCCAGAAGATCTTTCCGAGGCCCCGAGCGGCCTTGTCCATCAGTTCGGCGCGCGAGGGATGGGCGATCACGGTGGCAGCGATGGCGGCGAGGCCCCAGAGGGCGGTCTGGACGGCGCCTACGATCATCCATTTGGCGACGGCGGGCCAATCGCGGGCTTTGGCGGCGGTCTGGCTGGGGCCTTGGCCATAGGCGAAGGCGCGCGACAGGGCGTAGCGCATGGTAGCGCGGTGGGGCGGAGCGAACTCCTCCACCCAGGCGTCGGCGGCCCAGCCAAAGGTTCCCCCGCGCGCTCCCAGGGCCGCGAACAGGGCGTCGTCCTCTCCGCCCGACTGATCGGCCGAAGCGTCGAAGGGGGCGGGACCGGGAAGCGCCGTGGCGCGAACCATCAGTGAGTTGCCGCAGCCCCAGGGCTTGTCGATGCGCTGGGTGGTCGAGGGGCCTGCGCGGCCGAAAAAGGCCTCCAGATAGGAGGTCGCCCAGCCGGTGTCCGCGGGCACGCGACCGGAGATGGGGCCGAAGACAACGTCGGCGTTTGTCCGGTCGAGGGCGGTCAAGAGGGCGGCGAGCCACTGTGGCGATGCGGCCTCGTCGTCGTCGAGGAAGGCGATCAGGGGGGCGTCGGTCTCTTGCAGACCCGCGTTGCGCGCGGTGGCGACGCCCGGGTGGGGCTCGTGCCGGTAAATCAGAGGGCAGGGGCTCTCGGCGGTCAGGCGCGTGGCCGTGTCGCGGGCCGTGGCCTGGGGGTCGTTGTCGACGACGACGATGGAGGCGATGGGGGCGGTCTGCGAGAACAGGGACCGCAGGGCGCGCTCCAGGCTCTCGGGCCTGCGCAGGGTCGGCACGATGACCGACACGAACGGCATCAGACGGCCTCGGCGTAGAGGGCGGCGCGGTAGAGGCGGAGCGAGAATGCGCGGGCCTTGGTCGGGACCCAGGGCGTCGTCGCGGCCCGCTTCATCAGGGGGCGGATGCGGTCGAGGACAGGAACCTTCTTAAGCAGCCGTGCGGCCTTGTAGCTGGGGTAGCCGCCGACAATGTCGGGATGGCGGGCGACGACGCGGCCGAAGTTTCCGGCGGACTGTTCGTACTTGCCGGCGAGGGCCTCGACGGTGTCCAAGCCCATGTGGGTGGCCGGGTTGTCGACGTGGACGACAGTGAAGCGGCGCGAGACGCGCATGGCCCACTCCACGTCCTCCCAGCCCCAGCCGGAGAACTCGGCGTCGAAGGTCTCCGCCTCGAAGACGTCGCGGCGGACCAGGAGGTTGGAGGTGAAGACGTATTTTTCGGGCGTGCGGGCGCGCTCCTGATACGGGACGCAGTCGCTCTTCAGGGCCATGGAGCGGTGGACCGAGAAGCGGGCGTCGGTCGGGGCCTGCAGGAGGGAGAAGCCGCCGAAGGCGACGGCCGGGTCTTCGCGTGCGACCAGGTCGGCCCAGGTCCAGACGAAGCGGCGATGGTCGGGGCGCATGTCGCTGTCGAGGAACAGCAGCGAGCCGCCGCGTGCGGAGTCTGCGAGGCGGTTGCGGCCCTTCGAGCGGCCTTCGTTCTTCGTCAGGGTGATCAGGCGGGCAGGGAGGGCCATGGCCTTGATCTGGGCCTGCAGGCGGGCGGTCAGGTCGGGGTCATTGGTGCCGTCGTCCATGACGATGACCTCGACGGCGCCGGACACGGACGCGGCCTCCTCGTCGAGCAGTCGGAGCAGCTCGGACGGGTCGTCGCACAGGAAGGGGATCAGGACCGAGACGGCGGGTTTCGCCCGCCGGCGTGCAGCGTTGTCGGTGAGGATGGGGCGGCTCATGCGGTCGCACTCCGGTTCAGGCGGGCGCCGATCAGGCGTTGGGCGAGGTCGCGGACCCCGGCGGCGTTCAGGGTCATGGCGACGACGCCGTAGACCACGGCTCCGACCCCGGCCTTGAGGATGAGCTCGGGCACGCCGCCAAGCGCCGGCAGGGGCAGGACGGCGGCGGTCATGGCGAGGCAGGCGACGCCGCAGCGGATCAGGGTATCCCAGGGGATGGGCATGGCGACGATCTTGCGACCCATGCCGATGGAGGCGGCGATGCCGATGGCGAAGCTGATCGCCGTGGCGAGGGCGGCCCCGTGGACGCCCATTCGGGGCACGAGGATCAGGTTCAGGATCACGTTCGACGCGGCCGGAATGCATAGCGTCAGCAGCAGGCGGTCGGTGCGACGGCCCAGCACGAAGGACTGGCTGAGATAGTAGGCGGTGCAGCCCGACAGGAAGGCGGACAGAGCGATCCAGGGGGTGACGGAGGCCGCGACGGACCGAAGATCCTCGCCGATCATGAAGTCCGCCAGCGGGCGAGCGACCAGGGCCACGCCGACCGCAGCGGGCAGGCCGATCAGGATGAAGGTCGAGGCCTGTTCGCGGGCGGCCTTCATGAAGGCCTCGCGGCTGCCGCGCTCCCACGCCATGATCAGGGCGGGCGTGCCGGCGGCGCCGAGCCAGATGAAGAGGACGTCGAGGGTGCGGTTCGCGAGGCTGTAGCCCGCGTGATAGGCCCCGACGGCGGCCGGGCCCATGTAGATCTCGAGCAGGAAGCGGTCGGTCGAGGCCATGATCAATGAAAGGCCCAGACCCGCTGCGATGGGATAGCCATAGCGGGCGTAGGCGCCGAGGCGGTCACGGTAGAGGACCCCGCCGCGCGCCTGTTTCAGCTCGTTGGGCAGGACGAAGGGCAGGACCAGCAGCGGGCCGACGGCGAGGCCGATCAGGGGCGATGCCGCGCCGACGCCGTGGAAAGCGCACCAGGCGCCGATGGCGAAGCCGCCGAGCGTCACCGCGATGTCCATGCCGGCGGATTTCGTGACCTCACCGGCGGCGCGGAAGCGCTCCTGGGCCAGTTTGGCGAGGCAGCGGATCGGCATGCCGACGAGGCCGGAGGCGATGGCCAGCTTCAGCCCCTCGCCGATGGGGGAGATCCACAGCATGACCGCCGCGATCGGGAGGACAGCGGCGCTCATGACCGCGGCGGAGCGGTACAGGGTCAGGAAGTGGTCGGCGAGAGACTGGCCTTCCTCGGCGGCCCAGAAGCGCGCCATGGCGGCTTCCAGCCAGCTGAAGGTCACGACGTGGAACAGGGTCATCACCGAGAAGGCGATGGCGTATCGGCCGAAGTCCTCGGCCGACAGCAGGCGGGTGAAGACCACGATGGCGCCGAAGCCCACTAAGCCCTGGATGATGTTGGCAGGCAGATAGCCCCAGACGCCGCGCCAGAACATCAGCGGATCGCCGCGCGGTCGCCCAGCAGGACGGGAACGGTGACGAACATCACCCAGAGGTCGAGCCACAGGGACTGGCGCTCGATGTATTCGATGTCGAGCTGAACCCGGCGACGGACGTCCTGGGCGCTGTGCAAGGGGCCTCGCGAGCCCTTGATGGCGGCCCAGCCGGTCATGCCGGGCTTCATGCGGTGGCGGTGGGCGTATTCGGCGACGAGGCGGGCTGACTCGACCGCGCCGGTCTTCATGCCGATGGCGTGGGGGCGCGGGCCGACCAGCGACATTTCGCCCTTCAGGACGTTGAAGATCTGGGGCAGTTCATCGAGGCTGGTCGAGCGGATGAATTTGCCGACGCGGGTGACGCGGTCGTCGTCGGTGGTGACCTGACGGCTGGCGGTGGCGTCGGCGGCCTCCTGGCGCATCGAGCGGAATTTCCAGACCACGATCTCTTCGTGGATGAAGCCGTGGCGACGCTGGCGGAAGAAGATCGGGCCGGGGCTGTCGAGGCGGATGGCCAGCGCCGTCAGGGCCATGATCGGGGCCAGAAGGATCAGGGCGAGCGTGCCGATGACGAGGTCCTGGATGCGCTTGTTGAAGGCGCGACGGTCGTCGTCCACACGGCCGTCCAGCGAGGCGAGGGGCGCGCTGGCAAGGCGGTCCAGGGCGGCGCCGCGTTCGCGCTCATCGACCGGATCGACCAGCAGGGTGACCTCGTTGGGCAGGGCGGACAAGCGGGACGTCAGTTCGCGGACGCGCTTTTCGGCCTTGGGGTCGATGGCCAGGACGATCTTGTCGACATAGGGCGTCATCCGGTGCGTCATCAGGGCCTCGGCGTCGCCCAGCACTGGGACGCCGACGACGCTGTCGGGATTGCGGGCCAGACGGTCGTCGAACACGCCCAGGACATTGATGTCGCGTCGCTTCAGCGCGTCCTTGATCAGGGTCTCTGCGTGGCGGGTCGCACCGACCAGGACGATGTTGGGCGTCAGGGCGCCCTTGGCCCGCCAGCCCGCGACGAGGTCAGACCAGCCCATGTGCAGGACATAAAGGCTGACCGTGATCAGGGCGGTCCAGACGATGTAGACGGCCAGGTCCGCTCCGCCCGCGAGAATGGCGTCCATGACGACGGCGCCGATCCCGCCCGCGACGGTGACCCCGGCGACTGCGGCGAGATGCAGCGGCGTCTGTTGACCCCGCATGAATCGATAGAAGCCGAGCGAGCGCATCAGCCCCAGCACCAGGGCGGCGCCGACCGCGAAAGGCAGGGCGGCCGCCAAGGAGGCGGAGAGCAGGCCGCCCGGCGTCATGGCCCAGACCATGGCGACGGTGATGGCCGCGACGACGGCGACATCGGCGCTGCGAAACCAGTGGACGGCCAAACGCGAGGCGTGACGCTGGCGTGCGTTCAGCCAGACCTCGGGCCGGAAGGGGCCGCGACGGGCGGCGCCGTCGGCTTTCGCTTCAGCCACGGATCGGGCTGCGAGGGCCTGAAGTCCCGGCGCGTCAAGGCGTGCTGGCGTGTCGCCTGCGTCGGAAAGCGCCGTCGCACGGCCGATATCGATGGCGCTTGTCATGAGCGGCATCCTGCACAGGGGCCGTGGATGTCGCGTTAACGTCCGGCGTTTTGCGGACTCACCCGCGAGCGGCCAGCCACGTCTTGAGTTCCGGCTTCACCACCTTGCCCGCAGCGTTGCGGGGCAGGGGGTCAGGGGTAATGATGATCTCCGTGGGGACCTTGAAGGCGGCGAAGCGGGACGCGACCAAGGTGCGAAGGGTCGCCGGATCGACCGTCTCACCGGGCGCGAGGGAGATGAAGGCGATGGGAACCTCGCCCATCACCGCGTCGGGCTTGGCGACGAGGGCGGCCTCCGCGACGGCCGGATGCTCGAACAGGACGGCCTCGATCTCCTGGCAATAGATGTTCTCGCCGCCCCGGATGATGATGTCCTTGGCGCGGTCGACGATGAAGCAGAAACCCTCCTCGTCGATGCGGGCGAGGTCGCCGGTGCGGACCCAACCGTCGACGAAGGTTTCGGCCGTCGCCTCGGGCTTGTTCCAGTATTCGCGCACGACGTTGGGACCATAGGCCAGTAGTTCGCCGACCTCGCCGACAGGCAGGTCGCGGCCATCGGCGTCGACCACCTTGATCCGGCCGACCGGAAGGACGGGGCCGCAGCTGTCGGGGCGGTTGAGATAGTCCTCGCCGAGATGGTGGGTATGGGTGGCGGAGGTCTCGGTCATGCCCCATCCGGAACCGGCCTTGGCGGGTGTCGCCTGTTCGATCTGGCGGACGAGATCGGTGGGGGCCGCTGCTCCGCCGTAGGCGACGGTCTCAAGCGACGACAGGTCGTAATCGCCGCGCCTGGGGTGCTGAAGGATCTGGATGGCCACGGTCGGGACGCCGCCGATCATGGTGATGCGTTCGCGCTGAACGAGGGACAGCGCCTCTTCGGCGTCGAAGCGTCGCTGACAGACGAGCTTCTGGCCGGTCACAAGGGCGGGGATCAGCACAGCGTTGCAGCCGGTGGTGTGGAAGAAGGGGATGGAGACGAGACCCGACTTCTGCGGCGCGGCCGGATCGAGCGCCGGGGGCGTCTCGCCGCGCCGAAGGTGGGAGCGGCTGAGGGAGAAGACGCCGGCCATGACGCTGTAGCCCGCATTTCGATGGGTCCCAAGCGCACCCTTGGGCGAGCCAGTGGTTCCGGAGGTGTAGAAGATGGTCGCCGCGTCCTCGGGGGCGAGCGGGACGGCGGGCATGTCGCCGGGCGGCAGGGCGGCCCAGGTCGCGCTCTCGCCGATGATCGTTTCCAGGCGGGCGATGCGCGGGTCGGCGGTCGCCGGCTCACCGCGAGAGACGAGGACGTGGCGGAGGTCGGGAAGGTCCGTCAGGGCGGCGCCGATCCGCTCCAGCCGCTCGATGTCGAGAAGGGCGACGACGCTGCCGGAATCCTTCAGGCCATAGGCCAGCTCGGCCCCGCTCCACCAGGCGTTCAGCGGCGTGACGACGGCGCCGACGAGGGCGGCGGCGAAGAAGGCGACGGGCCATTCGGGCAGATTGCGCATCGCGACGGCGACACGGTCGCCCGGCCGGACGCCGCGCGCCTGAAGATCGGCGGCGAGGGCAAGGGTCGCGCGAGCGAAGGCCTCGAACGTGGCCCGCTCCTCGCCGTAGACGAGGAAGGTGCGGTCGCCGTAGGCGCGACCGGCAAGGAAGGTGTGTATCAGGGTCGGCGGGCCGTTCTTCCAGATCTTCTGGGGACGGCCGTCGATCTCGGCGTCGACGACCTCCAGCAGCGACCCGGGGGCGGTCAGCAGGGCCGTGGCCTGGACGAGGCTCATGGCGGGCCAGGCGGGCTTGGGCGATGCGGTGTCGGTCATGCGGGCTTCCTGCCTTGCGTCTTCGCGACGACATTGGGTCAATCTACGGCATCACG
Organism: Brevundimonas sp. NIBR11; assembly: GCF_027912535.1. Lineage (NCBI taxonomy): Bacteria > Pseudomonadati > Pseudomonadota > Alphaproteobacteria > Caulobacterales > Caulobacteraceae > Brevundimonas > Brevundimonas sp. NIBR11. Next base: position 1,771,429 of record NZ_CP115465.1, on the reverse strand, counting down.
GAAGCGAGCGCTGGACAATGTCGATCGTATCCAGTCGTGCGCGTGAGCGGTGTAGGACAAGAGGGTCAAGCATCTCCGTCTGGTCGCCTCGGCCCCGTCCGAGCTTTTCTCAGCATCTTGAGAGCCAATCCGAAGTGCCAGCCTTGGGCGATCGCGGTCAGACCTGGCTTCGCGCGAAGTCGATGAAGGCCCTGAACGCAGCGGTCGGATTGCGCCGGCTCGGATAGTAGAGGCTGAGCGGCGACTGGACCGGCGTCCAATCCTCGAGAACGCGCACAAGCCGGCCAGCCTCGATGTCGTCCCGCACGTCGGATTCCATCGCCAGCGTCAGACCGACCGATGCAAGCACCGCGGTGCGTGCCAAGCCCGCCTCATCGAGGGTGAGGGGGCCCTGGACGTCGATCTGAACCAGATGCCCGTCCTTCTCGAATGGCCAGCGAAGGATTGCGCCGTTGGGAAGCCGGACGCGGAGACAGGAATGCCGCGCGAGATCCTGGGGGATGAGAGGCGCGCCTCGCGCTCCGAGGTAGGCGGGGGCGCCCACGACGACATTTCGCCGCGCGAACCCCAGAGGCAGGGCGATCATGTCGACCGGCACACGGTCGGCGCTCCGCACGCCGAAGTCGAAGCCCCCGGCGACGATGTCGACCATCCGGCCCTCTGTCACCACGTCGACGTGAACCTGGGGGTGCTCGCGTATGAACGGCAGAATCAGGGTGGAGAAGATTTCCCGCGCCGCTGTCGGAAAGGCGTTGATGCGCAGCGTGCCCGACGGGGTGGTCTGTCGCGACCGCACGCCGTCCATGGCCTCATGGATGTCCCGCATGGCCGGAGCGATCTGGGCGACGAACTGCTGGCCCGCCTCCGTCAGAGAGACGCTTCGCGTCGTCCGGTTGAACAGGCGCACGCCGAGTGCCCGCTCCAGCTTCCCGACCGCGTTGCTGAGGGCGGTCGTTGAAACGCCGAGTTCCAGCGCCGCAGGGCGAAATTTCCCGTAGCGAGCCACCATCAGAACGGCGTCCAGATCCGACAGGCTGTTCCTGGCCATTGTCCCGATTTTCGAGATTACGCGTGCCGTCTTGTCCCGATTATCATGCGAACTGTCCAGTCCTATCTTGGCGGCATCGAGATCGCAGCCGTTCCGGCCGCGGCCGCAGCCGAAAGACCATACCTCGATGTCGCCCGACCTTCCTGCCCCGATCGCCGACTTCGTCTCGGCCAACGCCCGACTGGACGTCGACGGCATGCTGAAACCCTTCGCCGCCGATACTGTCGTGCTGGACAACGGCCAACGTTTCGAGGGCCACGCCGAACTGCGCGCTCTGTTCGAGAAGGCGATGGTTCCGGTAAAGGCGATCTTCTCCCCCGAGACCGCCCGTCACGAGAACGGCAAGGTCGTGGTCGAAGGGCCGGCCCACGGCGATTTCCCGGGCAGCCCGATCCGCTTCACCTACGCCTTCACGCTCCAGGACGATATCATCAAGGCCCTGGAGATCACGGCATGAGCGGCATGATCGATCCTGCCGAATTTGCCGGCAAGCGCGTGCTCGTTACGGGTGGAACCAAGGGTCTGGGCCGCGCCACCGTCGAACGGTTCCTGGCCGGCGGCGCGCGGGTGATCACCTCGGCCCGCTCGAATCCCGACCCGATTGGGGGTGTCGAGTTCGTTCAGGCGGACCTCACCACGGCCGAGGGAGGCGAAGCCGTGGCCAAGGCGGCCTTGGAACGTTTCGACGGCATCGATGTCCTTGTCCACGTGATGGGCGGGTCCGCCACGCCGGGCGGCGGCTTCGTCGCCTTGACCGACGAACATTGGCTTTCCGAGCTGAATCTGAACCTTCTGGGCGCCGTGCGTCTGGACCGCCTTCTGATCCCGCAGATGATCGAACGAGGGGTGGGCGCGGTGGTGCATGTCACTTCGATCCAGTCCGTTCTGCCTCTGCCCGACGCCACCACCGCCTATGCCTCGGCGAAGGCGGCGCTCAGGACCTACAGCAAATCCATCTCTAAGGAGCTTGGTCCCAAGGGCGTGCGTGTGAATACGGTTTCCCCCGGCTGGATCATGACCGAGGGGACCGATGTCTTCCTCAAGCGCATCCAGGAGGCCAACGGCGGAACGCTGGAAGACGCCCGCCAGCTCGTTCTGGCCGGCCTTGGCGGCATCGCGATCGGTCGCGGAGCCGAACCCTTCGAGGTTGCGGAAGCCATCGCCTTCCTGGCCTCGGATCGTGCTTCGTCGATCCACGGTTCGGAGTTGGTCGTCGACGGGGGCACCGTGCCGACGGTCTGAAGCGGCTTCGCCCACCATGGTTGAGGCCCGATGCCGGCGGCGGGCGATCCCTCAGGTGGCCTGCCCGAACGGCGGTTCCGCCGCCGCGCCGTTCCCGCGCCACGAGGGGTTGTGCCTGCCGGATCGCCGGGTGATCCTCGCCGGCAATCGACGGGAGGCGAGATGCGCGGCCATGTGACCACATTCGAAGAAGGCGCCGACGGAGGGACCATCACCGGCGACAATGGCGAGGTCTATCGGTTCAGCGCAGGCTCGGTCCGCTCGGCCCCGCCTCTCGTCGCCCGGCAAAGGGTCGATTTCATCGCCCATGAAGGCGTCGCGACCCAGATATTCGCCATGGACGGACCGCCGGCCGCCAAGCCGGCGTCGGCCTATGGGGACTTCGATCTGGGGCGGGTGATCCAGCGAACCTTCAAGGCCATCAGCCAGAACGGCGTGACCTTCCTGATCGCATCGGTCATCCTGGTCGGCCTTCCCAGCGTGATGCAGGTCTATGGCCAGTCGCTGCTCGTCCAGGCCCAGTCCATGGAGGGGTTCACGATCATGGCGATCAGCTGGGTGCTGTGGATCATCGGCGCCTACGTTCTTCAGGGCATGGTGGTGAAGGTCACAGTGGCCGGATTCAATGGCAAGGCGATGAGCATTGGGACAGCGTTCGCGGCGGGGATCAAACTGTTCCTGCCCTTGCTGGGCGTCGGCATCCTGGTCGGGTTCGGCACCTTCCTCGGGGCCCTCCTGCTGATCGTTCCCGGGATCATCCTCGCGGTGATGTGGTCGGTGGCGACTGCGGCGGTCGTGGTCGAGAGTCGCGGCGTCACCGAGAGCATGCAGCGCAGCCGCGAACTGACGAAGGGACACCGCTGGTCGATCTTCGGCCTGGCCGTCATCCTGTTCGTGGTCTCGATGATCATCGGCCTGCTGGTCGGCGGCATAGGCGCCGCGACGGGCGGCGGGTTCATGACCGGACCGGTGAACATGGGCCTGAACATGGCGACCACCGCGATCAGCAACATCCTGACCAGCGTTGTCGGCGCAGCCGGCGTGGCGGCCCTGTATTACGAGCTGCGAAGCGTCAAGGAAGGCGTGGGGCCGGAAGAACTGGCTTCGGTGTTCGACTGAGGCGCCCCGTCAGACGTCGTGCTTGTCGCGGCGTCTGACGCCCATCAGCAGACGCTGTTCCAGCCGCCCGCGCAGGGCGGCGTAGTAGGCGGCGAGGAAGTCCTCGTCGCGGTGGTCGAAATCTCTTCGCCAGCCGATCTTGGTAACGATCCGGTCGGCGACGGCCCGCATCGTCTTGCGGTCGCGCTGACGCAGAACCGTCTCCAGCACGTGCAATTCCTTGGCCCCGTAGGCCTCGAGCTGGGCGCGTTCGAAGGCGAATTGGTCTAGCCGTTCCGCGCCATCGTCGGCCATGTCGCGGGCCAGCTTGCGGCGCGGCGTGCGCACCACCCAGGTGCCGCCGACCAGGTCGCCGGCCCGCAACCGATCCTTGTTGAACAGGGGGAAGAAGACGAAAATTCCGGCCCAGACGACGCCCAACAGCCACATCCAGCTTTCGGCGCCGCCCTGACCCGCCCGGCTGACCAGAAGCGACAGGGGCAGGAACACTTCCAGTTCGCGCATCGCATTGCGGGCGAAGACCGATTCCGCCCTCAGCCTTCCGCCGTCGCGCGAGGCGACCCGGAGGCCGAACATCCGCTTGCCGGGCGTGGCGGCGGCGGCCGACAGCTCGAAGGCGGTGAAGTAGAAGTTCCGTAGCAGGAAAAAGACCAGCAGCCAGATCACGGCCATGACCTCGACGCCGCCGATCCCGCTGGCGGCGCCGGCGCCGATGCCCATCAGGACGGTTGCGATGGTGATGCCGATCAGGACGGCGATGATTATCGCGGCGTCCATCAGGAAGGCGGCCGCGCGCTGGCCGGCATCGCCGATGTTCAGGCGCAGATCGACGCCCTCCGGAGTGACGAAGACGCGCTCGGTCGACGCCGCCATCGGTTCAGTCGCCACGGAAGGCCCTCCCGCGCGGACCGTAGAAATAGGCGGCCCAAACCATGGCAGTGACGGCGGCCACGGCGTAGCGGACCCCGGTATCGACGATCAGTTGTCGCCCGAACCCTTCCAGCAGGCCGGCGGCGAACAGCATGACGACCACCCCGCCCATGCAGACGGCGGCGGTGCGTCCGGCGGCGACGGCGGCGTCCAGGCGCGACCGGTCGCCGGGAAAGGCGACGGCCCATCCGATCTTCAATCCCGCCGCCCCGGCCAGGGTCACGGCGAACAGCTCGGTCACCCCGTGGATCAGCATCCAGCCGCCGATCTCGACCCCCAGACCCCGGCTGGCGAAGAGGGCGACGAAGGCCCCGATCATGGTCCCGTTGTAGACCATCAGCAGGGCGGTCGGGATGCACAGGGAGAAGCCGAGGGCGAAGGCCAGGATCGCCACCTGGGCGTTGTGGGTGAACAGATAGGCGGCGAAGACCGACAGGCCGTCCTGCGCCTCCGATCCGTCGAGGGTGGCGCGCAGGGTCTCGGTCGAGGCGGCGGGGTCGCGACCGCCGGCGAGATCGGCGGGCACGAAGGCATAGAACCAGTCGGGCTCGACGGTGACCAACCAGGCGCCGACGACGACGCCCAGCAGCATCAGGGCGCCCGAGGCCAGGGTCTCGCGCCACAGGCCACGCACCGAAGCCGGCCAGTCGTTGGTGAAGAAGCGGCCGAGGCGGTCCTGCAGCGTCGCTCGCGACCCGTAGACGAAGAAGTAGGCGCGGGCCGACAGGGTCTCGAGGAACTGGACCAGTCCCTGATCCAGCGAGGTCTCGCGCGCAACCGACAGAGCCGACAGGGTCGAGCGATACAGGACGGGGATGGCGAGGATTTCCTCGTCGGTCAGCTTGGCGGCCGAGCCCTTTTCGACCCGGTCCATCAGCTTTTCCAGGCGCGCCCAGTCGGCCTCGCGCTCGCGCCGGAACCGCTGGCTGCGCAGGGTGTGGGGAGAGGAAACGTCGGTCACAACAGGTCCCTGCGCTTCAGGTCGAGATAGGCGTTGAGAACGTCCGGACCGATGCGGTCGGCGGGCGCCTCGACGATGTGGACGCCCATGCGACGCAGACGGTTCAGGACCAGCTCGCGCTCGCGCAGCAGTCCGCCGGCGACGACCGAGCGGGCGACGTCCTCGGGCGCGACGGGCTCGGCGGCGGTCAGACCTTCGAGTTCCTCGTCACGCATGACGACGAACAGGACGAGGTGGCGACGCAGCAGCCGACCCAGGGATTCGATCATCAACTCGGCGGAGGTCGAGTCGGCGAAATCGGTGAAGACCACGACCAGCGACCGTCGCTTCAGCCCGCTGGCCAGGGTGGCGAGGGCCAGGGTGTGATTGGTCTCGTGCGTCGAATAGTCGATCCGGCCGGCGACGGTCTGGAGCGTGCGCTGGGCGTTCAGGCCCGAGAGCGGGCCGGTATCGACGCGGGCGACATTGTCGAAGGCGAACAGGCCGGCCCGGTCGCCTGATCGGAGGCAGGCGTAGCTCAACAGCAGCGCCGCATGGATGAACCGGTCCATGCGCGGCATGCCGCCGACCGGTTCGGAGGCCACGCGGCCGCAGTCCAGCGCCATGATGACGTTGTGATTGCGTTCGGTATGATGCTCCTTCGCCAGAAGCGAGGCGTGGCGGGCGGACTGTTTCCAGTCGATGGCGCGGCGGTCGACGCCGGGCTGATAGTCGGTCAGGGCCTGAAACTCGGAGCCTTCGCCGAGCTGGACCTGAGACTTGGCGCCGAACATGGCGTCGCGTGCGAACAGGCGGATGGCCTGGTCGCGGACCAGCTGGATATCGGTCAGAACAGCGACCGGCAGGTTGAGGGCGAAGGCCTTCTGTTTGGTCGCGAGGCCGAGCGGACCGACCCAGCGCACCCACAGGGTCTCCAGATCGACGGCGCCGCGCCGTTCGGGCTTGAAGGGAAAGTCGAACCCGGCTCGGCCCTCCTGCAGCGCCGTGCGGACGGTGCGGTCGGTCAGGCCGAGGCGGGCGTCGGCGGAGACTGCGGCCTCCACCTCGCGCGGGCGCGGACCCGTGTCGTCGAAGCGGACGACCAGTTCCGCCGACCCGGGACGGCCCACGGCGGCGAGGACGGTGGGCAGGGGATCCAGCCGCAAAGCCTTGCGAGACCCCGCGCGCGCCGCGTCGATGGCGGTCAGGGCGGCGACGGCGAGGATCCATACGACGGCGACCTGCCAACCCTGCGGCATCAGCACGCCGAGCAGCAGGGCGACGGGCGCGCCCGCCGCCATCAGGATCACCGCTCGCCGCGTCGGATAGATCACCGGGGTGCGGCCACTCGCTCGACCAGACCGGTCAGGACCTGATCCACGCGACGCCCTTCGATCTCGGCCGCCGGCGAAAGGACCAGACGGTGACGCAGGGCCGGGACGGCGAGGATCTTCACGTCGTCGGGGATGACATAGTCGCGGCCGTCCAGCGCGGCGCGGGCTCGGGCGGCGGCGGCCAGCATGGCCCCGGCGCGCGGCGAGGCGCCGGTCTCGACGTCGGCGGAGTCTCGCGTCGCCCGGATCAGGTCGGCGACATAGGCGACGACCTCGTCGGTCAGCCGGACCCCGGCCACGGTCTGGCCCGCCGCATCGATGGTCGCCCCGTCGGCGACGATCTCGACTCCGAGCGAGACGGGATCCATCTGGCCGGTCCGCGCGCCCTGGGCGGCGATGATGGCGCGCTCCTGTTCGATCGTCGGATAGGACAGGACGTGTTTGAACAGGAACCGGTCCAACTGGGCCTCGGGCAGAGGATAGGTGCCCTGCTGCTCGATCGGGTTCTGGGTGGCGACGACGATGAAGCGGTCACCGAGCGCGTGCGGCTGTCCGTCGATGGTGATCTGACGCTCCTGCATGGCCTCGAGCAGGGCTGCCTGGGTCTTCGGCGGGGTGCGGTTGATCTCGTCGGCCAGCAGCAGCTCGCAGAAGATCGGGCCACGCGTGAGGGTGAAGCTGGACGTCTGGAAGTTGAACAGGTTGGACCCGATGATGTCACCGGGCATCAGGTCGGGCGTAAACTGGATGCGGCCGTAGTCGAGGCCCACGCTGCGCGCGAAGCTGTGTGCCAGCAGAGTTTTCGCCGTGCCGGGAGGACCCTCCAGCAGGACATGGCCGCCGGCCATCAGGGCGGTCAGCAGCAGGTCGACCGCGCCGTCCTGACCGATCACCGCCTTGCCGATCTCGGCGCGGATGCGGTCCGCGACGGTCTTCACTTCATTGACGTGCACGGGTCATCTCCTGGGTCCAGCGGTGGAGGTCACGGGCGACGCGGATCAGGTCGCCCCGGGTCTTGGCGGCCTGGGCGTTCATCGCCAGGGCGGTGTAGGGCTTGCTTACGCCGGCGAGGACGCCGACCCGGTCGAGAAAGGCGTCGAGGGCGTCTCCGGCCAGATCGCGCGGCGCTCCGATCGCGCGGGCGACGGCGGCCCGGACGAGACGGGCGTAGGGCGCGCCCATGTGATGTTCACGCTTCGCCATGCGGACGAGGGCTGCGGTATTGTCGGCGAGGGCGCGCTTGCCCAGAGCGACGACGCGGCGGTTCCGGCGCGCCGGGCCGTAGCGAACCGCCGCCTGCCAGCCGGCCAGGAGCGTCAGCGCCAGCAGCACCAGGGTCATGCCGAGCAGCGGCGGCTCCAGCAGCAACCGGCCGAGGTTGCGGGTGCGCTGGAAGCCATGCAGCGTGAGGTCGAACACGACCGGTCCGTCGGGCGCGCGCAGGGCGTCCAGCATCGCGATCGCCGTGCGCGCTCCCGCAAGGGATTTGAGGCCCTGCGTGTTCAGAAGGTCGGCGTCCGCCAGCACATAGAGGCCGGTCTCTCGATGGGCGGCCAGGACCGTCCTGCCCTCGTCGTCGGTGATGACCGCCATCCACTGCGGGCCGCCGAGCGTGCGGTGGGTGTCGATGACGACGGGCTCGTCGGTGAGAGGCGTATCGCCGGCGCGTCGCAGCAGAACACGACGGCTGCCGGTGGCATCGGACAGGGTCGTGCCGCTCCGGACCTCATCCGGCAGCACCGACAGCGCCTGTTCCGGCGAAACCACGCCGAGGGTGGAGACCCACCCCTTGTGATCGGGCAGCGGGGCGTGGCTCCATTTGGGCAGGACGACGAGGACCGAACCCTCGTGCCGAATGTCCTCGATCCGCTCGGGCGGCGTTCCGACTGTCGGGGTCAGGATCAAAAGGCTGTCGATCGCGCCGTATCCCAGAGGTCCGCGACTGAGCACGACCGGCGTCCCTGTCGCCCGCAGCAGACGGGGCAGGGCGGCGTAGCCGATCAAGGAGCGTGACAGGGCGTGGGCCTCGCCGTCGTCGCCCGACTTGAGCTCCGGCGCATAGGCGGACAGAACCCCAAGCCCGGCCAGGGCGACGACCCCGACGATCAGGACCACGATCACGGTCAGCGGCGAGAAGGCGCTGCTTCCCCTTGTCGGCAGACTCATGACCGCCATCCGGCGGGCAGGGCGAAGTCCTCATAGGCGCGTCGGCAGTCGGCGAAATCGCGGGCGTCGACGGGGCGGCCGCCGAACAGGCTGCGCTCCACCACCTGGGCGATGTGGACGAAGGCCGGACGGGCGGCCTCGGGCAGGGACGAGGTCCCGGCGATCTCGCGCGTCGTCAGGGAAACCTTGATGGCCCGGGGCGCGCGCTTCTCGATGTCCTCGACGCTACGCATCAGCAACAGGTGCGCTGCCTCGGCGTAGCGTCCCTCTGCCGCCAGATCGTCGGCGCCAGCCAGCAGATTGCGCGCGGTCGCCTCGTCCGGTCGCCATTCCGATTGGTCGACCGCGACGACCGCCTCGGCCTTCGAGCGCGGCATGCGCAGACGCAGGATCTCGCGGACGATGAACCAGGCGATCATCGCGACGACCACGGCCAGTCCTACCCAGAAGACGATCTCCAGCAGAGGCGCGATCGCACGCAGGGCCTCGCCGACCCAGTTCAGCCAGCCTGGGACCTCCGGCGGCGTGAAGCCGGTGCGGTCGAACTGCAGCCGGTCGTCGGCGATGAGCCTGGAATGCGCCTGCGCCAGCGTGTCAGGCGCCGGGTCGGTGTTCTGCTGCACGGGGAGGCGGGCGGTCAGGAGCACCCGCAAGCCATAGCGGGGTCACGCGGTGCGTCAACCTCGGGCTGCATCAGGGATCCGCTGCCCGACTGCGCCCGAGCCTAGCTGTCCGACAGCGAGATTCGGGCGTTTAGGCCGCTCCGCGACTGTCGGACTCACCACGCGGGAACGGCGGCGAAGACCCAGCGTTAGCCGCTAACAAAGAACGGGGGCGATACGATGGGCCATAGCCCCGACGACACTCCACCAGTGCGCAAGTCGGCGTGCAGCGAAGCGAGCGTCACGATCGTGCCCGGCCAGATCCGGGCCTCGGCGGATCGGTCGAGTGGATCTCATTTTTTTCCAGGGGCTGTCTTCGCAGATATCGCACTGCGGCGCAGAGGCCGTGATGAGCTTTCAGCGTGACGGTGACGTCGGAATCCTACGCCTCGGGGCTTGGCCGCGCCTGTGGCGGAGCGCTGCTGTTCGGGTTCCCGCTCCTGATGACGATGGAGATGTGGCAACTGGGCTTCTACATGCCGGCCTGGCGTCTGGCGCTTTTCCTCTGCCTGGGTTTGCCGCTGATCTACGGTCTGACCTACTACGCGGGCTTCCGTAGAACGAAGAGCCGGCGGGACGATATGATGGACGCTTTCGCCGCACTCGCGGTCGGCTTTGTGATCTCGGCCGTCGCGATGGCCGTCTTCGGTCTGATCGGTCCACACAAGCCTTTCGAAGCCAACGTCGGCATGGTGGCCTTGCAGGGCGTCCCGGCCGCCATGGGGGCGGTCCTCGCCAGGAAGCAGTTTGCAGGACAGGGCGGCGAAGGCTCAGGGGATAACGAGGCGTCAGCGACCTATCGCGGCGAGTTGTTCCTGATGACGGCGGGCGCTCTGTTTCTCGCGTTCAACGTGGCTCCGACCGAGGAGATGATCCTGATCGGCTTCCTGATGACGCCCTGGCATTCGGCTCTTCTGATCATCGCCACCCTGCTGACCCTGCATCTGGTCGTCTTCCGCCTCGGCTTTGCGGGTCAGGAGGCGCACGAGAACGCCCGGCAGGCCTTCTTCGACTTCACCTTGCCTGGCTATGCGATCGCCATGATCGTCAGCGCCTATGTGCTGTGGTCCTTCGGCCGGTTCGACGGGCTGTCGGCGGGCGAGATGATCGCGGCGGTGGTGGTGCTCGCCTTCCCGGCCGCGCTCGGGGCGGCGCTTGCCCGGCTGGTGGTCTGATGGCGCGAAAAACCTCCAAGGCCAGCGGTCCGACGCTGTCCCGAAACGAACGCCTCCTGCAGATTGTCATGGCCGGGCTGGGGGCCGCGCTGCTGTTCGGGGCGCTCGGGGTCGTGCTTCATGGCGCGCTTGGTCCAGCGACGCCTCCGACGTTCGAAGTGACTGAGGCGGGGCGCAGCGCGGTCGGCGACCGCATCGTTCTCGATATCGCGGTCAGAAACACGGGCGACCGGACAGCGGCGGCCGTGGAGGTCGAAGCGACTGCGATGAACGGCGAGACCGCCTCGGTAACGCTCGACTTCGTGCCCGGCCATAGTCGCAAGACCGCTAGTGTGAGCCTGCCCCGAGCGATCGGGTCGTCTCCCGTCGATCTGGCGGCGACGGGCTGGACACGGCCGTGAGGTGAGAATCGCGACCTACAACGTGAACGGCGTGAATGGTCGCCTCGCCGTCCTTCTGCGGTGGCTGGAGGAGACGCAGCCCGACATCGTCTGCCTGCAGGAGCTGAAGGCGCCGCAGGAGAAGTTTCCCAAGGCTGCTCTCGAAGCGGCGGGGTACACGGCCTACTGGCACGGTCAGAAAAGCTGGAACGGCGTGGCCATCCTCGCGCGGGGCCGCGACATCCATGGGACGCGGCGCGGTTTGCCCCACGACCCGGACCCGAGCCAGAGCCGCTACATCGAGGCGGCCGTCAACGGCGTGCTGATCGGCTGCCTCTACCTGCCCAACGGCAATCCGACGCCCGGACCCAAGTTCGACTACAAGATGCGGTGGTTCGAGGCCCTGACCGCCCATGCGGCCAGTCTACTCGCGACCGGTGCGCCGGTGGTTCTCATCGGCGACTTCAACGTGATGCCGACCGAGTTGGATGTCTACAAGCCCGAGCGGTGGTTGGACGACGCCCTGTTTCGGCCCGAGGTGCGCGATGCGTTTTCTGGGCTGGTGGCGCAGGGCTGGACCGACGGGATCCGAACCCTGCACCCGACGGCGCGCATCTACACCTTCTGGGACTACTTCCGGAACGCCTTCGTTCGCGATGCCGGCCTGCGGATCGATCACATTCTGCTCAGCCCGTCACTCAAGAAACGGCTCAAGAGCGGCGGGGTGGATCGCCATGTTCGCGGCTGGGACAAGACGAGCGACCATGCCCCGGTCTGGATCGAGTTAAAGGCGCCCATTGCGTCGCGAAGGAGGGCCACGCCGCGCGCGTCGTGACGGCGGGGCAGACGACATCGACAACGCCGCCCTCGGCAACGCCTTCAGCGTGTTTCCGGAGGCGCGGGAGCTGCCGCCGCACCGGGTGTGACGGAAGCCAGCTCAGCCGCCTGCGACTTGGGTGGCGGTCCGTCGACCTGCTGGAGGCCGTCGTCCTCGACCTCCTCGATGGACTGAATGGCTTCGCCGGGCCGGGCAAGGGAGGCGGCGGCGTCGCCCGCCTGCACACCCGTCAGGGACGGGACACGCACCTCGCGGGTCTGACCTTCGTGGGCCAGAACGACCTTGAAGAACCGCATCACTTGCCGGTCCCGAAGCCGTCGGGGCCGCCGGCGCCGGCTGCGCCCTCGCCGCCACTTGCCGGACCTTCCGGCTTTTGGCCCGGCTGGGTCGTGCCGCCCTGGTCGGGCCGCAGAACGCCCGAGCCGTTGGCGTCCTTGGGATCATCGTTGGGTGTCGCGGGATTGGGGTTCGTGTCGCTCATGTCAGTCTCCGGTTTGAGAATGACGCGGCCTCGTCAGAACGACGCCGCGTCAGCGGGGTCAGTGAGGAAGCAGGACCACCTTGGTCCATTCGTTCTGGTTTTCCTTGAAGTTCTTGTAGCCGTCGGCGGCCTGTTCGAGCGGCAGCCGGTGCGAGATCAAATCGGTCGTGTCGATCTTGCCGTCCAGGATCAGCTGCAGCAGATCCGGCAGATAGTTCTGAACGTGCGTCTGGCCGGTCTTGAGCGTCAGCCCCTTCTCCATGAAGGCGCCGATCGGCCATTTGTCGGCGAAGCCGCCGTACACGCCGGGGACCGAAACCGTGCCGCCCTTGCGCACCGCCATGATCGTCTCCCGCAGGACGTGGGGACGATCCGTGCCCAGGATCTTGGTCTCCTGCTTGATGGCATCCACGATGTTGTCGGGCGAGAAGCCGTGGGCCTCCATGCCGACGGCGTCGATGCAGCTGTCTGGGCCGATGCCGGCCGTCATCTCCATCAGGGCCTCGCGCACCTTGACCTCATGGTAGTTCAGGACCTCGGCCCCGTTCTGTTTCGCCAGTTCAAGGCGGCGCGGATGATGGTCGATGGCGATGACCCGGCCGGCGCCCTGGAGGATGGCGCTCTTGATCGCGAACAGGCCGACGGGTCCGCACCCCCAGATGGCGACGGTGTCCCCGGGCTGGATCTGGCAGTTCTCGGCCGCCATCCAGCCGGTCGGGAAGATGTCGGAGAGGAACAGCACCCGCTCGTCCTCGATTCCGTCGGGGATCTTGATCGGGCCATAGTCGGAGTAGGGGACCCGGGCGTATTCGGCCTGGCCGCCGGCGTAGCCGCCCGTCAGGTGCGAATAACCAAAGGCCCCCGGCATGGAATAGCCATAGGCGATCTCGGACGCATCGGCCTTCTCGGCCGGGTTCGAGTTGTCACAGGCCGCCGGCATCTTGTGATCGCAGAAGAAGCATTTTCCGCAGGCGATGACGAAGGGGACCACGACCCTGTCGCCGCGCTTCAGCGTCGTGTTCGCGGGTCCGACCTCCTCGACGACGCCCATGAACTCGTGACCCAGGATGTCGCCGTTCGACATGCCGGGGATCATGCTGTCGTAGAGGTGCAGATCAGAGCCGCAGATGGCGGTCGCGGTGATCTTGATGATCGCGTCTCTGGGGTTGACGATCTGGGGGTCGGGGACCGTGTCCACCTGAACGTTGTGTTTGCCGTGCCAGGTCAATGCGCGCATGGGGGTCTCGTCTTCAGATAAGGGGGAGGCCGGAGCCGGGGTCAGAAATGGCGGTCGCCGCGAGGCGCGGCGTCAGGCGCCTTGGAGGTTGAGATTTCTCCCGTTTCCATGAGCTGTTTGAAGCGTCGCAGCTCGCGCCGGGCCTGCACGCGGGGCTCGCGCTGAAGCACCTTGGCGACGACCTTGCCGACCGCACCCGCCGGCGGATCGTAGCTGATGAAGATTCTCGTCTCGGTGCCGCGACCGAAGGCGTTGTCCTTGAACTCGATCCAGCCCTCGTGATCGACATCGGATCCGTCGCTGGACGTCCAGGCGATCTTCTCGCCGGGAATGTCTTCGGTGATTTCCGACGTCAGTTGGACATCGGCGCCGCCCGGGCCGGCGATGGTCCACTCTGTACGGCCGGCGCCCAGATCGACCACGGCTTTGACGTTCTCCATGAAGGTCGGAAGGTTCGAGAAGTCGCGCCAATAGGCGTACAGTTCCTCGCGGGGACGGTTGATCATCGCAGCCCGGATGCTTGAAGAATCGTAGTCTCCTTCCACGTTGTTCTTGTTCACGAAAGCAGGCGATGCAACGTCTGCATCTGTCGAAAGTCGGTTATCAGACATAGGGTTAGCTCCTCAGGGCCGTTACTTGCAGAAGACGCTCACACCCTTGTTGTTCCGCCGGAACATCGGGCCGGGAGTGGCATTCTCAGCCCATCTCAAGGAGCTGAAACATGAGCGATCCCACGATGACCCCTGCTGACACCCTGCGCCCTCTGGCCCTGGTGACCGGAGCCTCAAGCGGCATCGGTTACGAGCTGGCCAAGCTTTTGGCGGCCGATGGATTCGACCTCGTCGTCGCGGCGGACACATCGCTCGCGGAAGCCGGACAGGCCTTTGAAAGCCTCGGGGCGAAGGTCGAGATCCTACAGGCGGACCTGTCGACCGATGCCGGGGTTCGGTCGCTGTACGACCTCGTCGCGGGACGGCCCGTGGACGTTTTGGCGGCCAACGCTGGGCACGGCCTGGGCCAGGCCTTCCTGGATCAGAGCTTCGACGACATTCTGCATGTCATCAACACCAACATCACCGGCACGACGCGGCTCTTGCATCTCGTGGGCCGGGACATGCGGGCGCGAGGCAAGGGCCAGATTCTGCTGACCGGCTCCATCGCGGGGCTGATGCCGGGCACGTTCCAGGCCGTCTACAATGCGTCGAAGGCCTACGTGGACAGCTTCTCCTTCGCCCTGCGCAACGAATTGAAAGACACTGGCGTGAGCGTGACGGTCCTGATGCCGGGACCCACGGACACGGAGTTCTTCTCCCGCGCCGGAATGGACGACACCGTCGTCGGACAGGGCAAGAAGATGGACGCAGGCAAGGTCGCCGAAATCGGCTACGCCGCCATGAAGCGCGGCGACGGTGATGTGGTCGCAGGCCTGATGAACAAGCTACAGGCCGCCTCGGCCGCCGTCATGCCGCAGACGGCGCTGGCGGAGATGCATCGCAAGCAGGCCGAGCCGGGCGGCGGCCCAGCGTGATTTGTTCTCGCGAGTTCAGGGCATGACATTCCCATCGGGTTCGGACCCGGCCGGCGCCGCTCTTCCGGTTGATGGCCCTTCGCCGCCGAGGGAGGTGCTCGTCCTCCCGTCTTGGGACTGTCTGCCCTACGATCACGCTTCGCCCTCTCGGGAGAGCCAGGGGCGGCGTTTGCCGGTGCTCGCTCGATTGGCCTCGGGCGATGACAGGCGCCAGGTGCTGGTGCTCTCGCCTGAGGCGAACATGCAGCGCCTGCCGCCTAGAGACGTAAATAGCGCTCTGTTCGAGGTGAAGGTCGGAGAGGCTGCGCGACTGGTGAAGATGGCGCTGGCCAGAGCCGCCGTCCAGACCGACCCGATCGTACCCCGGCGCGAGGCCTAAGCCGCCTTCGTCAGCCGGTTTCCCTCCCCCGAATCCGTCGATCAGGCGTCCGCGATCAATGACGTGCTGGGCGACCTTGGAGAGCGGAAAGGCGATTGACAGGCTGGTGTGCGGCGATACCGGCTTCGGCACGACAGAGGTCGCGCTGCCAGCGGCGGCGGCTGTGGCCTTGAGCGGAAAGCCGGCGGCGTCGTGGCGCCGCGACCGTCCTCGCCCGACAGCATTACGAACGAGGTCCTGTCGCGGCTGGCGGCCTGACCCGTCGGGCCCGGGGGCTGTTCCTGCCGCCTTTGCATGGGAAAGGCGGTCCGCCATCGGACGTCCAGGCCTCAGTCGGCCAGCCGTCACCGAAGACGCGGGCCCCGTCGGCCGGCACATCTGCAAAGCTTCGTCGCCGGCCCGTCGTCCACGAGGATTTCGGCGGCTGAACCTTTGCTGTGTTGAAACGACACCCTGCGAAAGGTCTGGCGGAGACGGAGTCCGTGCGACCTACCTCCACGGGCCTCTTTGGGCATCCACAGCCAAATCGCTCGGGCCATTGCTGGCGGGCGTTTCAGTCCGCTTACCTCCATGGACCTCCGCCGATAGCCGACACTTGGTCTTAGGGCGGAAGTTAGGGCGGACTTAGGGTGGCGACCGATCCTGACGTTGCCCTATGTTCTCTTTCCGTTCACGGAGGCCCGAGTGGCACGAGCGATCAACAGACTGACGACCCTGGGCGTGAAAGCCCTGCGCGAGCCCGGCATGCATGCCGACGGCCAAGGTCTCTATCTGCGCATCGACCAGACAGGGGCGCGGCGATGGGTTCTGATCTATCACCACGGCGGCCGGCGCCGTGAAATGGGCTTGGGCAGCATCGAGAAGGTGAAGCTCGCCGATGCGCGGGACGCGGCCGAGGCAGCCCGGCGCCAGATCAAGGACGGGCTCGATCCGATCACGGCACGGAAAGCAAACTCCCTGGCCCCAGCCGATCGCAAGTTCTCAGCGGTCGCATCGGCCCTCATGGACGACCTCGAGAAGGGCTGGAAGTCGAAGAAGTCCCGCCCTCAATGGGAAGCCTCGCTTTCCCAGCACTGTCCGGCCATCTGGTCCTCTGACGTGGCCGAGGTCGATACCGAAATGGTGCTGAATGCGCTTCGGCCGATCTGGACCGCGCTGCCTGAAACCGCCGGACGGGTTCGCTCTAGGTTGGAGCGCGTGCTCGATGCCGCGAAGGTGCGTGGATTGCGGGAAGGGGAAAACCCGGCTCGCTGGCGCGGTCATCTATCCAGCCTGCTCACTGGAGCAAAGCGGGCGAAAAGCCACCATGCCGCGCTGCCCTATGGCGAGGTGCCTGATCTTATGAAGCTGCTCGCTACCCGGCAGAGCGTTTCCGCCGCCGCCCTTCGCTTCCTCATCCTCACTGCCGCTCGCTCCGGTGAGGTTCGCGGCGCAGCCCCAGGCGAGATTCATGGTGGTCTATGGGTGGTGCCTGCCTCCCGCATGAAGGCCGGAAAAGAGCACCGCGTGCCTCTAACCGACGATGCCCTCGCCGCCATCGCTGCGGTCCCGGCGATTGGTCAGCAGTCCTACCTGTTTCCCGGGATGAACGGTCAGCTCAGCGACGCCACCATCGGCAAAGTTTTGAAGGTCAACGGCATCCAGAACGCCACGCCGCACGGCTTCCGCTCGGCTTTCCGAGACTGGGCTGGGGACTGTACCGGCTACCCGCGCGAGCTGATCGAAGAAGCGCTTGCCCACCAGGTCGGCAACGCCGTGGAGCGGGCCTACCGTCGGAGCGACGCGCTGGAGAAGCGCCGGGCCCTCATGATCGCCTGGGCTGACTTCTGCATGGGCAGGTCGGGGCAGGTGATCCCCTTCGCATCCCGACCGACTGGATGATAACGATGAACGACGACACCCCGCTCCCGCCGTTCGCAGAACACAAGGCCATGATCGCTAACCTGGTCGCGAACCTCAGCCCGGGCCCCGATGGGTTGGCCAGCCATCATGAGCTTCTGCGCCAGCTGGATCGCATGCGGCCGGGATCGATCGACCGGGAGCACGCTCGTCAGCAGCGCCGACGCCTTGGGCTAGAGCCGCTCGCCGGCCTCGACGCGCTCGATTACGCCGGGGCCTGACCATGCTGCACGATCCCTTCCCGGATCTGCCCGACGATGAATTCCCCCGGATGACGGGTCGCGGCGAGGGCGAGGGGCCGCTGATCGATCTTCCGCACCGCGCCAATCAGCTTGCGATCCGCTGCCTGTCCTGCGGCCGTGAGGGACAGATTTCCGGGCGCCGGATAACGGTCAAGTTCACCCAGCACCTCAGAGGGAGCATCGGCCGCTTCGTGTCCGCCCTGCGGTGCAGCGGATGCGGCGGCCGACGACTGCTGGTCCGGACCGCCAACGATCCGAACGCAGACGGCTTCGGCAAGGAGTTGGAGAACGACGCGCGCCTGCAATGGTGTCGTCGTCTGAACACTTGGCTCGCTGAGATTGGTCAGGATGTTTTCGGGTATCTCGATGTGCTGAGAGACTGCCCGGCGGGGCCCGACCTCGCCGCCGCCGGCATCCTTCCCCATGGGTCGTAAGAACCTCGACCGCTACCGCGAGGCGGACTGGCGCGAGGCCTCTCAGACCGTGGATCAGATCCTGCGCAACCGCTGGCCGGTCATCGCCGAATGTCCGGTGTGCGACCTCCGAATCGAAGCGGACGTGCGACGGATCGCCCAAGTGATGGGGCCGGACTACTCGCTGTGGGGCGCGGAGACCGCTTGTCGCCGGATCGGCTGCATCGGCCGGGTCCACTTCATCCTGCGGCCCCGGGGAGCCATCATGGAATATGTGATGACCGCCAAGGCGTTGCCTTGATGCTGGCCGAGGTCCTGACAGTCCTCCATCGGCTCCGGGGCTGGGTCTTGAGCGCCGTGATCGTAGTCGGCTTTGTCGTGGCGGGCCTGCAGCTGGCCCGCGTCCTTCATGGCTGAGTGCGAAGACCCCCGCCATTGTCAGGCCGACGGGGGTCCCCGGTTTCAACATCTCAGAGGACGGAGCGGCGCATCATGCCGGGCCACCGCTCCATGGCCGGCGCCCCAGGGTTAACGGGGTGCCCGGCCTGCCGTTCCTAGGTCATCTGGCGTTCATAGGTCCGCCCCCGGTGTTCGCCTGTCACGCTTCGTCAGTTGACCATCTTCGCGAAATCCGGCGGACAAAGAGCGCACGGACCTTCGTCCCTGCTTTGATTTTGGGGGACGCCTTGTTCAATAAGCTTTCGGCGCGCTTTGCCGCGCTTCTTCTCGCCTTGTGTGCGATCGCCGCTGTGCCCGGCTTCGCCAACGCGCAGACTATCAGCCAGCCCAACGGGGCGACCGGGCTCCCTGGCCCAGGCGTCGGTCAGTCTTTCACTGCGACGCTGACCGGGCGGATCACGAGGATCGATTTCAGGTCCCGGTCCAACGTCAATACGACCATGTACATCTACAACGGCTCGAACGGCAGCGGCGTGAATGGCATGGTGGGCACCCCCGTTTACCAGCAGGCCGTCACGCTGACCCAGTCTGTTGATAACAACACGGGCTTCACCACGATCAACCTGACCACGCCCTTCCCGGTGATCGCAGGCCAGACCTATTCGGTCGTGTTTGGCGCTGGCAATACCGCCATCACCTTCACCAACGACTATGCTGGCGGTACGGCGCTTTCCGGCTTCACCAATCAAGGCGGAGGCTGGTCCTGCTGCGACGCGCCCTTCCAAGTTTACGAGGAGCTAAACCCTGTCCCCGTCCCGACAATGACGGAGTGGGCGATGATCCTGTTCGGCACAGTCCTGGCCGGTGGCGCGGCCCTCTACATCCAGCGTCGCCGCCTCATCGCCTGACGACTTAATCCTGAATTAAACGGCTCCGCTGGCGATGGCGGGGCCGTTTGCAGTCCGCTTCCCACCCTCAGCGGACGTTGGCGACGTCCGCTATGTGCCGCCGCTCGTGCGACAGCACCGCCGCCAGATCCCGCATGTGGATGACCTGCCGACAATCCGGACAGCGGATCTGATGGTCCGGCAATCCTTGGCCGACCAGCCCCAGCACCCGCCGGCCGATGATGGCGGGCTCAACCTTCACGACGGACATCCGTCGGCGCCTTGTCCTCGCGCAGGCCCTTGAAGCTCGCCTGACGCAGTCGCCCGCTGCCGGTCCATTCGGCGATCTCTGCCTGGGCGACCAACTCGGGCTCGACAAAGTGCAGACGATCACCGCCCGTCGCCTTGGGCTGTTCGCCGGCGAACGGCGTGCGCGCGCGCGACAGCGCCTTCAGTCGGGGCCGCAGGTCCGACACGTCCCGATCGCGGAAGCCGTTCTTCAATGACCCCGCATAGCGCAGCTCACCCCGCTCATAGACACCGGTCAGCAGGCTCTTGAACCGGCCGTCCGAACCGGACTTCCAGCCGCCCACTACCACCTCTTGGCCCGGCCGGCACTTCGACTTGATCCAGACCGACGTCCGACCGGCGCGGTAGTTTTCGCCCAGCTGTTTGGAGACGATCCCCTCCAGCCGCATATTGCAGGCGGCCTTGATCAGATCGGCCGAGGAGATGCCCTCGAAATGGTCGACGTAATGGATGCGTTTGCGGGCCGCCTCGGTCCCGCCCTCCAGCACGGCGGAGAGCGCCTTCTTCCGCGTCGAGAGGGCGTAAGGCCGAAGGTCGCTCTCCCCGCGCCACAGGATGTCGAAGGCGAAGTAGACCAGTTTGCCGCTGCCCCGCGCGTTCATCGAGCCTTTCAGCAGGGAGAAGTTTGGGTTCCCGTCTGCGTCGACCGCGCACAGCTCGCCGTCGAGGATGCAGTCTTCCAGCCCGGCCGCATCAGCCGATGGCCGAGGTAGTCGTTCGGTCAGGTCGTTGCCGTTCCGGCTCCACCAGGTCGCCACCCCGCCCGAGACGTTCAGCTGCACCCGCCAGCCGTCGAACTTGATCTCGTGAATCCACCCGCGCCCTGCCGGCGGCTTCGCCTCGAGCGTCGGATGCGACAACGGTTGGAAGCTCGCCGGCATCCTCGGCGTCCGCTCCAGGTCCTGCTTTCTGCGGGGCATGGCGACGAGTCGAACCCCGCGCGAAGTGATTCGATCCGTCGATTAAGTGATTCATTTGAATCGCTTATCGGGCAAGGAAGGCAAATGCGCTAACTAGTTTCAATGTCGCGTAGCGAGCACAGGAACGAGGCCATTTAAGACCACGTTTTGTCTACGTATGAGCATCAGTCATACGATCAAGCCTGCTCACGTCGTCGCCCGGGCGTTCGAGCTCGCCCAGTCAGGCCGCTGCCGCTCCAAGCGGGAGATTGCGCAGGCTCTCGCGCGGGAGGGTTATAGTCGAGACGAGCTGGAACACTTGTCGGGCAGGCGGATATCGGACCAGCTTGTGGAGGAGCTTCAGCGGGCGCCATCGCTTCACTAGGCGCAGCTCAACCGCCGTTTAGGAGCGTAGTCACTGCCGTGACGATCTGTGCGCCGACAAACGGCTTGGTGACCAGGATGCTGTTGGGTACGCCCTGAGCTGTCCACTCGTGGGCGCTATCGCCGGTCACGTAGACAACTGGCAAGTCCGGCAATCGAGCGTGGGCCTCGCGGGCGACGTCCCAGCCCTTGGGTCCGGGACCGAGGTTCACATCTGTGATCAGAGCTCGGCACGCGTCTCCATGCTGCTCGAATAGGATGGTCGCATCGGCAGCCGAGTTCCCCGAGCGTGCCTCGAAGCCGCCGTCCTCCAACGCATGTTCGATTGTCATGGCAATAAGAGGGTCGTCATCGACGACGAAGACGCAGACAGTATCGGCCATGGTTTTTGTTCCGCCCTGTGAACCTAAGCGCTCCGGCTTTTGTACGGTTCCGTAAACTCGGATTAACTCTGGCTCACCGTCGGTCTGAATCCTGAGTATTAGCTCGGTAATGAGGAAAAACACCGTCCGCAAAACGACTTAGGAACTGGCTAGACGATATGGTGTTGGTGGATGGGGCTTCAGATTGGGAGAGCGGCTGGTGCCCCGGTACTTCTTCAATGTCTTGGACGGCGAAAACCGTCCTGACCCCGACGGCGAGGAACTTGCCGACGATGAGGCCGCAAGGCGGTCGGCTGTGGCGGTGATCTTTGAGACACTGCGTGAGCACTCCGCCTATGTGGTAAAAGGCGGCCCCTTCTCCGTGGTGGTGACCAACGGGGTCGGCCAAGAGATTTGGCGGCTTACCGTCCAAGGTCGGTGAAAAGTCGCGTTAGGCCGCTTGCTCATCCTCGCGCGGCAGGACTCCGAGATCCCTTCCCATGGACTGGATCAGCTCATAGCTTCCGCAGGACGCACGACGAAGTGAGCCTTCGTTCGTAAGGGTAACGCGACCTCTCATCAATTTGACCGCACCCATCCTGAACAGTTCCGAGTAGGAACTGACGACGCTGGTACGCTGTACGCCCAGATGATGAGCGATCTCATCTTGGGTGACCTTGATCTCATTCCGCCCGGCTGCGTCGAAGGCGGTAAGCAGCCAGGATGCGAGACGAGCGGTGATAGACTCATACGTCGCCGCCAGCGCCAACTGATGCGCCTCAGCCTGATAAAAGTGGCTGAGTTGCAGCAGTCTGTGCAGGAGCGAGGGCATCTCCTGAGCGAGCTGGCGTACGGCCTGCGCCGAACCAGAGAAGCCGTCGCCATCGCCTTGTCCGACCACTGACCAACTGCACGGTGCGTCCGCCAGGAACGGCGCCAAACCCGAGACGCCCTCTCTGCCGACGAAGGTGACCTGTAGGGTCTGACCCCGCCCGTTGCTGATGCGATTGACGAGGTAGGCGGTCGTCGGGAAGTGAATCGTTTCGATCCGCTCCCCTTGGTCGATCAGAACTTCGCCGGCTGTGATGCGGCACGGTTTGAGGATCGCGCGCAGAGCGTCGCTCGTCGCCGTATCCAAACCGTCGATGAGATAGTTTCCAGAAGCCATGTCGCTCTCCTCGCAGGCGGGCGGGAGTTTGCGGCGTACGCTACCGATCTCTTCCAGTCGCGAACGCCCTGTCCAGCTCGCGATAGAACTGAACGTCCCAGAAACGGCAGAGTTCAGTCAATCGGATTGCCGACATACCAGCTGGCGTCGGCGACCCGACACAGGAACTGACGTCGGCGCTTCGGGATTCGCCACTCAGTGAAAGTGGAGGATGCCATGGACAATCCCGACACCGGTTCTAACCGTATCCCACAAAGAGGGTTTGGCTCGATGAACCCCGAACGTCAGCGCGAGATCGCACGTAAGGGCGGGGCCGCAGTACCTTCCGAGAAGCGTAGTTTTTCGCAGAACTCTGAGCTCGCGCGTGAAGCTGGCCGAAAGGGCGGATCAACAACTGGTCAGCGGAGGGCCACCCAATGAGCGACGACAAATCCAAATCCGGCGGCCGAGACCGCGAGCTGATCAGCCTTTCTGAAGACTACGAGGTCCGAGACTGGGCAAAGAAGTTCGGTGTGACCGAGGATGGATTACGGGAAGCTGTCGCGCGGGTTGGCAACCGTGCGGCTGACGTCGAGGCGGACCTGAATGGTAGTCGCTGATGGACGCCGAAGCCCAGGTGGCAGAGGCCATGCGCTCCGAGTTTCGTCGCCAGGCCGAAGCGGCTCCCGGGGAGCTCACCGTCTCCGAACTCCCGGACGCTTTGCAGGTCAGTGGTCGTGTCGACATGGAAGCGCTAGCGATGGCTGTTATCGGGGCGATCGCCGGAGGACCCTGACGGGCTAATTTTGGACCGGCTCATCGTGGCAGGCTTTTGCGCATGAAACGGGTCCTGCGCTGGCACTACGTTATCGCCATCATTGCTCTCGTGGCGATGGGCTGGTTCGCCACTCGAGTGATCACCTCCAGCATGGAGAATGAAGCTCGGCCGCCGCTGCGGCCGCCCGATGAGCCCCGTGACTAACCGTTACCACCCTCCAAATCAGGGCCCGTCCGATGAACGACGTCAAAGGATAGAAGTCGGCCGGGGGTCGGCGCACCGACATAGGAACGACATCGCTCTCGACCCTTTAGCCTACTGTGATGCAATACGAGTTCCGCTTTCAGTACGGGCAGTCGATGGCCCCCGCCATCGAGAGAGCCGATTATAGTAACGACGCCCTGGCAATCATTCGTGGGGTCAGGGAGCTGATGGCGATGCCCAGCCGCCGCGGTGTCGAGGTACGGCGCCAGGACGTTTTGATCTTTTCCCGATCCCGATCAACGAGCGACTGATGACGAAAATTCTAGGCGATGCCGGGGAAGCCAATCGGGGGATCGGCCAAGTGGATGTGACCGATCCCGGCGTGGACCCGCGCCAGCCTCATCTGCCTCCTTCGGCCGGAGGGCCCGGCACTGGTGACGGCGCAACGATCGGCAAGCCCAAGCACCAGCAACCGATGGAAGATAAGCTCCCGAACGAGCAGTCTCACGAGGATGAGGGCCTTCGTCAGGGCTGAAGGGTTAGGCTGGACAAGGACTGACGTCCGGGCCAGCGTCAGCCCATGTGCAACCTGTACCGCGCGAAGTCCGGCCCCGGCGACATTCTCGCCATGACGCGGGCGATGGTCTCGGACGTCGGCAACCTCGAGCCCCGCGACATCTACCCGGACTACGCCGCGCCGATCGTCCGGCTGAACGAAGGTGGCGAGCGCATCCTGACGACAGCACGCTGGGGGATGCCGTCGTCGAAAAAGGCACTGTTCGACGCCACGGTAAAGCGCGTCGAGAAAATCCGCGCCAAGGGCACAGTCGTCGATGACGAAGGCTTCAGACGATATCTGGAGTTGGAGCCGGACAAGGGCACCACGAACGTCCGCAACGTCGCATCGCCGCACTGGAAGCCGTGGCTCTCCCCGGCCAATCGCTGCCTGGTACCGTTCAACGCCTTCAGCGAACCGGACCAGGACTATCAGGGCACCAAGAAACCCATCTGGTTCGCTCTGACACAGGATCAGCCGCTGGCCTTCTTCGCTGGAGTTCACGCCCTGTCCTGGACCTGCGTGCGCAAGGTGAAGACCGGTCCCGAAACCTGCGACCTGTTCGCCTTCCTGACGACCGACAGCGCCGAGCCTGTGATGACCTATCACCGCAAGGCCATGCCCGTGATCCTGCTGACCGAAGAGGAGCGCGACGTCTGGATGCGGGCGCCGTGGGATGAGGCGAAGGCGCTCCAGCGGCCCTTGCCTGACGGGATGTTGGAAATTTTGACTGCCTAACGAACGAAGACCCCCACCAGTGTTAGGCCAACGGGGGTCCCCGGTTTCAACAATCAGAGGATGGGGAGGCGCATACGCCGGGCCACCTTCCTCATAGGCCGGCTCCGATGGATCAATGCGGGCAAGGTGGCGCCGTTCCTGTGTCGCTGGAACGACAAAAGCCCCGCCGCCCTGGTGAGGGGACGACGGGGCTCTGATGGCAGACCGCGCTAATCTAGATGAGCTGGCGCCGGCGCTGGAGATAGACCGCTGCGCCGCCGGCGAGCATCGTGCCGAACAGGATCATGGCCCACTCGGTCAGTGTAGGAACGGGGGCTGGGGGCGGCGGAGCGAACACCGTGGTCGTCGTTGTGGCTATTTCGTTACCCGGGTTTCCGTCCAATTCGGCCGCTGAACCCATGACCGTGTTGGAGATAACGGTGCCGTTCGCGAGTGAGTTGCTGACCTGAACTGTTAGAGTGAATGCCGCTTGGGATCCTGAGGCCAGCGAGGCGCTTGTACAGGCAACGGTGCCGCCGGTTCCAACTGCCGGGACGGTGCAGTTCCACAAGCCCGGCGCAGAAATAGACTGAAAAGTTGTACCTGCCGGCAGATTGTCAGAGATCTGCACCGTCGTAGCAGGGTTGGGACCGTTGTTGATCAGCGTGATTGAATAAGCAAGGTTCGTTCCTGCCGTCACAGGGTCAGGACTGTCGGTCACCGTCACGGCGAGGTCGGCAGTCTGCGCCAACGCCCCGCTGCTCAAGAAAGTTAGGCATCCGCCGACGACAACAGCTGCAATGCGTTTCATGGAATCCCCCTTCAAGACGACGATGGGATAACACGTAGAAAGCGACGCACAAGGTGCAGACGACCTGTGTCGCAAACCGACGAAAGTCCGCTAGCCCCGAAGGACCGGCGGACTGTGATGGCGAAGCCGAGGCTCGACGCGAAGAGAGGTGGTCTGAGCGATGCGCTAGCCCGGCAAAAGCCGTCGATACCACGGCCGGGCGAGCCTCGCGGTCACCTCCGCATCCCTGACCTCGCATGCGTTGATAATCGCGAAGCCCGTCGCCTTGTCGTCGTTGGCCTTGTTCAGCTGGCCGGTCTCAGCCGCCCCGTACAGCTGCCAGTCCAGCGTCGGGTCTCCGCTGTCGCCGATCTCAGCGTGCGGGGTTGACCGCGTCAGGACCGACCGGGCCAGTTCCGAGCAGCCGGTCGCAATCGGCACGGTGCTGCAGGCGGCAGAGCTGAAAGCGAGCGACACGGTCGCGGTCAGCAGGAGGAGCTTGGCGTATCGCATTCTGGGCCTCTTGGACTTGGGTGGAGGTGGCTTGGCCGCGATCATCGAGGCGACCGATCTCGGTGATGGCCTCAAGAGCGGATTCGGTGCGGGTCTGGGCCATGGTGGCGTTATCGCGGGACTGGCGAGCGGCTTGGCGCGAGGGGCCGGTGACCGTGCAGTAGGCGAGCAGCAGGAGCAGCATGACGCCGAGGCCTGCGATCAGCAGCAGGACGGGACGGACGTTCACCGCCCTGCCTCCCGGAGCGCGGCCTCGAAGCCGACGGCGTGTCCGGCGATCTCGGTGGCCTTGTCGGTCCCGTTGATGATCCGACGGGCTTTCACATAGTCACCGGGCAGATAGTCCTTCAGCGCCTTGCCGGTGAACCGGCCGTGCGCCATCCCGTCCTTCAGGATCGACGCCGCCACGTCCGGCTTCATCGCGTCGTCCGGCCGATCGGCGAGGCCATAGCGGGCGTAGTTCGTCCGCCCGGTCAGTTGGACGTAGCCGCGTCCCGCATACTTGGCCCCGTCGCCCGGCGTCAGGTTGCCTAGCTCGCGCGCCTTGGCCGGCCGGTCGCCATCGATGTCGTACATGCGCCGGAAGTAGGCGAGGCCGCCATTTTCCTTCACCGGCTGCATCGTCATCGCCGTCTCGTGCCAGGTCGTCGCCAAAGCATAGGCGACCCAGCTGACGGGCCAGTCCGAGAGCGCGGTCAGCAGGGTGTTGAAGCCTTCGACCTGTCCTTGGGACAGGCGGCCGAAGCGCCTGCGCACCCCGGCGAAGAAGCGCGCGGGATCGAACCCCGCCGCTGGCGTGGTGGTCATGGTCTCTCTCCATTGTCAGGGGATGCGCACGGCGTGCGCTTATGGCTAAGGTGTCGCGGGGCTGGTCAGGTCACGGGACGACGGATGGACGACGGGATGCTGGAGCGGCGCGCCATGGGCGCCGAACAACTGATGTCGGCGAAGATCACCGAGTTCGGGGCGCACCTGATGGCTGGCGATCGCGCAGCGGCAGAACGTGCGCGCAACGACGCGATCGCCGCGCTGGAAGCGCACCTAGACCTGACCGACCAACTGATCAGCCGGACGATGGCATGAGCCGACGCCGCGACCGCGAGGAATGGTTCTGGATCGCTCTGATGATCGTGGCCGTGGCGGCGATGGTCGGGCTGACGGTGTGGCCGCTGCTCTGACAACCTTGGGCTTAGACCACCAAAACCAGCCCGTTGGAAAAAGTATTGTTAAAAGAGACGCTTGCTGGGCGCGCCGGTTACTGCCAGAACCCTGGTCTCATTCCGGGGACTATTGCATGAAGCTGTACACCGTTGTCGCTTTGGCGACCTCTCTCATCGCGACGGGCGCCACGGCCCAATCATTCCGGCCTCTTCCAACCGTAACTACTCCGCTGCCTTTGGGTGATGACAACACCATGGCTGTCACCCTGCCGTTCGCCATAAAGGTTGGAGCGGAGGCGTCATATACGAACGGTCTGATCACCCAGAATGCAACACTGCTCAAAGCCGACAATACCGATACGATCGTGCCGTTTTTCGACGATCTCGAGGCCAGATCGGAGACGGGGCAGGCCAACTACGGAACTTCGACGTTGGGCGGCAGACCCGCTTTCATTGCCACGTACGCCAACGTTGGTCTTTGCTGCGGTGTCGACGGGAGGCGGTCGAGCGTTCAGTTCGTTCTGATTGATCGATCCGATTTGGCCGCAGGCGATTTCGACGTTGAGGTCAACACCCAGGGCTTAAATCGAGCATCCAATGCGGGCGGGCAGTTCATTATCGACAACGCGAACGCGGGCCGCGCCGGGGTTGCGCAGTTCCCGGCCGGCGCGGCAGCGTACCGCTCAACCTGGACATTCCGAAACGGCGCTCTGACGAGCGGTACGGGTCCGACATTGATCACGGCAGCTGCAGCCGTCCCGACCATGTCCGAATGGGCTATGATCCTGTTTGGCACGGTGCTCGCGGGCGGTGCGGCTCTGTACCTTCAGCGTCGTCGCACCGGCCTCGCGTCGTGATCGTCGCTCTGGTCGTCGTCGGCATCGCCTGGGCGGCCGCCGTGCTCTGGACTTCCATCGCGGGCTGACGGTCCCTGACCTGTCGGCGTTTTAACGCAACTACGGAAGCCGGTCGGGCTTCCGTAGTCATGTTCTCGAAGCGGGAAATCTTCTGGGCCTGCGTCATGGTCGGCGCCGCTGTGATCGCTCTCGTCGCGATCTGGCCCTAGCAAAGCGACCTCGCGTCCGCCGATTTTTGAGGTGATGCTGCGCGGGTGCCGTCTTCCAATCAGAGCCTCGGCTCTGGAATCCCAAGAGGCGGCTCGCGTTGGAGATCTCCTGAACCTCCAATGCGGGCCGCCGAGTGGAAGACTGGCGAACCCGGTTCGCGCCTACGTGGCCGCCGAACTGTTCAGGACGATCGTTGCGACGATAGCCGCAATCAGCGCCACCGCCCCGATCAACGTCGTCAGACGCATCCAGCGCGGCCCTAGATTGGCGTGGTGGGGATCTTCGCTGGCGGAATAATCGGCGGCCGCCACGGCCGGGGCTTCGAACCCCATCTGGACCAGCCCCTTGTCCGACACCCCGTTGCGTGCCGCGATGGCCAGCAGGCGCGAGATCAGCGGCGGAGGCGACCGCCAGCGGAGCACGGCGTCCAGCAGGATCAGCATCAGGCCCAGGTCCGCCGACGCCTTTAGCGGCGAGACCCAGCTGATCGCCGACAGGGTCACGATCTGGCCGGGGAATAGGATGGTCACGCCCCGAAAGACCAACACCGCCATGTAGACCGCACCGCAGATGAGCAGCCATTTCGGCGCGGTTACCCGCGACGGGTAGAGCGGCCCCAGCACCTTCAGGATCGGGATGCAGACGCCGGCGGCGGCGAGATACGTCAGCCCCGAGTACAGGGCCAGAGTGTGTTGCAGGGTCATTGGTCGTTGGCTCCGAGGCGCTTGAGGACCGCTTCCTTCAGCCGGTTGAAGAGGACAGGGCCGCACGGCACGGCGAGAAACCCGGTCGTCAGAGCGACGGCGGGCATGCCGAGGCCGGGCATGACGGCCAAGACGGCGACCGTCACGGCTTCGGCGCAGATCGGGCCGAACACCGGTGCGATCATCATCTCCAGCCACGCCTTCCGGCGGGCGACGGGGTTTCCGACCTTCGCCGAATAGGCGGTGATCAGGCCGATGGCGCCGTAGAACAGCCCGCCGCAAAGGCCCCAGAAGGCGGCGTAGTCACGCGGGTCGATCATCCGCCCCTCCAAGATGGTCAGCCGATACAAGGCAGCCGACGCAGGGCGCGGGCTTGGGCCAGTTAGGACGGCTCAGGGCCAGTCCGGACGGGTCGGTTGAGGGTTGTCTCCGCCGCTCACGATCGCGCGAAGGATCTCGCGATAGGCGACCCATTCAGGCGGAACGGTTTGGCCCTGCTCGAAGCAGCGCAGCACCGTGATGTCCGAGGCGGCCAGCGCCGATTTGGCGGGGCCGAGCCGGTCGAAGGGCTGCGGCTCCGGCTCGACCCAGACCACGCCGATCTCGGCCAGTTCCTCGGCCGTCCAAAGGTCCAGCACATTTGCCGGATACTGCACGTCGCCCGTCGTGAAAGGCTGGCCCGGCGGCAGGGTTTGGCCGTCGAGGACAAAGGGCATCACAGGTCTCCTGTGTTAGTAGTGGGGAAGGCCCGACCGGGTCCGTGGATCAGGCGGATGCCCGCCCCGGATGCACTCATGTTTCTGTTGCCGCCGCCGCCGAAATCGCCGCCGGAGCCGTTCTCGCCCGGCCCGCCGCTTGCGCCTTGGCCCAGCAGTCCGACGCCGCCGCCGCGCGTGCCGAACCCGCCGTAGGAGCCGCCGCCACCGCCGCCGCCACTACCTGCGCCACCCGTAGGAGCCCCACTGAACCCGCCGTTGCCGCCAGGACCTGAATAGCCGCCCGCTCCGCCGCCGCCGCCCTCGTTGGCAGAGCCCGCGCCGTTGCCGCCGTATCCGCCAGCGCCGCCGCCGGAGGTCGCGCCTGCGCCGAATATGTATGAGCCGCCGGCCGCGCCGCTGCTGTCGAACGTACTCCCGCCCCGCTCAGCGAACAGCAGCACCTCGCCCGACGAAGCTCGAATGATCGCCGCCCCCACCCGGCCTTCGTAAGCGGTGGACATGGAGAGGGTCAGCGTCTCGCCCGGAACGACGACGATGTCGTTGGACCACGCGAGGGCGGCCCCGCCGCCGGCCCCGGTCCCTGACCCGCCGCCGCCATTTCCGACCGCGACCCCACAGATGAGGGTAACGGCCGCCGGAACGACCCAGCTGCTGTTCGCGGAGAAGAGCGCCTGGCCGGTAGGGGTCGCCATTTCAGGAACAATCAGCGTCGGGGAGGGCATATGCAGCATCAGGCCGCCCCGCCCTTGGCCAAGCTGAACCGGACTTTGCCGCTGGTCTCCACGATGAAGGTCAGCAGATCGACGGCGTTGGCAGTGGTGGTCAGGCTGGGCGTCGAGCCGAACGGCATCCAGGCCGAGGCGAAGGCCAGCGTCCGAGAACCGGTTGCGTCCTGCTTGACCAGGATCGTCCCCGTGATCCCCGGCTTCGCGTTTGACGGCGCGCCAAGGGTTCGGTTGCCGGCCAGGGTGACGACGAAATTCACACCGGTCGCCAGATCGACGGCGATGGTCGCGGCGTCCGTGAGGGTCACCAGCGCGGCCGCATCCGCGACCGACTTCGGCGTCAGCACCTTCTGGTCATCGAAGAGGCCGCGAAGATCAGAGCCCGAAGCTCTGGTCACCGTCGCATCCGACCCCGCAGGGCCGGTGGCTCCGGTCGGACCGGTCGAGCCTGTCGGACCGGTTGGCCCGGCCGGACCTTGCGCGCCAGTCGCCCCCGTCGCGCCGGTCGGACCCTGCGGACCAATCTCACCCTGCGGCCCCTGGCTGCCGGCAGGACCCTGCGGCCCGGTCGGACCGGCCGGACCCTGTGGCCCGGTGTCGCCCGTGTCGCCCTTGCCGAAGGCTATGCCGGCGGACCAACCCCCGGCTGCGCCCTGGCGGAAATAAAGAAGACCTTCGTCCGAGGCAAAATAGGCGAAGTTGACGGGCTCCGCATCGTGGTCGTCGCGATCCGCGCGAGGGCCGGTAGCATCCACGCTGAACGCCTCGCCTCGATCGCCCTTCTCGCCCTGCGGTCCCTCCGGCCCTGTCGCACCCGTCGGCCCGACCGCGCCCTGCGGACCGGTGTCCCCCTGCGGGCCTTGCGGACCTGTGGCGCCGGTCGGTCCCGTCGCGCCTTCCTCCCCCTGCGGACCTTGTGGGCCGGTCGGTCCGTCCGGTCCCTGTGGGCCGGTCAGCCCCTGCTCACCCTGCGCGCCCGTCTGGCCTGTGAGACCCTGTGCGCCAGTCGCCCCGGTTGGACCCTGAGGTCCAGTCGCCCCCTGCGGTCCGGTGGCTCCAGTGTCGCCCTTCACCCCTTGTGGCCCTTGCGGGCCCGTCGCACCTGTGTCGCCCTTCGGCCCTTTCAGCGAAGTCTGCAGCGGCCAGATCGTCCCCGAAGTCGCCTTCGGCCCGTAGATCGCGCCATTGACGTAATCGAGCGCCAGCTCGCCCGGATCGCCGAAGCTGGTCCCCGGCGCCCCGGCGCTGAGTTTCACAGCGGACAGCGGATTGTTGATCGAGGCGATGAGGTCGACGATCCGCGCCGAGAGGTCGGCGTTAGACAGGGTGCGCGTGGGCCAGTTGGCCGTGGCCGCCGCTAGCTCGGTCGCCGCCTGCGATTGGGTGATCGTGCCGGCGATCTGCCGCGCAAAGATGTCCGCCGCCGCCGCCGACCATTCCGCGTCCGTCAGGGCCATCGGATCAGGCCGCCGGCGCGTCGAGGACGGTGTTGCAGTGGGTGACCAGCGCCTCGCCGATGGTCTGCAGATTGCCCTGGACCTGCGCCAGCGTCTCGACGGACAACTGCCAGGTGGCGACGCCGTTGTTCGACGGCAGCAGATCGGCGGAGTGCGCCTTCAGCTTCTCGACCAGCTTGGCCAGCGCTTCGACGTCCTTCATCGCCGCCTTGAGCACGGGCAGGTTCATGTCGGCATCGTCGATCGCCTGTTCTGCGGCGCGGCGGGCCTGTTCGGCGAGTTCGGCCTGGCGCGCGGTGCGGCGCTCCTCGGCCGTGGGGGCTTTGGTCATGATAGTCTCCTGGGCAATGAATTCGCGCACGTCGTGCGCATCGGGCAGTGTCCGCCCGTCACTGCGCGGAGGGGCGAATGCCTGAGTCAGTCAGGATCACAGGCTATTTTCTGAAGACCACGATGGGTTCAGGGGGCGAGAAGTTCATGCCCGTGGTCGACGTGATCTTCGGCGACCCTGGCGGTCGCCAACATCGTGGCCGCGCCCTGGTCGATACCGGAGCTGAGTTCGTGATTGTCGACAAGGGCTGGGCGGCCGGCCATGCAGTGGTCCACAGCCTAAACTCGCTGAGTGTAAACGCCCTTGGCCGTCAGGACGTGATCGATGGCGTCCTTTTGGTCGGACCTGTTCGACACCGGGGCCATCTGTGTGTCAGCGACCTTATCGGTTCCGGCCATCCCTTCGCAGCGATCCTTGGAATGGACTTCATCCGGAACTTCAGCCTCACCATCGATGTGAAGGCCAGTATCGTCGAACTCACTCTGGCCCCATAGGCTGGAGCTCCCCCGGACACAGCGAACACCTGTTAGATTGGTGGCTTCCGTCGTCGTTACACGTCTCATTCTGGCGCTTCCCTGCTTCAGCCGGCGTAGAAGCCGCTGATGCGCATGTTGCGGACGCTGGCCGCCGTGGTGACGCCGTCCGAGGCGCGGCGGGCCTGCCACGCCAGTCGGCGCTGGCCGTTCTTCGCCGTGACCGACGGGTCCCAGCTGCTGAGCCCCGCGTCGACGAAGCTGATCGTTCCGGTGTGCGATCCGCCGAACGAGGCCGTCAGGATCGTTTCAAGGTCCGACCCGTCGAGCGCGGTCGAAACGAGGCGATAGTCGATGGTCCAGTTGCGAACCCCCTCGCCGTCCGGGTTGGCGTTGCCGGAGGCCTCGCCCTGCACCCGCAGCGTGACGTAGCCGCCGTCCCGCATCGGCCGCTCGACATAGGCGAGTGTCTGATACGTCGTGGTCAGGTCGGTGATCCCCGATCCCGGTGCGCCGGAGTCAAAAGGGCCGGATAGCGTCTGACCGTTGAAGCGGCCTCCCGATGCGACGCCCGGCCCGATGGCGAGGACCCCGTTCTCTGCGGTCTCGGAGCCGTCCGCGACCGACGCCGGCCCCGACCACATGCGGATGTCGCCGCTGGCCCGCAGCACCGTCTTCGACGTCGCGTCGTAGATCTTGAAGACCTTCGAGGCCGCGCTGTAGCTGATGCCGCCGCCCGACCCGGCCGTGACGTTGAAATATTCCGCGAGGAAGTCGACGGCCTGTGTCGCGCCGTTGATCCGCATGCCGGTGAAGCGACCGTTCACGTCGGTCAGCAGGGCGGCGTAGGCTTGGTTTCCATTCAGCGCCGACAGCACGAAGGTTGCGCTGGCGCTTGCGCCGTTGGCCGTGGTCTGGGCCGTCGAGATCGATGAGGCGAGGACCTGATCCGCGTCCGAAAGCGCGGTCAGGGTGGTGTTAACGTTCGCCAGCCCTGCGGTCGTCGAGGCCGTCAGATCGGTCACGGTCTGGGTCAGCGCGGCGTTCAGCGTCGCCGTCGTGTTGGCCAGGCTGATGACGGCGGACAGGTTGCCGTTGACCGACGAGAACTGGCTGGTCACCGAGGAGGTGAGGGCGGCGAGGTCCGTCGCGTTGGTGGTGACCCTCGCGTCCACGCCCGCGATCGACGTACCGAGGGTGCTGAACTGACCGCTCCGCGTCGTCGTCTCTGCCGCCAGCGCCGTGCTGACCGTGTTCGCCAGGGTGATCACCTCGGACAGCGAGCCGTTGATGCTGCTGATCTGGGACGTGCGCGCCGTGGTTTCGGCTGAGATAGCCGAGGCGTTCGTGGTGATCGACGTCGTGTGCGCCGACAGCGTGCCGTTGACCGTGCTGAACTGGGACGTCACCGACGTCGTCAGGGCGGCCAGATCATTCGCGGACGTGGTCACCCGCGCATCAACGCCGGCAATCGAGCCTTGCACGCTGCTGATCTGCAGCGCGCGCGTGGAGGTCTCGGCCGCCAGCCCGGTCGAGACCGTGTTCGCCAGCGTGACCACCTCCGCCAGCGTGCCGTTCACCGAGGAGAACTGCGTCGTCACCGACGACGTCAGCGAGGCGAGGTCGTTAGCCGATGTCGTGACCCGGCTGTCGACGCCCGCGATCGAGGCGTTCACCGCGCTGATCTGCGTCAGCCGCGTCGCCGTCTCCGCCGACAGGTTCCCGGCCACGGTCGTGACCCGGCCGTCGACCAGGGCGACGCTGTTGACCGTCGCCGCATATTGCTCCGTCCGCGTCGTGACTTCGGCGGACAGAGCGGACGCGACGACCGTTACCGTGGTCGACACCCCGACGATGGCCTCGCCCCGCGCCTGGGCTTCAGCCAGCAGACCCGCGACCCGCGCCGCCTGTTCGGCCGTGATCGCCGCGATCCGCGCCGTCTCCTCGTCGAGGATGTCGGCGATCCGCGCTTCCTTCTCCGCCACCACACGCGCGTGACGGTCTAGCGTCTCCCGGATCAGGGTCTCGGCGGCGTTGTCGGTCTCGGCGACCAGGCCCTGCGCCTCCCGGAAGAAGCTGATCAGCTCCGCCGCGGGCGTTCCGCCGACGCCGGCTGTGTCGTCGGATACAAGGTTGCCGGCGACATAGGGCCCATAGACGGATCGCGTGGACTGGTTTCCGGCCGCGTTAAAGTAGCTGACAGCGACGTAGTAGGCGACGCCAGGATCAACGGTGATCTGGATCCGCTCGGCCGTCGGCGGGCCGGAATAGGCCTGCGTCCACGGGCCGTCCTCGCCGGGCCCGGTTTCGACAAGAACCCGGTGAGCTGTCGCATTGTTGACGACCCCTGCAACGTCGAAGCCGGGCAGCTGGCCGCCGCCTGGCGCTGGAGGGCGCACGACGACGGTCCAATCCAAAGGAGCGGGCGGGGTGACCTCTCGCGGGTCGATCGGGTCCAGCTCTTGCGGCGGCGGTGGGCTGCCTGTCTGGCCATAGGCGAACGGATATTTGCCGTCGGTCTCGGTCTCGAAGGTGACGATGACCGTGTCGTTTTCGGTGTCGTCTTCGACGTTGAGGACGAAGCATTTGACATTCGAAAGGGCGAAGTCGGGCTCGTCGAAGATGAAGCAGTTGCCGGGCTCCGGGTCCATGTAGGGGCGGAGCGGAACACGCCCCCGGATGCCCTCGCGACTGTTCGAAATCTCCAGACTGGCCAGCTCACGGGCCTGCTTGGCCTGAGGGACAAAGGTGTAGTCCGCGCCGCGGGTGCGCTTCACGGCGACGCCTTGCCCGTCTTCCTCCTGCCATACAGTGGACGTCACCTCCGGAAGGGCGGTCATCTCCCACTCTTGATCCTCTGCCCAATATCGCGGCCGGATCGTGTTGATGCGGTTGAGCTTGGACGAGGCGGTGTCGATCTCGACCGGGCCAGCGGTGTCGCGGACGGTCACGGTGAAGACCGTTGCCCGGGGAGCCGCGCGGTGGATGCAGGCGATCTTGCCCGCGATCTCCGCGTACATGGCGCCGCCCGCCTTCAGGAAACCGTCCAGGACTTGGGCTTTGTCGTCGTCGGTGGAGGGGTAGGCGGCGCTGGTCCAGCCATTGGCGTCCGACACGTTCGCCGCCGCCACGAACGAGGCGAGGTGGATGCCCTCGACCTTCGCGCCGATGCCGCCGACCTGATAGTCGATCTGCGGCGCGCCCTTGCCGGTCGGGCCTTCCCAGAGGCCCAACGCCCACTTTAGCCCGAACAAGATGGGGTTCTGCGTCCAGATCCACGTCGCGGGGTTGTTCAGCCGGCAGGAACCGGAGCCGCCAGGATAGGTGCTGTCGAGGCGGGGGTCGTAGCAGAACAGGCCCTCGATCGTTGCGACGAACGCCGGGATCTTGCCGTCGTAGGCCGTGCGCTTCGAGTTCTCGCCGAGGGTGATCAGGTAGCCCGCCGATCCCGAAAGCTTTCGATCACTGCTCCAGCCTGGGAAGGTGGCTCCGTTCTTGAGCCCGGACGGCAGGGATAGCGCGGTGTCGGGCTGCAGACCGAGACGCGTTGAAAGCCACATCTCACCCGCGTAGGGCTCGGTCGTCGCCATGCCCGCGCCGTTGAAGGACATGTAGTAATCGCCAGCTCGGAACGCGACGAAGCTCTTGATGGGCCCCGCCGCGGAAACTGTGCAGGCGAAGCTGACGTACATGCGGTCCGGGCCATAAACCGCCGCATCCTTGATGCTGCCTTTCACGCCCACCCGCCCGAAGGCGAAACGCAACGGAGCGTCAGGGTTGGCCTCCCACTGAACAGCAGCCCCCTGGCTGGCGATCTGGGGCGTCAGCGCTTGCGACAGCGCCATGCTGCCGACACCAGCTCCGATCCCCACGGCAGCAACCGTCGCGATCTGGGCGAGGGTTGCTGTTCCCGCGACCACAGCCGTCGTCGCTGTGCCGACATAAGAAATCGCGGCGATGACGGCGGGGATGGCCTGCGGCATCAGAGGCGCCAGGCGGCCTGATAGGCGAGGGGACGCCAAGTCGAACAGACGCCCTCGCTAAAGCCGAGGACTAGGCCGTCCGACATGGCGACCATCATGGATGCGCCGAAGGGGTTGTCGTCACCTGCGTGCATCGCGATCAGATCGCCCTGCATGGCCATGGCCGGCGCGATCCGAGGCAGCCCCATCGCATCGAGCGCCTCAGGCAGGGTCTTGAAACCGGCCTTCAGCAAGAGCCGATAGCCCTTTGCCTCCGTGTCATAGCGGAGGCCCTTCACCGGGCCCGAGCCGTGCCCCATCTTGACCAGGGCATGGGTCGCCAGCTTCACGCAGTCGCGGACGCCGGGGTCATAGGCCTTGCCGTAGAAGCGCTGGCGGCAGGCCTCGGCCGCGGCGGCCCGGCGGAGACGGTCGTCGATCATGTGCGCCACGTCCCCAGGTCCTGAGTGATCTTCGAAATGCCGGCGACGCGGACCATCCCGTTCTCACCGGCCCAACGGGTCGAGTGGAAGCCGTGGTTGGCGCGCCAGTCGGCGTTCTCTTCAAGCTGCCGAGCGGACTGCGTGCCGCAGGCGATGGTGAGCTGACGATCCGAGCCGACCGAGAACCGAGGCTGATCGATCTCGCCGTCGAAGCGCAGGACGGGCTCGCCGATCAGGAGCCCGGTCCTTCGGTCGATGGCGCCGCGCCAGACCCGGACCCGGCTGCCTTGCGTGCTGGGCGACCCCAAGATGGAGGCGGCGCTGTTGTTCTTAGGCGCGATGCGGAGATCGACACGGGTCGTCTGGTTGCCGGTTCCGCTGGCCAGGCCGGAGACACCGATGAACAGGCCCAGCGAGGGTTCGGCGCCCAGATACAGTTGGCCCTCGTGAACGACGAAGCCGCCGTCGGTCAGGGCATAAGTCCCGCCGGGCAGGTCCAAGCGCACCAACAGCGCCCGCGTCCAAACCCGCTGGCTGTAGGCGGCAGAGAGGGCGGCATCCATCAGCCGGACTCTTCGACCGTGAAACGGATGTTGTAGTAGCCGTTGCCGTCTTGCAGGAACGAGCCCCGCTCCACGGCCGCGAAGCCCTCGATGCGCACGTCGCTGAATGAGACTGGCTCGTTGTTGGCCGGCGGCCAGTTCAGCATGGTCTCCAGAGTGATCGTCGCGACGCCGGAGCCGTTGGCCGTGGCCGCGGCGTCGGCGATGTAGATCCGGCGAACTCCATCAGACCCAATGTGGTTGAAGGCCTGACCCTTGCGGACTTGGTAGCCGGGAACGAAGCCCTTGATGGACAGCGAAGAGCCTGACTGCCCGGAGCCGTTGACGAGCGCCGTGCCCGGCGTGCCAATCTCCAGCCCCATCTGCGGAATGGCGACGACGACCGTGTCGGCTTCCGTGCGCAGGTCCAGCCATGCCAACCCCTCGGCATGGTCTGTCGGCTCGAGGATGAACTCGTAACTGTAGTGCGAGCCTTTCCGCATGCCCTTCTGCCGGTTCGATCCGGTCGCGCTCCTCTGGTCGATGCTCGAGGAGATGATCGTAGGCTCGGCGCTGATCAGGCGCGGGGTGGGGAGCGTCCTAGGCATCAGCCAGCCGTTCGATCATAGGTTCGGCTCTTGTCGAGGTCGGAGAATACCTGGGCCCGGGTGGCGCCGGCGGCGGCGGCCATGCCTTGCGCGATCATCGGGCGGGCAACCTCGCCGGCCGTCTGTTGAACGTAGGCGTTCAGACCATCCCGGTCGGCCGTGACTTTTACCTCAACCTGTTGAGCCACAGCCGAAGCGAAGAGGGTCCGGTTCTGATCGGCCTGCTGGTTCATTCCCTGCGAGGTGCCCACCGAAGCGCTCACTGCCTTGGAAGAGCCGCCGCCACCGCCGCCACGCATCCCAAGAGAGGCCAGGAGAGCGACCATCGCGGCGACGATCGGGAAGGCGTACGGGCCCAGCGTTTCGAACATCTTCGCAGCGCCGGCCGCCGTCGAGGCTGCCGCCTTGGTGCCGCTTGCCGCCACGCTGGCCGCCGTCTCCGCTGCGGTCTGGGCCATCGCCTGAACCGACATCGCGAACTGGAAGACGCGGTAGGCGGCTTCCGCTGCCTGCAGGAACCGATAGCCCTCCGAACCTTCCTGGAAGAAGCCTTTGGCCGCGCTCAGCATGTCGCCGTAGTTGGCGACCTGAGCATAAGCCCGCTCGCGCTCGGCCTGCATGGCGCTGAGGTGGTGCTCCTTCTCCGCCAGATTGATCTCAGCGATGCGAGACTGATACGCGGTCATGCCGACCAGGAGGTCGCCCAGCGCGCGGCCGCTCTCACCGAATGCCTCGGCCAGGCCCTGCGCCGACTCTTGAGCCAGCCCATTGATCAGGCGAGCCTCGTCGGCGATCAGCTTGAGAGGATCGACGAGCTCGATCAGTTGGATGTTCAGGGGTTGGAGGTCGATGCGCTCCATCGCCCACATCGTTTCACTGACTTCCCGAGCAGCACGCGCTGCCCGCTGGGCGTCAGTGTCGCCGGAGTCCCCAGCCTGCCGCCGGATGTTCGCGACCTCATTGTCGCGAGCCCGCCTGCCGACGGCGTCGATCCCAGCATCGACATAGCCCGCGCCCCGCGCATTGCCATCGGCGTAGAGGTTCTGGCCCGCAGCGCCGATGGCATTCATGGCCCCTCCATAGGGGTTCGCCAGCCCGTTCAGGCTCACTGATCCGATGTCCCGGATTGCCGACGCCCAAGCGAAGGTTGGGTTGATCGCGCCGAGCGCGCGGATGCCCGCAAGGACTCGGTTGATGCCAGACGCGGCGCCGTTGACGATCCCCTCGACCGATCGGATCACAATGTTGGCCGCCGTGACCGCGGCATCGCCGATGGCGGCGGGGAGCATGCGCCACGTCCCCCGGATCACATCGTAGGATCCGACGAATGCGCCGACGACGGCCTTCAGTTCCTTGATCGTGTTCGCCTTCAGCTCGTCAAGGAAAGATGTCGTCTGCTTCTGGGCTGACTTAATCGGCCCGTCGAAGGCGTCCATGATCGCTTCGCCGACTTCCTGGAACGTCGCGACAACGATGTCCCCCAAACTGATGGTCGAGTCCTTGACCTTCTTCAGCTGGTCGTCGGTCAGACCCAGCCCGTCCTTCAAGTCGCCAAACTCCTTGTTCGCCGAGCGAGCAGAGAGGGCGAGGACTCCGCCAATAGCAGCGCCCGCCAGAGCGACCGTGGCGATCAGAGGTGCAAAGGGTGCGACCAGAGCCCAAGCGCCGGTAGCTGCGGCCATCATCGTGGCTCGAACCGTCATCCCCGTTCGGACGGCGGCGACTTGGAAGATATCCAGCAGCTGCGGCCCCTGCTGAAGAGCGATCATCAGCGGGTTCATGCCCATGGCGGCCGTGACGCCAATGTCGGCGAACTGGCGAGACAGGTTGAGGCCTTCCGCTGCCGTCAGCCCCATGGCGTTGCGCGAGACGTTGAGCATGCGGCCCTGTTCCCGAACGGCGACGTTCATGGTCGAGGTCGCACCATCGGCCCGGCGAGCCGCCATCGCGAGGGAGTCGACGCTCTTCTCGGCCCGGTCCGCCGAGGCCGCCAGGTCGTCGAGGCGCTTGTCGGCGACATCGGCTTCCTGGCTTTCGATGCGGATGCCGAGGTTGGCGAGGTCAGTCATTCGAAGCCTCCCCTGGCGGGCTCTTAGCGTTTCGCGCGGCGATGGCGGCCCGGAGCGTGGCTCGCATCGTCGCGACGCTTGTCGGCTTGGGCTTCACGCCGAGGCGGACGGCCTCGTAGGCGTCGTCGGCGCGCCGGATCAGGCGTTTTTCCCATGCCGTCAGCATGGCGAAGGTGGCGGCGTCGTAGGCATTGATCTCGGCCCAGGTGATCGGCCCGACAGCCATGCCCCGGTCGCGGGTCGCCTGCAGGTCAACGAAGGCGAGCCAAATCCGCGCAGCGGCTGGCGGGAGGTGGGGCAGTTTCTTTTGATCGACCCCGCCAGAGACCGCCTCGGCGAAGCTGATCAGGCCGTCGGCGAGGCCTTCAAGAAATGGGCACGGTCACGGATGAAGACGCGGACCTGATCGGCGATCCACGGGAAGCGCCGGTAGAGGGCGCCGGCCGTGGCGGCGTTGCAGTCCAGGCGCTTGCCTTCGACCACGACACCGTCCCACGCCACAGTGGCCGCAGCGAACTTCTTCAGCTCGTTGGCCTTGGAGACCTCGGCCGTCACGGCCTGGGCGTTGCCCATCGAGGTCAGGAAGCGATTGGCGGCCTCGTTGTTCGCCTTGGTGACGACATCGCTGTCCTCGCCAAGCAGGGTCAGCGTGACGGGGGTCTCGCCGTCGTCCTGGAATAGCGGCTGGCCGGTGGGGCCGTTCAGATGAAGCACCGCGCCTTCGTTGGCCAAGGCTGAGGTGTCGAGGGTGGAGAGGTCCATAGGAGTGTCCTGCAAAAGGACGCCGGGGCGCGACCCACGGCGTTAAGTTTAGGGAGAAGGAGTTAGGTGACCGCGGCGCCGGCGACCTCGACCAGGACGTTCAGGCCGACGTTCGAGGTGCGCTTCCGGACGTCGTTGGCGCCGCCGACGTTGATGCGTTTTCCGAAGACCGGGCCCCGCGCATAGAAGATCGTCGGGGTGTCGTTGCCGTCGGCTTCGTCGTTGAGCTCGATCTTGATGGCGTATTCGAACTTCGTCGCGGCGGCGGCGCTGAGGGCGATCTGGCCGGGATCCAGAGGATCAGCAGCGTAAACGATCGGCAGCATGCCGTTGTCGATCGCGCCCTTCAGATGCTGGACGCTAGGGCCTTTCAGGGGCGTGAACGAGACATCCTGACCCTGGGGGCCGAACTCGCCGATGCTCTCGACGCTGCCGATCTCGACGTAGGTGAGGGCGGCGAGCGCCGATTGCGATGTTGCCGTGGTGACCGGACCGATGAACACGGTCGAGCCCTCGGACGTGCCGATTGCCATGGGTGGCTCCTGTTTTCAGAGGTCCGCAGCCCACGCGGGATAGGGCGGGCCGTGGCGCTAGACTGCGATCCACGGAATGGTGACGGGCGTCTCGGACTTGTCCGGACTCGTGATCGGAGAGCTGGAGTAGGGCTCCCGGTTGACCTTCACGGTCACGCCAGAGCCCGTCATCCGAGTGCCCTTCTTGAAGTGCTCCTCGACGAGGGCGGCGACTTCGGCGGGCTTGATGATCCCACGATTGCGCGGCCAGACGACCATGATCTGAAGCAGCCCCTGGTCGATCCGGCCGGACGCGAGGCCCTCCCAGAACGGTGCATTCTTGAAGAGTTCGACGCGGAGGTACTTGCCATCAGCCGGCGGCGAAAAGGCGACGTCAGGGTAGGCGATCGGCATGGCCGGCGACGAGATAACGAGGGACTCGCATTGCTGCAGCAGGAGCGCTGTGACGACGGCGGGATCGGCCATGGGCTATACTCCCGAGCGCGACGCGACCGAGGCCTGGGCTTTC
This sequence comes from Brevundimonas sp. NIBR11, assembly GCF_027912535.1. Taxonomy (NCBI): domain Bacteria; kingdom Pseudomonadati; phylum Pseudomonadota; class Alphaproteobacteria; order Caulobacterales; family Caulobacteraceae; genus Brevundimonas; species Brevundimonas sp. NIBR11. Next base: position 1,729,408 of record NZ_CP115465.1, on the reverse strand, counting down.
GCGCATTCCTGTTGGACTACCTGCGGCCAGCGCTGTGCGGCGAGTGCGACCCAGCGATCCGCGGCGTGCCCTCGCGCCCCATATTCGCGGGGCCGGGCGTAGTTGGCGGTATAGACGGCCGTGATGGGGTCTTTGATGTCGGCGTTCGCGATGACCAGGTTGATCGGGCCCGCGTCATAAGCGAAGGCCTTGACCCCATCCGGTTTGAAAGTTTGGGCAGGCAGGGCCGCGCCTGTGGTCGCTACGAGAGAGGCGCGGAGGAAGCCCGTGTCGACCCGGAGGTTGCCGCCGGTGCCGCGAGGCGTCTGCATCAGCTCCACGACGGCCTGAGCGCTACCCCTGTGAACGGCGCGCATCCGCTCTTTGGTCTCTCGGGTCCATGCGCTCATCTGCGCCGAGAACGAGCCCTGAGCCATAGCGTCACCTCAGGTTGGCGTAGAAGTCGATCTGATATTCGCAGTCGCAGCGGCAGCCCACGATCTCGTCAGGGCCGGCGCCCAGGCTTTGATCCATGGGATGCTGCATCAGCGAGCCCGAGGCAGACCTGAACGGCTCGTTGAAGCCCGCGCTGTCCCCGTTGAGCATCACGTGGGTGTGGCGGACGCGAAGGTCGCCGGCCGAGCGCCAGGCCTTCCGAACGTCAGCCTCGCTGATTTTCCCGGCCGCGATCGCCTGTTCGAACGCCTGCCGCTTGCCGCGCTGCAGGGCGGTCATGGTCTCGACCCGGGCGATGGTCTCGCCGCGAAGCTGGAGGAGGCGACGCTCGTAGGCAGTGAGCGCCCGCGCCGCGATCTCCTTCGGCGGGGCGACGCCCTCGCGGATCGCCTTGGTCACGGTCCGGTCGAAGCGCCGATCCCGACGGGTCCGAGTCAGATAGTGCCGGAGGGCCGCAGGATCCGCGGACGCCAGCTCTTCCCGGGCGGATCGGACATAGGCCTCCTGAGGTGCTGATAGGCCCAAGACGCCACCCTCGCGCTTGCCGGTCACCCGGTTGAGGCGCCCGACGATGTCAAGTGCGGCCTGTCGGGGATTGCGACCCCGGGCCAGATTGTCGGTGAGCGAGGCGCGAGCGGCGGCGCGCATGTCGGTCGTGGTCCGGCTAATCAATTCCGATGAGTGCTGCCGGAGCCAGGCCTCAGCGGCGTATGCCCGGCCATCGAAGCGAACTTGCAGCGCTGTTCCGTCCCGCCCGCGTTTCGGCATCGCCTCGGTCGCGGCGTTGCCTCCTGCGGTCTGAGCGTCCTTGATCCGGTCCAGCATGTCGTTGAACGCCGCCGGATCGATGTCCAATGCGTCGAGCGCGCCCTCGATGTCGCCGGCTTCGATCGCTGCGGTCACCGCCTGGAGAGATGCGGCCTTCCGGATGTCGTCAATGGCCCGAAAGAACGCATCAGCGACGGCCCGCCCATAGCGCTCCAGCAGGTCGGCATAGACCTGCCGTTGCGCCCGGGTTCTGGCCATAAGGTTATTCGTCCAGCAGCCTGCGAGCGCCCTCTTGGGCAAGGCCATCTACGTCGGGGTGGCCCGCGATCATGGCGCGGACTACGGTTGCCGCTTCGGACTTCTGATCGAGGAAGGCGTCCAACATGTCATGTGCCTTTCCTCTGATCGCAGTGACTTCCCCGGCGCTTCCGCCACGGATGATCGCCGCCTGGTAATGCTGTGAGATCGAAATGATCTCGAGCAATGCTGCCGTGGCGCGCTCCGTCGGAGCTTTGTGCTCGCTCAACGTCGGACCTGCAGGGTGTGAAGCAACGTCGTCTCCGCCGGTCGAAGGGTGTCGACGGCGACAATGGACCACGAGACGCCGTTCGCTTCAACCAAGCGGTCAGCGGGCGTCGGATCGGCGGTCAGCACGCCCGGTGCGACCAGAGCCTTCTTGTCGGTGGCGAGGACCCGTGTCCCGTCGATCTCCTTGGCCTCGAAGCCGATGATGACGAAGCGGGCAGGGGTGGTGATGGGGACCGGTTCGCCGGGGTCGTAGGTCGGGCCCAGAGGCTCGCCGGGCTTCTCAATGGCTCCAAGCTGGCCGAAGCGCTCGATTAGACGGTTCGCCGTGGCGAGGGGGCGGGAATATTCGAAGGCGGTCATCAGACCACGAAGATGGTGGGTAGGCCGGGCTTGTCGAGGAACGGGGTGAGAATGCCGTCCACTAACGACAGTTGCGGCGTGGCCGTGGCCAGCGCACCGCCGGTCCCTTGGAAATATTCGGCCTCGATGACGTCGATCTTCTCGCGCTTCACCTGCTGGGAGGCGACCACGGAGACCGACAGGGAGCCGGGGTTCTGGGCTTCATGCCATGCAGCGGCGTAGGCTGCCCGCTCCAGGGCGAGGCTCAGGGCGTCGGACGGCTCGGTGTTTGCCAGCCGCGCGCCGTAGACCGCGTCAAGATAGTCGTCGGCACGTTGGAGAAGAATGGCCGGGCTGGGGGCGTCGTCGGGCAGGTCGTGGCCGCGAGCTGCGAGCCACGTTGTGAAGCCCTCTGGTGTTCCATGCCCGGCCATCGGTCAGGCCTTCTGGTCTTCGGGCTTCGGAGCGGGAGCCGGAGCGGCCCCGCCCTTCTTGCCGTCGTCATCGTGGTCCAGCGGGTCCTTCTGACCCTTGGCCTTGGTGACCTTGACGTTGTCCGCCTCGAGCACCGCGATGAACTCGTCGGTGAGGGGCTGGGCGGTGTGAACGTCGGCCTTTTTGCCGGCCGCGACGATCTGGAAGCCGTCGACCGTGGTGAAGGCCTTATCGACCGGGGACTGATTGTCGATCGTGTAGGTCGTCATGATCAGGTTCTCCGGGCGGTGCGCAGGACGTCGGGACGCTGGCAGAAGTACAGCGGGTAGCTGTAGAGCTCGCCGCGCGTGAACGCCTGACGGTCACGGTCCACGATGTTCATCGCGTAGGTGTCCTGACCCAGCGTATTCACGTAAGGGCCGAACTCGGCCGGAGCCATGGCCTTCTTGAACACGTCCTTGGCGCCGACGGGGAAGAACTTCGCCTTGTCGGTGGGGATGGCGACGGTCGAGTTGTCGTCTGTGCCCTGGTAGTTGTGGTAGGTGATCCCGGCGTAGGTGAAGGCCGTGAAGGACTTGTCGGTGCGGAGGTCCGCGGCGGCAGCCCAGTTGAGGTAGGACTTCTCGACCTCGGCGCTGGTGACGAGCGCGTCGAAGAACGCATCGCCGGCCAGGGCGTGGATCGTGGTGCCCGGGGTGAACGAACCGCCCGCCGAACGACGCATCGACCGGATCAGCGCCGCAGACTTCAGACGAATCGCGCCTTGGGCCGGGGATGCGTTGTCCAGATCGAAATCGATCTCGGTCGGCTCGGCGACGCCGAACTCGGTGAAGTAGTTGTAAATCACCGAGGTGCCGTCCGCGTCCAGCAGCAGGCCCTGCAGGGCGCCGAGGCGGTGGAACTCGTGGGTCAGTTCCATGTCGTCACGAACCGACGCCATGCGCTTCAGGTATTCGGTTTGGACCTGGGCGAACTCGGAGTCCGTACCAAAGGCGCGGATGCCCTGCAGTTCTTCGGCGTAGAGCGTGAAGCCCTCAGCCAGGCGGGTGGTCTTCAGAGGCACGGCGTTGCGGGGATCGACCACCAGCTCCTTCGGCGGAGCGCCGACCGGGCTGGACGGAATCAGGACCAGCTTGTCCTCCCGGCGGTCGACGAAGACCGTGCGGGTGCGGACGGGCATGGGCTCGAATATGCCCAGCTCACCCAGCAGCTGGGGCTTGAAGCCCACCTTCCGGACGGCGCCCGTGAGGGACGTCATCGAGAAGGCAGACGAGTTGAAGATGTCCATCGATGCCATGGTGTGGGCCCCCTTATCGGACGATGATGCCGAGGGCCTTGAGCGCAGCGTTGGCCGTGGCCTTCGCAGCGTCATTGGCGCCGGACTGATAGATGAGATGAGCGCCGTTCACTTCGGCGTCGCGGGTGACGACGGTCTTCTTGACCGTGCCGACGGCGGCTTCCCACAGGATGCCGGCGATGGTCTGGGAGCCGTCGGAGCCGCCCGGAGCATAGGCAACGTAGTTGCCGCCCGAGGTCAGCTTGCCAAGGATCGTGCCGGCCAGGAGACCAGGCGCGGCGCCGGCGGCGACGGTGACCGCATCGCGCGAGCGATACATACCGTTTGCCTCGGAGACGAGGAAGTTGGCGGTGCCCCGCGTTTCGATGAGAGCCATGGGTTAGGCCGCCTTCTTCTGATCGACGCCCGCCGCAGCGAAGACGCTGTCGTTCCAGGCATCGTTGGTGGATTGGTCCTGGTGACGGACGGCGTCACGGATGCTGTCGTTGGCCGTGTCGGCCGCCTTCAGATCCCAGGCTGCATCGACGTAGTCCGCCGACTTCTCCTTGACGGCGTCGCCAAGGACATCGCGCTTGATCTGCTCGATCGATTTGCCGTCGGTGACGACATCAGCCTTCAGCGCCTTTGCCTTGGTGACGACAGCGGCGCGGTCGGCGACCAGAGCGTCGAGGGCAGCGTCTTCGACCACCTTCTTCTTCAGCTTCTCGATCTCGTCGTCCTTCTCCGCCAGTTCCTTGTCCTTGGCGGCTATGGCGGCGGCGTGATCGCTGACGGCCGTGGCCCGGGCCGTGTCGGCGACAGTGAGCAGGCCGCGCAGCTTCTCGATCGCTGCGATGCCGGCGTCCGTGGTCTCGACCGGGAGGCCGTCCACGGTAATGGTCTTGAGCGTCATATGACGGTCTCCATGGTTGAGGGACGCAGGGGAGCGACCGCGTTCGGGGGCGTCCTGATCCCCGATGCGGCATTCCGATCCGGCCCGGCCTCGCGCCACGATGGCGAGGTGGTTTCCTCGGATGTTGGTCTGGATGGCATCGTAGGCCTGCCCATCGGGCGTCGTGCCTGCGTCGAAGACGATCTTGCTCTCGTAGCCGCAGGACAGTTCGCGCTTGCCGTCTTTCCAGGCGGCGACAGCGGCGGAGTCCATCACGACCATCGGGACGCGGATGTAGTCGCCGTCTCGGGCGATCTCGTTGCCGGTCATGCCTACGCTGTGGTCGCGCCAGTTGGCGGCGGAGACGGCCTCAGCGGGGTGGTCGTTTGTGACCGGGCGGTGCGCAAAGCTGGCGAGAGCGTCGGTCGAGAAGACCTCGCTTTCAGGCCGGAAGACCCGCACAACCGCACGGTCGCGGTAGCCCTGCTTGTTCTCTGGATCGACTTCCTTGCCCGAGTAGATCTGGATTCCGGTCCGAGCGATCTTGGCATCGGCCACGAGGTATCCGTCCCGCGTGAGCCTGGGCTCGCCGAGGGTGACGGCGTCAAACAGTTGCATGGCTAACCTGTGGTGGCTGCGGCCGAATCCCGACAGCTTCACGAGCTCAAGGGGGGCCCTATGAGAAAAGTTCTAAATGGCGGCGAGGCGTCTGACGGGGGAACAGTCAGCGTTAGGTGCCCCCACTGCCGTCACGAAGGCGCGTTTGCGCGAAACCGAAACGTTGCGGATTTGGGTTGGAGCGAGCCGTTCACGCTCACCACAGGCCAGAAGACGACGCAGGCGGGGTTCTGGGCAGGTGCCAGAGTGTGTCCGAACCAAGAGTGCCTCGGAGTGGTGATGATCCAAGATGGACCGCGGGGCGGGCGACATATCTATCCGCCTGAGACGATAGACTTCGACGCAACCGCTCTACCCGCGCGTATCCTGAGCTCGCTTGAGGAGGCTATCTCTTGCCACGCCGCGGGAGCCCATCGGGCTACAGCGCTGATGGTGCGAAGGATTCTCGAAGAGCTATGCGAGGATCGAACCGCTACCGGCAAGACACTCAAAGACCGTTTAGGAAACCTCGGCACCAATGTGGTCGTGCCAAAGGAACTTCTCGACGCCGCAGACGAGCTCCGGCTGCTCGGGAACGATGCCGCGCACATTGAAGCCAAATCCTATGACGAGATCGGCGAAGCAGAGGCCAGCCTCGCCGTTGAGCTCGCCAAGGAACTGCTCAAGGCTGTTTATCAGTATCAGAGTTTGGTCGATCGCCTTCGGGGATTGAAGAAGCCATAGCGGCCTCCTCAGCTTCACGGTCTTCCTCTTGTTCTGAAAGCTTGCCGTATTCCTCCATCGCGCCTTCGAGACCGGCGAGTGTGCCGTCTTCGATCAGTTCGTTGACCAGGGCGTCGGACAGGGCCTCCAGCGGCATCAGAGGCTCCGAGGAACCGCCCGTGCCCGCGATGGTGCGCGCCGCGTCCGCCTTGGTCTTGAAGATCGTCGCCTTCTCCGTCTCGCCAAGCTGCCAGAGCGGGTTCCACTCGTAGTGGATAACCTCGTCGCGCATCCCGGTGGCCGATCGGATCAGCGCCTCATCGAAACGCATCATGGCCGGGCCCATCTCGAGCGTCTGACCGGCGGAGACCCGGTCATAGTAGTTACGGAGGTCGCTCTCGCCGGTGCTGTTCATCCCGCCGGGCGACATGCCCATGAAGCGGGTCGTTGGGATGTCGGCGGCGCCGGCGGCGTGCTGGTCGAAGCGGTCCATCAGGTCGGGCAGGGAGGCGAAGCTCACGGCCTTGCGGGCGTAGGTATTCTTGGCGTCCAGGACGAGCGCCCGCAGGTTCGACTTGGCGTCAAGGTTCAGCTTCAACAGGTCGCGGACCTTGTCCTCGCCGCCGGCCATCTTGAGGATTTCGGCTAGGCCCTCGATCGACACGACATCGACGTTGGCCTCGTAGATCAAGCTGTTGATGTTGGCCGAGGCGCTCTCAGCCTGCTTTACCGCCGACATGACCGCGAGCAGGACGCTGTCACCCCATCCGAAGGCGCTGGCGGTGATGTCCCGGTCGGGGAGGTCGTTGCCGTAGAAGACCGTCAGCCGGGACGGGTGAATACGGGCTTGGCCGGTGGCTCCGCCAGCAACGGTGAACTCCTTCGGCATCCCGAAGAACTCCGACATCGGGTCGGTGTCGATTTCGCCCGGCACGAGTTGGCGCGGGGTGAAGACCGTGAGGAAGCGGATTCCGGCCTGCTTGACCTTGGTCACGTCCAAGGGCTGCGCCGCGTCGTCGCCCAGGTCGATGTAGATCGCGGCGCCGCCGAATAGACGGGCCTTCTTCCGGGCCTCCAGAACGCGACCCCTGACGTTGAGGCGCTTCTCCTCGGCCTCGATGGCTTCGATCTGCGGCTGCGAGGCCTGCCAGGCGCGCCAGTTCCTGCAGCTATCCAGCGCCGGGATGTCCACGATCTTCCGGGCCATCCACGAGCCGCGATAGGCGTTGACCAGCTCGTGCGCGTCGAGCGTTGGCTCGCCGTAGTAGCTGTGCGCCGCTTTGTCCCGCTCGGTGTTCAAGCCGGAGAGGGTGTTGGCCAGGCCGTCGCTCAGGGAAATCACGTCGCCCATGGTTCGGACCTCACAGCAGGCTGTCGATGTCGAGCACCGCAGGGACGTTCAGCGCCAACTCGTTGAAGGCATCAGCCGCAGCGTCCACCTGGTCGTCGTGAGTGCCCGAGGGGAATGAGCACAGCTCTTCGATGAAGGGCTCAATCCAGGCATCTCGGGTCGGGTCGCCGGTCGTCAGGATGAAAACGTTGCCGGCCTCGGCCTGGGTCGCCAAGGCGGTGGCGCGCGTGACCTTGGATCCGGTCGGCTGGGCGGTCTTGACCGCATATCCTCGGAGCTTGTTGACCAAGGTCTGGACGTAGCCCTTGCCAGCGGCGCCGGGGTCCTGGGGAAGACGGACCGTCACCTCCTGGGTGTCGGCGGCAGCGGTGAGCTTCAGTTCTGCCTCAAGCTGGGCGGGGCTCCACTGCCCGGTCCGGCTATTCGTAAAATAGTAGCCAGCCTCCTCATCGGTCCCGACCTGGGTGCATCGAACGCCGGCGCTGGGGTCTCCGCCGCCTTCCGTGGCGCCGATGTCCCATGCCCGGACCGTGCGTTTCGGACCGGCCGGCAGGAATGCCGCGACCTTGAACCACTCCCGCAGGAAGATGCCGCCGTCACGAGGGGAGGGCCGCTGCTGATACTGCCCGGCCCATGCGTATGAGCCCTTGGCCTTCTTGAGCTTGGCGACTTGGGCGAGGGGGAAGCGCTCGGGGAAGAGCAGTTCGCCTTCCCTGGTGCGCGGATCCTCGAAGAACAGTACGCCGTCGACGTAGGTCCGGCAGGGTCCACCGCTCACCTTGCCGTCGTCACCGACCCGCTCGGCCTCGAACTCCATCGGGAGGTTCAGGTGGACGAAGCCTATGTCCAGCTCCAGCGCGACGGCAGCGACGTCCTTTGCGTGCAGGCGCTGCATGATGATGACGATGGCCGACGTCTGGACGTCGTTCATCCGGTCGGAGATGCCTTCGCGGAAGATGCGGACGGCGGTCTCGCGCTCAGCGTCGGATTCGGCGCTCTCGGTCGAGTGGGGGTCGTCGACCTTGACCCGGTCACCCCGGCCGCCAGTCATGGAGCTGAAGGGGCGGGCCTCGCTGAACCCGTTATCGGTGTTCTCGAACTTGCCCTTGGCGTTCTGATCGGCCCGCAGGTTCAGGGGCCAGAGCGCGCGGTACTGGTCGCTCTCGATCAATCGCCGGAGCTTGAGGTTGTCGCGGAGGACGTTGGCCTGGCTATAGGAGGTGGCCAAGGTCTGCAGGTCGGGCCGGGCCCGCGGTCCCCATTCCCATGCGGTCCAGAAGACCAGCAGCAGGGACTTCATCATCCCTGGCGGGACTGTCATCAGCAGGAACTGGATCTTGCCGTCGGTGACCGCCTCAAGATGCCGGCACATGGCCTGCAATGCCCAGCCCGTCACAAACGGGCGTTTGGGCTCCAGGATGGACCAGTGCTCTTCGATGAAACCGTGAAGGCTGTCGCATCGCGCCCGGATTGCGCCCTGGTCCTTGATCAGGCGGGCACGTTCGGTCTCAGCCCTCCGCCTCTCCCGTTCCGCCCTGATCTCTTCCAGCGTCGGCAGCTCGACGGCGAACGAAGCGCTCAATGACTTCAAGCTCCTCGTCGCTGGCGTCCTTCAGGTCGAAGGCGTGCGAATGGCTGATGGGCGCGTCGTCTTTGCCTCCGCCGACAAGGGCCATCTTGTCCCCGTAGACCTTTGGCATCCGCTTGCCGGCGGTCCACTTGAGGGCGTCGATAGCGGCCCGACCTGCGGCCGGGTCGACTTCACCCTTCAGGATGCGCCGAGCGATGTCGCCGATCTCATCCGCATCGGCGTGACCCTGGTCCTCGCGCGCGGACGCGTAGTTGCGCCTAAACGGCTCGTTGTCCTTCAGCCACCGCATGACTGTGCGATAGGCCGGCATCTCCTCGTCCCGGCAGACTTCAGCTAGGCTGTCCCCGCACATTATGCGGATGCATATCTCGTCGGCGACTGCTTCGCTGAAGAGGCTGGGACGCGCCATACTGACCTCGCTGTGGATCGTCCGGTGCGGTGCATTGTGCCGAAGGTGATTCCGGCAAAGGGTGAGAGCTTCACAACTGGAGCGACACCATGAACCGCGTCATCAACCCGGAACTCGACAACACCAAGCGCGGGATTGCCGCCATGATCACAGCGCTCGTCCATACGATGAACGAGACTGATCCAACTTTTCAGCGCCGATTCCTGGCTCGGCTCGATCAGGCCGAATATTCGCGCCGCAACAGCGAGCGCCCGGCCGAAGTTGACGAGATGGAACTCTACAGCTGGACGTCGTCGTTCATTACGGGCTTCGACTTCGTCACCGGCAAAGGCGATCCCCTCTACACCGGCGACTAGCCTCCTCGTCGAAAGCACTGATCCAGCCATCCCCGCAGGTCAGAACATGGTCGGCGCCGGAAACGAAAAAGGCCCCGCCGAGAGGGAGGGGCCGATCTGGGGCGCGTCTTGCGCTATGGCCTTCTGCGCAGGTTACCGTTCCGGCGTCAAGGCTTCAGCATCCCAACGTCACGGTAAACTTCCAAGACCTGCTCGCGCGTCAGGGCGTTGGGGTTCGCCTGCACCTGAGAAATTGCGTCCCTTGCGATCTCGTTCGCTTGGTCCTCGGTGAGGGCGCCAGCCTTGATCAGGCCTCGGAGTATCGCCGCATTGAGCGCCATTCCGGCAATACCAATCGCCGCGGGGTCGTGAGCTGCCATGGTTCTTCTCCTATTCTAAACCGTAAGTGATAGCGCACGCGTCTAGCGCGAAGATCAAGTCCTCTCGGATGCGCGCCTTCACCGAACCTGATGTGGTCATGTCGCTCAGGTTATCGCCTCGGCCTGCGATGTAGTTGAGCGCGAATATGGCGCGCGAGGCCGGGTGGCCCGCCGGGAATGAGGGCAGGGCGGCCCGTTGCTCCCCGGTCGGCGCGTCGACCCCGCAGATCATGCAGTGGATCCCGAAGACCCGCTCTTCGATCTCCCGACGCTTGGCCGCGTATCCGTCGCCGCCGTGGTTGGGCTTTCGCGTCTGGTCGATCGACGGCGGCGTCAGGCCTTTCTCCGGGTCGATGGCCTCGTAATCGGTCCGGTAGCGGAGGCCGGCCGCGTGCTGGATCGCCGAGATGGACTGCGAGGTCCGCAGGGTTTCCAGCCCGTCGCGCGACGTGATTTTCACACGGGGGAGAGGGCGCGGCTCCAGCTTGCCTTTGTCGTCCTTGCCTTGGACCCACTCTACCGACGCTGTGTTGCCCCGACGGTTCTCAAGGGCCACGGTCTCGTCAGCCTGGGCGCCTCGCTCCACCACCAAGGCGGCGAGGTCGATCTCAGCGTTCAAGGCCGCCATGGCGTCACGACCGGCCTTGCGGCGGACGAGGTCATTCGAGGCCTGGTCTGCTTCAGCCTTGAGCATCCGCAGGGCTTGGTTCTTCGTCAGCGAGACGCCCCGGACGACGATCACCTCGTCATCGTTCGCGCCCAACAGGTGGTTGTCGTTCGCCCCGATGACCCGAGGTGCGCTCGGGCCCTTGCGGTGCTGGCGCTTCTTGCGTTGGCGGGCGGAGGTCATGCTGCAGCTCCTTGGGCGAACAGGTCAGTGGGCTTGGGGTCGTTGGCGGCCGGCGGGGTGATCCCGAATTCGGCGAGGATTTCGGGCGGAACACGGCAGTCGGGCGAGCCTGGGCGCGGTCCAGCGTCGTCGGTGGGCCAGTAACGGTTCGACCGAAACTCCCGGACCCAGCGGCGCCAGCGGTCGGCTTCCGGCGTCGTCCGGCGACCGGCCAGCGACGCGGCGGCGGTGCGCGGCGCCTTGGCGATGGCTCGGCGCGCCCAGGTCCGCCAGCAGGCGTCCCAATCCCGGTTTCGGCCATCCTTTGCCGTCCACCAGTCGCGGAACTGGCGGGCTTCGTGGGCCAGGTCGAGGTTAGCCCCAGCTTCTCGGGCCTCGGCCTGCATCAACGACACCAACTCGGCAGACGGGCATCCGGACGGCAACGACGTTTCGGGCTTCCGCCGCTGACGGCCCTCGGGGGGTAGGGGGGTATTATCTACGCGGGGGTGGGTGTGGGGTTGGGGGGTCTGGGGGGAAGGGGAGAGGGAGGGGGAGGCCGGTTCGCCTGACGCGTCAGAACTGACGTCAGAACTGACGCTCGCTGACGCTTTCTGACGCTGACGCTCCTCGTAACGGGCCTGCCTCTCGGCACCCTTCGACCGTTGGCGAACCTGGGCGACAGCAGCGGCTGGCTCGCCTTGGGCTTCGGCCACGCGGAGGATCTGCTCGGCCGTCAGGCCGAGGTCCACAAGCTCGCGGAGGGCTGCAAGGCTCAGGCTCATGCGGCCCTCCGGTCTTCAATGAGGTCGATCTCGGCGCGGTAGGACTGCGGCTCCGCGCCCTCCGAGCCGTGGCGGTTCTTGGCGACGATGACGTCCATGTGGGTCCGCAAGCTCTCGACCTGCATCTCCCACTCGAAGTGCGCGCCGTTCATCCCGGTCGGGTCAGGCTTCGGCTCTGCCTTCTGAAGGTAGTAGACCTCGCGATAGGGGAAGAGGACGGCGTCAGCGTCCTGCTCGATGGAGCCCGACTCTCGCAGGTCCGACAGCATCGGACGCTTGTCGTCGCGGCTCTCGACCGATCGGTTGAGCTGGGACAGCAGGAGGATCGAGATCTTGGCCTCGCGTGCTAGGTTCTTCAGGGCCCCGGTCATCTCGGCGATGGCGCTAGCCTCGTTCCGGCCGGCGAGGGCGGGGCGCTTCATCAGCTGCAGGTAGTCGATCCCGATGGCGCCAAGGTCGCCGCGGCGCTTCATCGCCCAGACGGCGCGAGCTACGTCCTCGACGGACACCCCGGCCCGATCGCGGAGCCAGAGGTTTCGAGGAATGCGGTTCTTGGCGCGATGAAGTGCGGCAAGGTCGAACGATGTGAGCGGCCGCACCTTGGCGATGTCCGAAAACGACACTGGCTGATCCTCGTCGACCGTCAGGCGGGACAGGGCACGGTCGTTGAGCTGGTCGGTGTCCATCTCCAGGGAGAAGCCCGCGAACAGCTTGTTCGAGTTCATGATGGCGGCGCCGTAGAGGACGTTGCCCAGCAAGGCAGTCTTGCCCATGCCTGGCCGCCCGGCGAGGACGATGACCGAACCCGGCATCAGGCCACCGAGGCGCTTGTCGAAGCTGGAGAGGCCGGTCTGGATGCCCTTGGGTTTCCCGGTGGCGACCTCGATCTCGAGCCGGTCCATGCGAGCTAGGGCGGCATCGTTGGCGTTGACGAACAGTGCGTCCTCGGGGGCAGAGCCGCGCTCGGCGTCTTCCAGCGCGGCACGGGTGGCGGCGATCGCCTCGAACCCAGACAGATAGTCGGCATAGGCGCGCGTCACGGCCTCATGGCCCATGGTTATCAAGCGCCGTCGGATGGCCGCGTCGGCGATCTGGAGAGCATAGTCTGCGGCGAGTTTCGGCGATCCGGCCTTTTCGATCAGGTCACCAAGACCCGCCGCGCCGCCGAAGTCACCCCAGGCGGGATCGTTGGCCAGTTTGCCGGACAGAAGAGCGCTATCGGCTTGGCCCTGCTGCTGGATGCCTTCGCAGGCCGCGGCGAAGAGGCGTTGATAAAACGGTTCGGAGAAGTCAGCCGCCGACACCCGGTCCTGAACCTCGCGGAGCGCGGTCGGCTCATAGAGCAGGATGCCCAGCAGCGCCTGCTCCGCTTCAAGGTTGGCCGGGAGAGAGAGGCCAGGGTTCTGGTCGCGTGGATCCATTACTCGGGTGCTCCCGAGAACAGGGGGCCACACCGGACGGTCTCAGCACGGGCAACAGCAGCGTCCGCCCAGCGCGTCAGCTGGTCAGCGATCGCCGGGTATCGCTTCGCCCGAGCCTTCGCCTCCCGGCGAAGCATCGAGGCGTAGTGCTGTTCGAAGGCTACGAGGTCTTTCCGGTTCACTCCGGCCCTCCGTCGTTGGCCGCTTTGGTGAACAGCCGCTCTGCATTGGCTTTGCTGATCGCCCGAGGCAGGACGCTATCGTGCGCTGCGGCCAGAGAGCCGAAGAACGCCACGGCGCCGGCATCGTCCTGTACGGAGACGAACAGCGCGCGGATTTTCCAGGCAGCTGCCTTGAGCCACTCCAGCCGTTCAGCCGGGTCGTCGAAGTTCAGCGCGGCGCAGTTCACGCGGGCGCGGGCGTCCTCTCCGATCTGGAGCCTGCGGAGTTCGCGGACTTGGGTCTCGGCCTTTCGCTCCCGGCGGCGGTCAATCCGGTCGATGATGCGGTTCTCGGCGCGGCTCATGCGATCCACCCCTCGGCTTCGTTGTCGTTCATGGCCTTGCGGGTGATGCGACGCAGAGCGACGGTCGCCGCCGTCTGGGCGGCGCTGATGCCACCGACGTCACGGATGACCCGGAGGCTTCCCTCGATGCGGCTGGTCTCGATCACAATGGTCGCGGCGATGTTCTTGGCGCGGGCAGCGGGCTCGGTCATGCCGCCCTCCGAACTGAGCGGATCAGGTCGCGTGCGATAGGGATGCCGTTCGGTGCAGCCCGCTGGCGGTGTCTGTCGCAGTAGGTCTGGGTGGACTTGGTGCGCTCGCCGATCACAGGCTGGCCGCAGCAGAGTTGTTCAGCCCGGCGGTCCGGCTCGCCGACTGGCCAGGAGCATTGGAAGGCTCGGCGGTTGATCAGGGGGATTGCGTCGTCGTTCGCTGGTTCGGCTGCCTGGAGGATGGACTGGAGACCGGCCATTTGGGCATCGGCTCGTTTCTTTGCTGCCTCAGAGGGTGATGTAGCCCGGCCAGCGAAAGGCGACTGATCGGCGGGCTTTGGGGCCTTGGGCTTGAATCGGTCGCCAGTCCTGCCGACGTGACGGTCACGCGCAACGATCGGAGCCTTCGGGAGGCGTGACGGGGCTGAAGCTGGCTCCCGGCCCACGCGAGACAGCCCGAGCCGGTGAACCTTGCCGATAACAGCAGCCCGGCCGACCTTCAGCTTTGCGCCGATAGTCGAAGCGGACAGACCAGCAATCCACATCTTGGAAAGCTCCGCCACTTTAGCAGGGTCGCCCCAGGTGCTCTCGGGATCGACCTTCGGCTTGCCGGCTGGGCGTTTCGCCAGCTCGCGGCGGCGCGCGCGATAGCGGAGTTGATCCGGACTTACGCCGATCATTGCGGCGATTGCTTCGCTTGGTGTCAGGAGCGCCCACTGCTCATCGAGCACGTCGTCCATGTCTTTGGTCCAGTGTACGATCGTCATGCTGCCCTCGGGGTGAAGTTCAGGGGATCCCAGCGTCCGGCATCCTTGGGGAACCGGGTCCTGACGGCGTGGAGCCACAGACCGAAGGCGTCCGCTTCGTCGGGGACGGCTGGGTTGAAACCGTAGGCGCGGGCGGCGCGGACCATTTCGTCCTTGTCCGCCCGACCGGAGCCGGTGAGGGCCTTTTTGACCGTGACCGGGAAAACCTCGGCGCATTCGACTTTGGCGCGGTTCGCGACCATTTCGGTGATGCCGGCGAGGGCGTGGAGCTTGCGTGTGACGTGCGTCGTCACGCTGGAGGCGAGGATGGGTGCCTCGAAGAGCAGAAGGCTCGGCTCGACCTGGCGCACCTTCTCCGTCAGCCAGACCTCAAAGGCGATGAGGAAGGAGCCGACGTCCTCGCCGGTCTTCGGCAGGCGGATATGACCGATCGTCGGCAGTTCGCCGGTGTCGGGCTCTCCGAAGCAGAAGCCGGTGCAGGTGGCCAGGTCGAGCGCGAGGTACATCAGGCGGCCTCGGCTTCCGGGGCGGCGCTGTCGTCGTTGGCGGTGTCAGGCGTTTTGGTGAAGTTGGCGGCAAGCTCGGCCTGCGCCCTCTTCCAGCCCTGCGAGAAGTCGGGGTGATGCGGCGGGGCGATCCAGTCCGGCGGGATCTCGTCCTCACCCCGGCGGCCCATGGCATAGCCGTGCGCGTCGGCGTCGACGGCATCGCGGGCGGTGTCGCCCAGGCCGAACAGATCGGGCTGCGTTCCAGCCGGCAGACCGGCCCAGATGCGGAGTTGGGCCCGGCGCTCCTCCTCGGCCACCAGGTCGCGTCGGCTGGCCTTGCCGTCGTCGAGGATGGACTGCAGTTCCTTGCGCTTGAAGCCATCGGCCTTCGCGTCGCGGAACATGTCCGTCATCGTCGACTTCTCGGCGTCGTAGGCGGCCTTGGCGATGGCGACCTTGTTCTCCTGGCCCCTCAGCTTGTTGAGGTGCGACAGGAAGTTCGCTTCCTCGTTCGCATTGGGGATCGACGGGGACGAACCGGCGTCGGGCGGGGTCTCTTTCAGTTTCCTGGCCATCTGGCCCTCCTGTTCGACCGGTCAGCGGGCCGGTCGGTCCCGTTGGTGGTTCAGGCGGCGCGGCGAACGTCGTGGGCAGCGAGCATCTTGCTGCGGAGGCCGGCGCGGATGATGGGGAGGCGGGCCTCTAGCTCGGCGAGCTCCGTCTCGCAGACGGTGAACTCGGCGGGAGAGACGATGCCGTCGGCGACCGATTTCTCGATGGCGCTCAGGGCGTCCGAGGCTTCACGGATCAGGCCGCAGGCATGGTGCAGCGGATCGGCGACGACCAGGTCGGGTTGATCGACTTCCGCCGTGAGCGCATCGCTGTATTCGGTCGTGCCCCCGACGATCTGCAGTGCGCTGATGACGTCCGCCGGCATGATGCGGTCGGGCCGATTGGGGTTTTGATACAGCGACAGGTCGCTCTCCCCGACGCGGCAGTGCTTCGCCGCCTTCTTAGGTCCGCCCAGGTTGTCGATCAGCCGGCGGGCGAGCGCGGCGTGCTCCAGGAAGGTCAGACGTTCGGCCATGCTTTGTTCTCAGGCTCTATTGGCGTGACGGCGGGGCCGCCCTCAGGCGACAGACGGATTGGGTTGTTCAGGAGGCGAGACGTGCGGGTTCGCGGCGTCAGGATGTGGCTGGGGCATGCCGATGGCGCAGATGACGCGCATGGGCCGCTTCTGGAGGTGCAGAGCCTGTGCGGCCTGATCCTGGGCGAGGAGTTCGTCCAGGAGCGGTATCGACGGAGCGACAATTTTTGCGAGATGCGCGAGCGCTTCCCGCGCCCCCACCTCGTTGCCGTCAACAAACGCCTCCTGGATCAGGACAAGGCAGTGAAAGGCGGCCCGCGCGTTGAAGATGGCGGCGGCCTCAGACCGTCGCACCGGTGCCTCCCATGAGAAGGCAGCCCCGACCGTGGGGAGCTAGTCGACGGCCGGGGCTGGCGACACCCTGGAGGGGGCGGGAAGAGTGTCGCGTCTCAGCGAGGGGCATGGCTCACGCCGCCTCTGATTGGGGGAGGGTGTCGTTGGCGGGGTCAGCCTTGGCCGCAGCAACGATACGTTCGAGCGTCTGGACCGCCTTCGGCCGCCAACCAGCGCGCTGCCAGTCGATCAATGTCGTGTACGGAACGCCGCTTCGCTTAGAGAGAGCGGGCAGGCCCTCCTCATTCGCGACGGTTTCGATAGTTCGGATAAGGCGGCTGAGGTCGTCCATAAGCCAAGTAATACGAAAGCTCGTATTTTGAAGCAAGCGAAATACGAAACATCGAAGTTACGATTTGTCGTAGCGCATGCCATAGAATGGTCCATGCAACTCGCGGAGCGCCGGCGCGCGCATTTCCTTGACTGGCTGGACACGTCCGACTGGAACGCCAAGTCGCTCGCTGAGCACGCGGGCATCCCGTACACGACGCTGCATAGCTACACGAAGTCGTCCGGCTCGCCGACGCGTAGCCTCCGGGGTGATACCGAGGCCCAGCTAGCCAGCGCAGTCGGACTGCGGATCGAGGATCTATTTGGCAGCCCGTCGCCCACGAACTTCATCCGCCCCTGGCGGCTGTCGCGCTTCTGGACCGAGGCAGAGCTCGCGGAGAAGATCGGATCGGACGAGGCTTACGTCCGCGGTGTGGAGGCCGGCGAGATTCCGCTTTCACCGAAGGTCTTGGCCCGTTTTGCCGATGCGTTTGGGGTGGGACAGGGACGGCTCAGGACCGACCCAGACGACGTCAACGTTGAGGCGGCAGAACTCTTCTCTGACATTGCTCCAGAGGATAGGCCCAGGGCGCTAGAGATGCTTCGAGTATTCAAACGGACGGGGACCGACGGATGAGATACTTGGCACCGATCGCGCTCACGGTGATGCTTGCGGCTTGTGGATCTGGCGCAGGCGACCCGAAAGCGACGCCCATCACGCCTGAGCTGCTTGAGGATGGCGCCCAAGTTCAGCGGATCGCCAACCGTTTGGAGCCTACCGACCGGGCAGCCTTCACTCGATATGTGGCCGGCCGCGCAATGGGTAACGCTATGGGCATTCCGCCCCTCGTAAACGAGGCGGGCAAGGATCCATCAACGGTCGCCGAGGCGATCGAACTCATTAATCGCGCCGACGCAAACATTGCCGAGGTCAACAGGCTTCAGTTGGAGATGGAAGCGAAGCGCGCCCCCTTGTCAGCGGAACGCGAGAGCCTTCTGGCTGCCGCCGAGGCTGCCGGTTGGGCGCCGGGACCAACGCAGGCAGCAAATGCCAAGGGCGACGAGATCAACAGGCTGCAGGACGAATACCAACAGCGCATAGCGGCGCTTCAACGGCATTGACCCCTCTCATGCTGGGGCAGGGGGAAGCATCTTGAGCGATCGTTTAGACGACAGCCCGGTGACATGGGGCGATCTACGCTCGGCGGTGCGCGATCTGGCCGAGTTCGCGATGGTTGCTGCGTCTGAGCTGACAATCATCGCCAACAAGATATCCAAGGGAGAGGAAGTTGATCCGGACCAAGTGCCCGATCACCTTCTGAAATTAGCGCAGGCGTTGGAGGACAAATACGAACTTGATGAGGCTGGCCAATGATCGAAGAGGACGACATTCGCCGAAAGGCCCCTCACTGGTTCGACACCGCCCGCCGCCCCTTGAAAACGGGAGGTGGCAGTGGCACCTCTGATGGCATGGAAGAGCGCGTCACCCGCCTAGAGACGCATTTCGAGTATTTCCGGAGGGATCTTGATGACATCAAGACGTCCCTCAAAAAGCTCGACGATCTGCCTACTAAGCGGGACCTCACGAACAATCTCGTTGCGATCGTGACGATTGGTCTTGCGGTAGTGGCCATCACTATCGGCGGCATCATCGGCGGTCTTGCATGGCTGGATCGGCCCGCCAACTCCTCTGAGCCTTGGGCGAACGATCCAGTCGTCCAGTCCGCGCCACCTCGCTAAGCCGCATCTACCTCCCAAGGATCAGACATCAGAACGCCGGCCCCGTGAGGAGCCGGCGTTTGTCGTTTCAGCGGTGTGTCGAAGATTAGTGCATGCCGGCGGCGCTGCGCTCGATCGGACCCAGCAGGCTCGACGGGACCATCACCGTCAGGTTGGCATTGGCCGGGTTGTCGCAGCTCTTGCTGTTGTAGATCGACATGAGGTGCGTATGGCGGCGCTCGGCGACAGCCAGGGCATCGCGAGCCGACATGTAGTTGCCGACTGCGGCGGGCCAGAAGAACAGAACGGCCGCGACGTTAGCGCCGTTGACGCCCTGGTCGCTCTGACCATCGGCCTTGATCTCGTCCAGCTTGGCGAATTCGGCGCGGAGTTGAGTGCAGGTCATGGCCTGATCGCCTGGCTGCATCACGTTGACCTTCTCGGTCGTGGTGCAAGCAGTCGTTGCAAACAGCATTGCGGACGCGGCGCAGAGCGCCACGGTGTTGCGGATAGTCATTGAGAAGCCCCCTCGGCTTTGAACACTCTCGCGACTCTGCGAGGAACCGTGACGCTAGCCGACAATCGGGAAGCGAGTCTAGGCGGCTTCGCAATCCCAAGGATCGGAGCAGGGCTCCGCACCCGGCACCTGGCCAATGGTCGAGATCATAACCGGCTCGCCCCATAGGTCGATGTCGGGCTCGCCTGTCAGACTGAACACCGCAACGCCGTCCGCCGCGCCCGCGAGTATCTCGCCGCCGGTCCGCGCGCGATCCTCCGTATGAAACTCGTGCACGAGCCCGGCCTGCAGCAGCCCTTGTCGGCACCAAAACGGCTGGGCGCAGTAGATCGTCTTTCTGGCCATCTACGTCTCTCCCTTCGCTGTTAACGAATCTCCAGTCTGCGAAAGGAGTCGAGTCCCGCCCTAAGCGGCGGCGTCCGTTTCTGACGCACCACGCCAATACGAACAATCGTATTTTACGGTTGCGCGGATACGAAACATCGTATTTAGTCTCCTCACACACGGAGACCAACGCATGTCGCTTCACCACCTCCAGACCCCGACCGTGCCCCCGGCTTTTGCCGTCGGCGACGCGGTGGAAATCCCGGTCCGCTACTTCGACCACGGCCACGGCTGGGGCTCGGCTCGCATTGAGGACAGCTGGTCGCGCATCGACGTCGACTGCGCTGACGGGGAGGGGGCCCAGGGCTTCCTTCGAGGGACGATCCTTCGCCCGGCCTACGTCGGCGGGAAGTGGGAGGTTTCCATCGTCAACGGTCTGGCCGGGGCGAGCATCGACCTGAAGGCCGAGAGCATCCGCCCGGCGGCTGCTCAAGACCTGCGGGTGGCGGCATGAACGCCTTCACCTTCCCGTCGCCGGCTGGACGCCCCGCTGAACCGATCCTCCGCCCGGCAAACGAAGACGCGGGCTTCCGCCCTCTATCGTCGATCCTGCCGACCGTCGTCGGTGACGTGTTCGCGACCCTGACTTCGTTCGAGCCTCGCTATGGCGTGCAGGACGGGATGATCATCACGCTGTCCTCGGGACGGCGCCAGACGACGGAACAGGCCCGCCGCGCGCTCGGCCATTACCTCCAAGACGCGCTGACCGTGCCGCAGTCGGACCTCGTCGACATCGACCTGATCCACGTCGCGCATTTGGTTCGCGCCATCCGGGCGGCCGAGGGCACCGACAAGACCCCGCCGACCGAGCCCATGGCGGTGGCGGCGTGATGGCCCGCGAGCATCCGCTGGGCGTGGTCTGGCACTCCGAGTGGGAGGGCGTCGAGCGTCGCCAAGCCGCCCTCCGCGTCGCCGATCGCAAGCGCCGGATCGTCCGCCAGAAGCCGCCCCTGATCGACCGCATCCGCATCTGGATCGGGGAGTGCTTCGGATGATCGCCCTCTGGATCGCCGCCGCTGCCTTCGTCGCCCTGGTGGCCGCCAAGGTTCACCGCGTCTTCACCGCACCCCATGACCCGGAAGACTACTATGACTGCTGAGACCGCCTATACCGGCAAGATCATCCAGGCTCCCGGCTCCTACATCGGCATGTCGATGGAGGCCTACCACGGCCAGCCCTGCGAGGGCCCGTCGATCTCATCGTCCGGCCTGCGCACCATCTGGACCGAGAGCCCGGCGCACTTCTGGGCTCACTCCAGCCTGAACCCGAACCGCGTCCCGCCGAAGGAGAACGAGGCCTTCAACGTCGGTCGACTGGCCCACAAGCTGCTGATCGAGGGCAGGGAAGGGCTGGAGAAGGACTTCTCCATCCGGCCCGACGAATGGGACGACTACCGGACGAAGGCCGCACGCGCGTGGCGCGACGAGCAGCTGCTGGCCGGCAAAACGGTCGTCACCGAGGACGACCTCGCCGACGTCACCGGCATGGCGGACAGCCTCGGACGTCACCCCCTCGTCAGGGCGGGCATTCTGGACGGCAAGGTCGAGCGCTCCCTGATCTGGAAGGATGAGGAGACCGGCGTCTGGCTCAAGGCCCGGCCCGACGTCATCCCGAACGCCTCGGGTCTGGTCGCTGACCTCAAGACCACGACGAGCGTCCGCACCGACGCGCTGGAGAAGTCCCTTGGCGCGTTCGGCTACCACGTTCAGGCCGCGCTCGTCGGCATGGGCCTCCGCGCCACCCTCGGGATCGAGATGGAGGAGTTCGCCCTCGTCTGGGTCGAGAAGGAAGCGCCCTGGTGCGTCCGGATCACGACTTTGACCGGTGCCGATATCGAGCGGGGCCAGCATCAGGTCCGCGCTGCGCTTCGCACCTTCGCCGACTGCCTGTCGTCTGGCCGTTGGCCGGGCCCCGGCGGCGACCGTCAGGACGCCGAATACCTTGCCCTCCCGACCTGGGCCGCCAAGCGGATCGACACCGAGCTCGAGCTGATCGCGGCCGAGACGCCGGATAACGACAACCACCTGACCGACGAGGCCGCGTAGTGACCGAAGCCGCCACCCAACTGACCGTTGTCGAGCGCCAACCGCGCTCGGTCCTGGTCGATATGTCCGGCCGCTACGGGATGGAGCCCGCAGCCTTCGAGGCCACCCTCCGCGCCACCGTCTGCAAGGGCAACGTCAGCCGCGAGGAGTTCGCCGCCTTCCTGCTGGTCGCGAAGGAGTATGGCTTGAACCCGATGACGAAGGAGCTCTACGCCTTCCCAGCGAAGGGTGGTGGCATCCAGCCCATCGTGTCGATCGACGGATGGTCTCGCATCATCAACGACCATCCGATGTTTGACGGCATGGACTTTGAGGACGTTCGCGATGGCGACGACCTAATCGCCATCACCTGCCGGATGCACCGCAAGGACCGCGGCCGCTCCATCGAGGCGACCGAGTACATGTCGGAGTGCAAGAAGGCGACTGAGGTCTGGCGGACCTGGCCGCGTCGGATGCTCCGCCACAAGGCGATGATCCAGTGCGCCCGGTACGCCTTCGGTTTCTCCGGCATCGTGGACCCCGACGAATACGAGCGTCAGATGGCCGTCCGCGACGTGACCCCGCGCGAAGGGCCGAACCTGAAGGCCCGTCTCGCTGCCCCCGTCGACGGCCCCTCCGAAGGCTTCAACACCGTCCATGCCGAAGTGCTGGGCGACGATGACATTCCCGCTTTCGACGCCGCTCCCCCGGTGTCGGATGAGCCGACCGCGTCCGATGATAATCTCCCTCTCTCGGATGCGGTCGGCGAAGGGGAGGCGGCCGGCTCCGAACAGGCAGAAGCCCAAGACACGGACCCGGCCGCCGATCCCAACCGCGCCATAGCGGACAAGCTGATCGCCGACCTGGCGTTCGAGTCCAAGGCCGAACTGCTGACCATCCAAGCGAGCGGGAAGTACCGCGGCTTCGTCGCGATGCTGAAGGTGACCCAGCCGGAGAAGGCCGCCGAGGTCGAGAGGGCCATGCAGGATGCACTGGATGCGTTCGGATGACCGACCGCAAAGCCCTCACCCGCACGCAGATCATCACCCTGTGCCAGCGCCAAACCGAAGCCCCGATCCTCTGCGGATGCGGCTGCGGTGTCGCCTTGGACCCAGTGAACGAGCGCGTGGTCGATGAACACGTCCTGCCGCGAAAGTTGACCGAGCAAGGTTGCGAGGGCGAGCGCGACATCATCGATAACCGCGCCTTCTACCGCTGGCCCTGCGCCCTGGAGAAGACAAAGGCGGACCTCGCGACGATCGCCAAGGCCAAGGCCCAAGGCGGCGAGACGGGTCAATACGCCCGCCGGCAGAAGCGAGGCGGCTCCAGCATCAAGGGCCGTCCCGGAGGCGGCTGGCCTCCAAAGGGATCGGTGAAGCTGCCGAGCAAGAAGCGGCTCCAGGGTGTCACCGCTCTGGATGACCGCGACGACAGGTACGGAGCCGAAGGCGGAGTGAACACATGATTTCCTCCCCCAACCCAGAGAGGGAAATGCGGGTGCTGGACCTGTTCAGCGGGATTGGCGGGTTCGCGCTGGGTCTGGAGCGGGCTGGGTTCGAGACCGTGGCTTTCTGTGAGATCGCGGAAGCTCCCCGACACCTGCTGGCGACGCACTGGCCTGACGTGCCGTGCTTCCCCGACGTGACCACCCTGACCGGCGAACAAGTCGGACCCGTGGACGTCATCTGTGGCGGCTTCCCCTGCCAGGACATCAGCTTCGCCGGGAAGGGCGCGGGCATCGAGGGCGAGCGATCGGGCCTCTGGAGGCACTATGCACGACTGGTTCGCGAGCTACGACCCCGCTACGTCATCGTGGAAAACGTCGCAGCGCTCCTTGGTCGAGGACTTGGAGACGTTCTCGGAGACCTGGCCGCGCTCGGGTACGATGCGTGGTGGGACTGCATACCAGCTGCCGCCGTTGGCGCCCCTCACCGGCGCGACCGGCTCTGGCTTGTTGCCTACCCCGGAGGCGTCGAACACCAAGGCTACGGCGATGCGCTCCGGCGGGAGATCGCCGCGGGACTTCTTGAGGCCGATTTGGCCAACGCCCCATGGCTTCAGCGCGGACGGTCGGAGCAACGGACCGAGCGGGAACGAGCTGGGCCGCGCCGTCAATCGATCGCTGTGGCCGACACCCAGGGCGAACGGCGCGACGGGAGCGGGAAGGGGACCGAACCTACAGGGTGGCGAGAACCTTCAGACGGCCGTTGGTGGCTCTCTGAACCCGACGTGGGTCGAGTGGCTCATGGGGTTCCCGCTCGAGTGGACCGCCTGCATGGCCTCGGCAACGCGGTCGTCCCGCAGATCCCGGAAATCCTCGGCCGCGCCATCCTGAGCGCCAGGTCCGCCTCCACCCCCTCCCTTGAAAGGACAGCAGCGTGAGCCAGTGGGAAACACCGGGCGCGTCTGACGAATGGTTCACGCCGCCGCATGTGTTCGCGGCGATGGGTGTCCGGTTCGATCTGGACGTGGCGCATCCGAACGGCCTGACGACGCATGTCCCTGCCGCTCGCGTTCTGTGGGCAGACAGTCTCGCTCAGGGCTGGAGCGGCTTCGTCTGGATGAACCCGCCTTTTGGCGGCCGGAACGGGCTGGAGCCGTGGCTGGCGAAGTTCTTCGACCACGACAACGGCGTCGCCCTGACGCCTGACCGCACGTCGGCGCCCTGGTTCGGCTCGGCCTGGGAACGCGCCGACGCGGTGATGTTCACGCCCAAGATCCGCTTCCTCCGTCCGGACGGCACCGAGGGCAAGTCGCCGGCCAACGGGACCGCGCTCTGGGCTTCAGGAGCACTTGGCGTTCGCGCTCTCACCAACGCCGCTGAAGCGGGTCTAGGCATCCTCGCCAGTCCGGTCGCGGTCCACCAGCAAAGGCTCGCCGCATGACCACCCAAACCGAAGGCGTGAAGGCGGGGCATACGGCTAAACCTTTGACGCCGCTCCAGTCTGAAACGCTGGGCCTGATCCGCGACGGCAAGGTCTCTCAGGTCAACTGCGGGACGGCGGCTTGGCGCACGTTCGGGGCCTCTCCGACGGTCGTCGGCAAGCTCATGTCGCTGGGTCTGGCGAGGTGGCCTACCGCTGGAACGGGCGGTGTGGCGGTCCTGACGGATGCAGGCGAAGCCCTCGCCAAAGCCCAAGGCCCTTCCAATGGGTGAGGTGGGGAAACTGATCGAGAGGCTGGAGTCGGCTCCGCGAGGAGATTTTGGTCTGGACCATGATGTTCATGTCGCGTTGAACCTTTCTCGCGACCGCTTGGATGGCCTCAAGCGCGCTGATTTGCCGGAAATCACCACCTCCCTAGACGCAGCCCTGTCTCTGGCTGAGCGGGTGCTGCCGGGGTGGAACTTCTCGATGGCGACCGGCGTCGGCACTGACGGCCCGCCTTGGGTTCAGGCCTACCCTGTTCCATTCGACGAGGACAACTGCTGCGACGCGGAGTTTGCTGAAACGCTCCCGCTCGCCCTCTGCGCCGCCATCCTCCGCGCGAAGGAGCAAGCCTCGTGACCCCCGAACCCAAAGCCCCCGCGTCTGATCTGGATGCGGCTGTGGGGCGGATTGGAAGGCTGGCGCGCGGGGATCGTCGCGTCGAGTTCGACACGATGGGTTGTCTCACGGGGAGAGACCAGGCCGACCTCCGCCTGATCCTAGACGCCCTATCCTCTCAATCCCAAGCGGCCGAGGGGATGGCTAAGGCGCTGGAGGACATTTACCGCAACTCATACGTCGGCAAGGCCGGAAAGCCAGTGATGCGCAGCAAGTACTGCAACTATCCGGCTCACCTCTATCACGCCGCCCGCACCGCCCTTTCCCAGTACCGCACCCTTGGAGACCGCCATGTCGATTGATCTGGAGCCATGCCCGTTCTGTGGTGACCGCGACAGCGTGACCGATATCTTCACCCGAGACGGCCGCAAGATCGTCTGCCGGTGTGGCGCTTCGATGATCCGTTTTCAGCCTAACGCCTCGGAGAAAGCGGCAGCAGCCTGGAACCGTCGCGCCCCTATCCGCACCGTTGGAGAGCGCCATGTCGGCTGATCTGGAGCACGACGCACTGGAGCCTTGTCCTTTCTGCGGATCGAAGGACATTTATGTGCAACCCGATGAGCGGGGCAGCGGCGGACAATGGGTCTATCCCGTTCACGTCGGCTGCAACGCGCGAACAGGCTGCGGCTCCGGTCACGCAATCGGCGACGACATCGAGACCGCCGTCGCCGCCTGGAACCGCCGCGCCGCCCTGTCTCCAGCCCCGGAAGCCGGGGAGGAGGGGGCGGACATCAAGTCGATCAACGAACGACTTCGGCATAACCCCGCATTTTACAGGGTCGGAGAGTTTATCGATGGCCGTCCCGTGCTGTGCGAACATGGCAGCACAGACGCGAACAACCTCTGTCCATACTGCGAAGGCGAGCAACCGTATCCCGGTCGACTTCACCCGCCAGAAGCCGCCCTATCCTCGACCCGCTCCGCTGGAGAGCGCATCGGCTGGGTCAAGCGGATCAACGAGACGCATCCCATCGGCCTCAACCAGCCTTCAGACTGGCGCTTCACCCCGAACAAGCCGGTGCTGGAAGACGGTCTGAAACCCGAATGGTTCGACATCCGCGAGGTAATCGCCCTCCACCCCACCGACCCGGCCACGCGTAGCGGGAGGGAAGGGGAATGAAGTGGTTCATCGTCGGCGGCCTGATACATTGCGCGGTGTGGCCGATCATCACTTGCCAGACCCCTTGGGGCGGTCTGATCGGAACGGCGCTCTGCACCGCGTTCTGGTTCGGTCAGATTAGCGCGCGCCCATCCCCCACCACAGAAGGGGGCGACCATGGCCGGTGAGCGCCTGGGTCTCTGGCTCGCGTCATGCGGCGCTCAGTCGGGCCGAAACCTCAACATCACAACCTACGTCACTCGCGCGACAAGCCGAGAGGACGCCATCGGTCAAATGGTTCGCGAGACTGCCAAGCCTGGCGTCACGATCAGCGCACCTGATGCCTATGACCTGAGCGAGACCGCAATCAAATGGGTCCGCGATACTCAAGAGGACCGCCCATGACCCACCAGACGGTGACTGTGCCTGTCGATGACGTGTTTGTCAGCGCTTGTTGCAAAGGCGAGCGCTGCATCTGTGGGCGACCCGCCATCCGTAAGATCGGTGAGGAGATCATGCCGGATGATCCGGCACCCATCCGCCACAACCTGACCGCCTACGTCTGCGCAGAACATTTCGCCCTGCTTCTAGGCCCTGCGGCCGCACGGTCCGTTGGTCTGTCCGCCTCCCCGCCAGCGACCGCCGCTCCGGGAGGGGTGGCGTCCGTGATCGTCCCGCTCAACCGTGCGCCGTATCCTCGCGCGTTTCTGGACGCGATCAACGGCTTCGCCACTGGCGGGTCGGGGCGCTGCCGAGAGGCAATCGAGGCCGAGGGAGCCATCCTCGCCGCTCTACCCCAAGAGACAAAGGGGTGGCGGGATAGCCTCGAGGCCGTCGCGGACGATCTTCGCGCCATCTCTTGCGAGGTTCAGAACGCCGGACACGGCCACTGGTCTCGCCCGCTTTATTCCGACGCGCTGACCCTGGAACGTCTCCTCGCCGCGCTCCCTTCCCCGCCTGTCGTATCGGAGGAGGGGTGAATGGCTGACGTTGATGGAAAGGCCGTGGAGGCCCTGTTTGAACGGCTCGCTCTTGCGATGGTCGGTGTGCAGGCCAATGTCGGATTCGCTGCGCTTTCAACCCTGATCGCTGGCCAAGCAAGCGTCTGCGCAGGAACCCGGAGCGGGGCTGAGGAGATCATTCGGGCGATTGCCTCCGATGCTACGGCACAGATGCAGGAGGACTTCGACTTCTTCCGCGAAACGCAGTCGGTGCCTCAATGACCGCCCCCGACCCCGTGGCGCTGGTGGAGCCGACAAGCGCATTGAGCCGCGCACCCATCCCCGCGCATCTGCTAGCCGTTGCGCTCCTTACCATCGAATCCGACACTGTCGTCACGGTAGGCGAGCGCCGCATCCATGCCGAAAACCTAGCCGTCATGGCGGCCGGTCTCATCCAGTCCCAAGCCGCTAGGATTGCGGAGCTGGAGGCGGGGCTGAAGCCGTTCGCAGCGTGGGCAATCTCGTTTGACGGCGATGCGGTCGAGTATCCAGCACCGGACACGATCTGCCTAGCCATCCGGCACAACCCTTCACACAAGACCAAGCTGACGGTCGCCCACCTTCGCCAAGCCCGTTCCCTGCTGTCAGAGGGGGAGGGGGCATGATCCAGGTCGCAGTCCTTTGCGCCACGCTGGCCTTCCATGATGGGGACAGTGGCCGGGCGTGCGGCCAGCGTTTCCGCCTCCAGGGCGTCGACGCCGGCGAGACGAGCAACACCCGCTGCCGGACCCGGCCTCAGGTCTGGGCGTGCTCACCGGTCGCTCGTCGCTACGGACCGATCGCTCGGGCCCGCGTTCGCCAACTCGTGGCCAACGGCGCCCGGTGTATCGACACCGGGGAGCGGTCCTATGACCGCCTCGTCGTCCGCTGCACCGTAAACGGCCGGGATCTGGGCGCCATCCTCGTTCGCGAGGGCCTGGCGATCAGCGAGCGAGGATTCGGAGACAGATATCGGGCGGAAGAGAACATTGCCCAGCGCGATCGTGTGGGGGTGTGGCAATGAGCGCGGCTAACGACAACGGCTTCAAGATCGCCTACTCGCCAGAGGAGGCCGCCGAGGCGATGAGCCTGGGGCTCTCGACCATCTATGCGATGATGGCTGAAGGCCGGCTGCGGAGGGTCAAGGTGGGGCGCCGGACGCTTATCCCCAGATCATCTCTGGAGGCGATCCTGACCCAAGAGCCAGACGCGGCTTAGGGCGCAGCTTAGGGCGGGACCAAATCTCGCCGCTCAAACCCTGTGGTGGTGGAAAGTTCTGGCGGAGACGGAGGGATTCGAACCCTCGATACCCCTTACAGGGTATGACGATTTAGCAAACCGTTGCCTTCAGCCACTCGGCCACGTCTCCGGCAGGCAGGCTCGATAGCGGAGCCCGCGACCCGGCGCAATGCGCCGCGATGCAATGTTTGCGGATCGTGTCCTGCGGCCCCGCGCCCGGTTTCCCCGACGTGATCTTGTGAGGCGGCGCGGGGAGGGATAGGCATTCGCTTCAACCTTCTCAGGGAGACGCTCCATGGCCGATCTGGCTCAAGTCACCGAACACATCCGCGGCGCCGTCGGCGACAACTCCGGTCTGGGCAAGACCGTGAAGATCGACCTGGGCGATGTCGGCAAGATCTTCATCGACGGCGCGTCCGTGCCGAACACCGTCACAAACGACGACAAGCCCGCCGACGCCACCGTCTCGATCGGCTGGGACGACTTCATGGCCCTGTCGTCGGGCGCCCTGGATCCGATGATGGCCTTCATGCAGGGCAAGCTGAAAATCGCCGGCGACATGATGATCGCCCAGAAGCTGGCCCCGCTGCTGAAGCGCTAGTGGTCCGCTTATAAAAGCTATACGTCACGACGGCGCGGTCCCTGCGGATCGCGCCGTCCGTCTATCGGGGAAGGAAAACGACCATGGACTTCAAGCACTCGGACAAGGCCCTGCATTGGCAGGAGCGGGTCAATCGCTTCCTGGCCGACAAGGTCGCGCCGCGCGCCGCCGACTACTGGGCAGACATCCATCGCGACCACACGGTCCAGTCCCCGACCATGGAAGCCCTGAAGGCCGAGGCGCGCGACGCTGGCCTGTGGAACATGTTTTTGCCGGGCGACCACGGCGCGGGCCTGACCAACCTCGAATACGCGCCGCTCGCGGAGGCCATGGGCCGCGCCGGCCTGTGGACTCCGGAGGTGTTCAACTGCAACGCCCCTGACACCGGCAATATGGAAGTGCTTCATATGTACGGGAACGCGGACCAACAGGAGCGCTGGCTGAAGCCCCTGATGGCCGGGACCCTGCGCTCGGCCTTCCTGATGACCGAGCCGGCCGTGGCCTCGTCGGACGCGACCAATATCCAGACCTCGATCGTGCGCGAGGGCGACGACTACGTCATCAACGGCCGCAAATGGTGGTCGACCAACATGGGCCATCCGAACGTCGGCATCTCCATCGTCATGGGCAAGACCGACACGGGCGCCGCGACCCACCAGCAGCAGTCCCAGATCCTAGTCCCTACGGACACCCCCGGTTTCCGCATCGAGCGGATGCTGACGGTGTTCGGCTATGACGAGCGACCGATCGGCCACGCCGAGGTCGTCCTCGACAATGTCCGCGTCCCCGTCGAGAATCTCATCGCGGGCGAGGGCCGGGGCTTCGAGATCGCGCAAGGCCGCCTCGGGCCGGGCCGTATCCACCACTGCATGCGCGTGATCGGCGCGGCGGAGCGGGCGCTGGAGTTGATGTGCGAGCGTCTGCTGAACCGCACCGCCTTCCGCAAGCAACTGGCCGAGCATTCGGTCTGGGAACAGCGCGTCGGCGAGGCGCGCACCAATATCGAGATGTGCCGCCTGATGGTGCTGAAGGCCGCCTGGATGATCGATCAGGCCGGGGCCAAGAACGCCAAGTCCGAAATCGCCCAGATCAAGGTCGCGGCGCCCCGCATGGCGCTGCAGATCATCGACGACGCCATCCAGGCCTTCGGCGGCGCCGGCGTCTCGGCCGATACGCCGCTCGCCGAGATGTACGCCACGGTGAGGACCCTGCGTCTCGCCGACGGCCCGGACGAGGTGCACAACCGCACCATCGCCCGCCTGGAATACGCCAAGCACGGCGGCAAGCCGGTGCACTGACGACCCCCGCCGCGTCGAAGTCGTTGACTCGGCTGGCGAAACTTACGACGGTCTTTCTGCGCCGCTTGTGGCTGGGGAGATCGTCGATGCGCGTATTCATTCTGGCCGCCATGGCTGCGACCCTGACCGCCTGCCAGCCGGCCGAGACCAAGTCTCCGGAAACATCGGAGACGCCCGCCGCCGCCGCCCCGGCCGCCGCCGCCGACGCCGAAGCCTTCGTACGTGGCGTCTATGCCTCGATGGCCGCCGACGGCCCCGCGCCGCTGGGCGAGCAGGCGCTGTGGTCCGCCGCGACCTGGCAGGCGATGAAGACCTACGAGGCGGCCGCGCCCGAAGGCTACAACTCCGATCCCCTGTGCAATTGCCAGGATCCGATGGGTCTGGCGATCAGCGATCTGTCCGTCACCCCGACCGGCGCCGCCAGCGCCGACGCCGCCGTCACCATAACCCAAGGGGAGGCTCAGACCTCCATGGTGCTTAACCTCGTGCGCGAGGCGGCCGGCTGGCGGATCGACAACATCACGCGCGAGGGCGACCCCGACTTCAGATCGGAACTGGCCATGTGGACCGCCGAGGCCCAGACCGCGGGTTGACGCCACGCTGCTGACGCCCGGTGTCAGCAGTTGGACAGAACCGCTCTTGAAGGCAACGAAAGCGGAACAGATGTGTTAGCCCGACGCGGGCGACCAAAAGGGGGCTGCACCGCGTTTCTGGAGCCTGCCCCATGACATCCCCTGCACGCGCTGCTTCGCATGAGGCAGATGACCTGGGCCGCTACCGCACGATCCGCGCGGCCATGCCGGCCCTGGCGACAGGGCTGTCGGCCGAGGATCTGGGCGCCCAATCCATGCCCGACGCCAGCCCCGGCAAATGGCATCTGGCTCACACCAGCTGGTTCTTCGAGGCCATGATCCTGGCGACCGAGCCGGGGTACGAACCCGTGGATCCGCGCTTCCAGCAGCTGTTCAACTCCTACTACGAGAGCCTCGGCCGCCGCGTCGAACGTCCGGAGCGCGGCCTTCAGACCCGGCCATCGCTGGACGAGGTCCTGGCTTATCGGACCGAAATCGACCGCCGGATGGCCGAGCGGATCGGACAAGGGTTCAAGGGGCTGGACGATTACCTGTTCGTCCTCGGCCTCAATCACGACCAGCAGCATCAGGAGCTCTTCCTGATGGACCTCTTGCACCTGATGTCGAAGTCGCCGCTCGATCCTGCCGCCTATGCCGCAGAGCCGCGTCCGGGCGGGCCGTTGCGGACCGCGCGCGGCGGTCAGACCCGGTTCGAGGGCGGTCTCGTCGATATCGGCCACGATGGTCACGGCTTCGCCTTCGACAACGAAGGACCGCGTCATCGCGAGTGGCTGGAGCCCTTCCTGCTGGATCATGACCTGGTCACCAACGGCCAGTGGCTGGCCTTCATGGAGGACGACGGCTACCGCAAGCCCGAACTCTGGCTGGCCGACGGCTGGGCCGTGGTGAAGACCGAAGGTTGGGAGGCGCCTCTCTACTGGCGTCAGGACGGGGATGAGTGGACCGTTCTGGGTCTCGCCGGTCGGGCCCCGGTCGACCCGGACGCTCCGGTGCGCCACATCAGCGCCTATGAGGCCGATGCCTACGCCCACTGGGCCGGCAAACGCCTGCCGACCGAGGCGGAGTGGGAGAGCGCCGTCGCCACCGCTCCCGACGTCTTCACCAACCTGTTCAACGAGGTCTGGCAGCACACGTCGAGCGCCTATTCCCCCTATCCCGGCTTCCAGCCCACCGAGGGCACGGCCTCGGAGTACAACGGCAAATTCATGGCCAATCAGCGAGCTCTGCGCGGCGGCTCCTACGGTACGCCTGCTGGCCACACCCGCCCGACCTACCGCAACTTCTTCTATCCGCATCAAAGGTGGGCCTTCATGGGACTGCGACTGGCGTCAGACGCCCCGGCCGGCGAACGCGCCCGAATCGAGGATCTGGAGACGGCCCGCTTCCGCGCCGAACTGGTCGCCGGCCTGTCGCGGCCGGAAAAGTCGGTATCGCCCAAATGGTTCTACGACGCCGCTGGCTCGGACCTCTTCGAGGACATCACCCGCTTGCCGGAATACTATCCGACGCGTCAGGAGGCCGGTCTGCTGCGGACCATGGCTCCCGGCCTGACCGAGCATTTCGGCGACAACGCCGTTCTGGTCGAGTTCGGTTCCGGCGCCAGTGAGAAGACCCGCATCCTGCTGGACTCGGCGCCGACGCTTCGGGCCTATGTCCCCATAGACATCAGCCCCGACGCCCTGAACGCCGCCGCCGCCAGCATAGCCGAGGCCTATCCGCACCTGGAGGTCGCGCCGATGGTCGGCGACTTCCTCAACCTTGCGCCTCTGCCGGAGCTGGGCCGCGGTCGTCGCGTCGGCTTCTTCCCAGGCTCCACTATCGGCAACCTCGAGCCGGACCAGGCCGTGGCCTTCCTGGCCAATGCGCGGGACAGGCTGGGGTCCTCGTCCCTGTTCATCCTCGGCGTCGATCTGGTGAAGGACCCGGCCGTCCTGGTCGCCGCCTATGACGATGCTCAGGGCGTGACGGCGGCGTTCAACAAGAACCTGTTGGTACGCGCCAATCGCGAACTCGGCGCCGATTTCGACCTCGACGCCTTTGAACACGTCGCCGTCTGGAACGCGGGGAAGTCGCGGATGGAGATGCACCTTCGCGCCACGCGGGACATGCAGGTTCATATCGGCAGCGCAACGATCGCCTTCGCCCGGGGAGAAACGATCCACACCGAAAGCTCGCGGAAGTTCACCCAGGCGACCGTCACGGCCATGGCCGAGGCAGCTGGGTGGCGGGTGGTTTCATTCAAGCAAAGCCCGGATCCATCGGTCGCCTTGGTGCTGCTCGCGGCCTGACGCATCCCCACCCGTACGCCCCAGCCAATGCTGGGATGCAGACCGCAAGGGCGATAGCGACGTCGGGCGGACCCGTGCGACAGCCCGGATGTTGGGAGCCGTGATCTAGACGCCAGCCGTCGACAGGCGCACGGACGGACCAAAGAAGCACGTCGGGAAAAGACGCGATCCGGGTCGAACAAATATTTCTGTTCGACACTCAAAGGCCGATCGGGGCAGCGGTGGCGCGCCCGCGCAGTTTGATCGCGCGCTGATCGGATGCGGCTTTAGACTTCTGGATCAATTTGCGGAGAGCGAGCCCCGGCGATTTCGTCCGTTTCGTCGTGGCGGATATGTCCGGACCAGACGGACGAGCCAAGCGGCCGGCCACGAAAAAGGGCGACCGGTTCGCACCGATCGCCCTTTCTCTGTCGTATTAGTTTCGAGCCTATTCGGCCTGACCCTCGACATCGGTCAGATCGCCGGGCCGGCGGGAGCCGTGAGAGGCTTCACCGCCCTTGCGTCCGGCCTGGGCGGCCAGGCTGCGGTCTTGGGAGAAGCTGCGCTTCTCGGAAGGCACGCTGGCGCCGCCCTTGCGAGCGATCTCGCGCTGTCGTTCGGGGTCCATCGAAGCGAAGCCCCGTTTGGAGACTCCGGAGGGACGGTTGGGCTGACCTTGGGCCATGCGAGGCTCCCTTTCGATTATATGGCGGCGGTTGCAGAACAGAACCCCGAAGGCGGGCGGCGGTTCCGAACGCCCGCGATTTCAACGGGCTGCGAATCAGTCAGCGCCTGGTCTTTCGACCTCTCCGTCGTTTTCGCCGGGCTGCGGCGGCACTTCGTCGGGCGTCCCGGCTGGATCGATTTCCGGTTGTGGCGAGGGCGTCATCGGCGGGGTGATTTCGGGCTGTGGTGCGGGGTCGGTCATCGGACGATCCTTTGGGTGAGAACGGGTGTCGCAGACCGGAACCGTCGCGCGCGGTTCGGGTTCAACCGACCTGATCACAAGCCCGGCAGGAGCCCCGCATGACCGACATCAACCCGACCGACCTGAGCGCCGAAGACATCCTTGACGACGCTGACGAGCGTCGCGCACGCCTGGACCGCGCCGGCGATCTCTGGATGGCCGATGCCGAAGGTCGCAGCTTCGCCCGCGACCAGGGTCTGCGTCAGGCCCTCCGCTCGGATATCGAAACCGGCCGCGACTGGGCCCGCGAGCGCGCCGTGCTGGCCCGTGCCCGTATCGAAGAGAAGCCGCTGAAGGCCACCGTCTACGCCCTGGGCGTCGGCGTTCTGATCGGCCTTCTTCTTCGCCGTTAAGCCGGCCCGGTAGGCTCGCGCACCAGCGGTGTGCGGGCCACCGCCGCGTCAGAGACGAACGGGTTGGTTCGTCGCTCCTCCCCGAACGTCGAGATGCCGCCGTGCCCCGGTACGAAGGTGACGTCGTCGCCCAGCGGCCACAGCTTGGTGACCACCGACCGGATCAGGGCCTCGGGATCGCTCCTCGGGAAGTCAGTGCGCCCAACCGAGCCCTTGAACAGGACGTCCCCGACCTGGGCGAACCGGGCGGCGCGGTTGAAGAAGATCACATGCCCCGGCGTATGCCCCGGGCAATGCGCCACTTCCCACGTCGTCTCGCCGAGGGTGACGCTGTCCCCGTCCTCCAGCCACCGGGTCGGGACGAAGGTCCGGGCGTCAGGGATGCCCCAGCGCTGGCCGTGCTCGGGCAGGTCGGCGATCCAGAACTGATCCTCCGGTTGCGGCCCGATGATCGGCGCGCCCGACTTCTCCTGCATCTCCGCCGCGCCCGCCGCGTGGTCGAGGTGGCCGTGGGTGATCCAGATCTGCTCCAGTTCCAGCCCGCGCCGCTTCACCTCGGCGATGATCTGGTCGACCGAGCCCCCCGGATCGATCACCGCCGCCTTGTTGGTGGCCGTGCACCAGACCGTGGTGCAGTTCTGCTGCAGCGGCGTGACCGGGGTCACGAAGACGCCGACGGGGGAGGGGTTCTGGCTCATGGCTCCGACATAGCGAGCCCGCGGCCCGGTTGAAACCGCTCCGCGTTGACCTTTTGGGTCCATCTCATCATAAGGGCGGGCTTCGAGGCGCCGCTCCGGATGGGGCGGCCCTTTCTGCTTTCACCATCTTCGCGTGCGTCGGGGCCCCGACGCCGCCCCAGAGCGTCAGAACCGTCCCATGCAAGTCGTCCAAAACACCACCGAAGGCCTGAGCCGCGTCATCACCGTGACCGTCCCGGTCGCCGAACTGAACGCCAAGCTGGACGCCCGCCTGACCGAGATGGCGCCGAAGATGAAGCTGAAGGGCTTCCGCCCCGGCAAGGTGCCGGTCTCTCACGTCAAGAAGACCTTCGGCCGCGACATGATGGGCGAGATCGTCAACGACACGATCAACGAAACCAGCCAGGCCGCCCTGGATCAGGTCAACGTCCGCCCGGCCGCTCCGGCCGACATGAAGCTGACCTCGGACATGGAAAAGGTCCTGGCCGGCTCGGACGACCTGGCCTACGAAATGTCGCTGGAAGTCATGCCCGACTTCACCCCGGTCGACCCCAAGACCCTGAAGCTGGACCGCCCGGTCTACGAAGCCTCCGACGAGGACCTGGACGAGGCGCTGAAGGAACTGGCCGGCCAGGCCAAGTCCTACGAGGACAAGAAGGGCAAGACCGTGAAGGCCGCCGACGGCGACCAGGTCACCATCGACTACCTCGGCAAGCTGGACGGCGAGCCCTTCGAGGGCGGAGCCGCCGAAGACGCCGACCTGGTGATCGGTTCGGGCCGCTTCATCCCCGGGTTCGAAGAGCAGCTGAAGGGCGCCAAGGTCGGCGACGAGAAGACCATCGAGGTGACCTTCCCCGAACAGTATCAGGCCGCCAACCTGGCCGGTAAGCTGGCCACCTTCGACATCAAGGTGAAGGCCATCAAGGGCGAGGCCGAAGCCAAGGTCGACGACGAGTTCGCCAAACGCATCGGCCTGGAGTCGCTGGACAAGCTGAAGGACCTGTTGCGCCAGAACCTGAACCAACAATACGCCGGCGCCGCTCGCTTCAAGCTGAAACGCGCCCTGCTGGACCAGCTGGACAGCGCCCATTCCTTCGACCTGCCGCCGAAGATGGTCGAGGCCGAGTTTAACGGCATCTGGCAACAGGTCGAGGCAGACAAGGCCGCCGGCAACCTGCCCGAAGACGACGCCAAGAAGTCGGACGACGAGCTGAAGGCCGAGTACAAGAAGATCGCCGAGCGCCGCGTGCGCCTGGGTCTGGTGCTGGCCGAGATCGGCCGCGCCAACAACGTCGGCGTGACCGATCAGGAACTGAACAACGCCATCATGGCCGAAGCCCGCAACTATCCGGGCCAGGAGCGTGCGGTGCTGGACTTCTATCGCCAGAACCCCAATGCCGCCGCCCAGATGCGCGCTCCGATCTATGAAGAAAAGGTCGTCGACCTGATCTTCGATCAGGCCACGGTGACCGACAGCAAGATCAGCAAGGAAGAGCTGCTCAAGGACGAAGACGAAGGCTGATTCGCCTCGCAGTCGCCTGAATTCTGAGGCTACAGACTCCCCGTTGCGCAGTGCGGCGGGGAGTTTGCGTATGAGGTTCGGTGTTTTCGCGGCGGCGGCCGTGCTGGGTGCGGCGATCGCGCTGCCGGCCTTCGCCCAGACCCAGCCTGCGCCCCAGGATGGCGACGCCGTAGACGACATCGAGGTTCTCGGCGATCGCGCCGCCCCGACGCTGAATGAGCGGGTCGACGCCTTCGTCAACGCCGTGGCGGCGCCCATTGGCGACTACGGCCCGGCCCGCTGGCATCGGCGGGTCTGCATCGGGTCGGTCAATTTTCAGCCCGCCGCCGCCCAACTGATCGTCGACCGGGTGTCTCAGGTCGCCCTGGACCTGGGCGTGCAGCCCGGCGAGCCCGGATGCGCCGCCCAGGTCATGATCGTGGCCACCAACGATGGCGCCGCGACCGCCGCCGCCATGGTCGATCGCAACGGGCGGTGGTTCCGTGCTGGCGGCGAGGGGATGGACCGGGGCGAGGCCGCCCTGATGCGGTTCCGCACCGGCGACCGCGCCGTGCGCTGGTGGCAGGTCAGCCTGCCGGTCGACGCCGACACGGGCCAGCGGGCCGTGCGTCTGCCGGGCGACGATCCGTCGTCGTCGATCGCGATCAACAAGTTCGTGGCTTCGCGTCTGGCCAGCGCGCTTCGCGACAACCTCACCCGCATCATGATCATCGTCGATGTCGATCAGCTGGGAGACGTCACCTTCGCCCAGCTCGCCGACTACGTGGCCCTGGTCTCCTTGGCCCAGATCGACGACCAGGCGAATCCGGCGGGCTCCGACACCGTGCTGAACCTGTTCAACGACCCCGCGGGCGTCTCGGGCCTGACGTCGTGGGACATGGCCTATCTGGGCGCGCTCTATAACGCTCGGCTCGATACGGTCAGCAGCAACGCCCGCATGGGCGATGTCGAGCGGGGCATGGCGAACGCCGAGCGTCGGCGCCAGGCCGGCGACGAATAGACGGACCTGCCCCTGCGCCTTGCGCATGGGCCGGTCGAACGCGATATCTGTGACCTGAGCGCGGCCGACCGAGTCGCGTTCTCTGCATCCCACGAGAAGGCCTCCATGCGCGATCCCATCGACTACATCTCCAACAACCTCGTTCCCATGGTGGTGGAGCAGTCCAGCCGCGGCGAACGGGCGTTCGACATCTTCTCGCGCCTGCTGCGCGAGCGCATCATCTTCCTGACCGGACCGTTCGAGGACGGTATGGCCAGCCTGATCTGCGCCCAGCTGCTGTTCCTGGAATCGGAGAACCCGAAGAAGGAAATCAGCATGTACATCAACAGCCCCGGCGGTCAGGTGACCTCGGCGCTCGCGATCTACGACACCATGCAATACATCAAGTCGCCGGTCTCGACGGTGGTCATGGGCATGGCGGCCTCGGCCGGCTCCCTGATCCTCACGGCCGGCGAGGCGGGCCAGCGCATCGCCCTGCCGAACGCTCGTGTCATGGTGCACCAGCCCTCGGGCGGCTTCCGCGGCACGGCCTCGGACATCGAGCGGCACGCCGAGGACATCATCGCCACCAAGCGTCGCCTGAACGAGATCTATGTCCACCACACGGGCCGGACCTATGAAGAGGTCGAGCGCACCCTGGACCGCGACCACTTCATGACGGCCGAAGAGGCCAAGGCCTGGGGCATCGTGGACCACGTCTACGACAAGCGCACCGAAGCCGAAGCCGACGGCATCAAGACCGTCTGATCTACTCGGCGAACTGAACAGGGAAGGGGCGCGCTACGTCGGCGCGCCCCGTTCGTTTGTGCTATCAGCCGACCATGCAACACACGCGTGATCTCAAGGGCGTCGTCCAGGTCGACGGCGACGACTACGAATGGGAGGTCCGCCGCCAGCCGCAGCGGACAACCGGCAACAACTGGGACGGCATCGGCATCGCCCTGAAGCTCGTCACGGGTCAACGCGAGGCCATCGTCCTGTTTCCGATGGCCATGCGGGCCAACGGTACGCCGAACTTCGAGCGTCAGCGGATCAGTGTCGACGCGGTGAAGAACGCTGTCGCCTCGTCCATCGCCGCCGGATGGGACCCGACCTCACGCGGCAAGGCGGTCGTCTTCGATGTGGACGCGGACGGTCACTAAGATCGTCAGGCTTCGCGAGGCCCGAGGCCTATCCGGGGTTTGCGAGCTGCCCGTCCTATGGGTTAGCCTCCGCTCCAATAAGAGGGGTGGGCGTGACGGAACCGGATTCGAGCCCGAAGCGGCTGACCAATGTGGCGGGCGTGATTGGTCTGGCGACGGCCGTCATCGGCCTCGTCGGCACGGGTGTGACCGTCTGGAGCGGGATGCGGTCGGAGGACAAGGCCAACGCCGAACCGGCGGCCTTGGTGTCCACGGCGGCCGAGGAAAGCCTCGACGACCTCCCGGCCCAGATCGACGGCTACATGAGCGGCCCGGCCTACGTCGACTGGCAGTCGGCGCATCTGCTTTGCTACCAGAAGGACGCCGACGGCTCCTGCATCGTCACCGCCGGGGTGGAGCAGCGGGGACCCCGCGCGGTTCGCCTGCGGGAAACTTTCTTCACCCGCCTGCCTCATCCCGCCTATGAACCGCTGGACCTGATCGTCGCCGACGATTTCGCCGAGCATGACCGCAAACGTCCGGACGGCGTGGCCCGGTTCGACCTCGTCGACTACGTGGTGACGCGACAGGGACTTTGCATCAACCGCGACGCGCGGGCGGGTGGGGCGGCCCGGACGCTGGTGTTCGGCATCTACGAGGGCGAACCTCTGGTGCCGGTGTCGTCCTCGGCCCTGACCGCCTTCCGGACCCAGCTGCGCGAAGATCTGGCCGGCGAGGCGGTCGGCGACAGTCAGTGCTGGCGGTTCCGGCTCGAAGCCGACCAACTGCGCCAGGATTATTTCATCGACGGCGTGATCCAACCGGACCGGGTGGTCATGTTCGACGTCCTGCCCGCCGGCCAGCAGCCCTATCTGCGCATTCCCTGAGGCCTAGGGCCGCTCTCGGAAGACGCGGAAGCCCGGCTGTTCGGCGATGGCCAGCATCTCGGTGTCGCCCGAGGTGTCGCCGTAGGCCGCCGCCACCTTCAGGTCCGGTCCGAAGGCCTCGTACAGACGACGCACCTTCTCCTCGCCACGACAGTTGGGGCTGGAAAAGGCACCGGTGATCCTGTCATCGGCGTCGAAGGTCAGATGAGTGCCCAGAAGACCCTCCGCGCCCAGTCTTCGGGCGAACGGGGCCACCGTGATCTCCGGCGAGGCGGTCACGATCACGCGATGAGCGCCCTTGCGGCCCCAGTCTTCCCAGACCTTCAGCGCGTCTGGTCGCATGAATTTGTCCCAGGCGTGATCGGCGAACCGGGCGGCGTCGGCGTCCAGTTCGGCGCGTCTCACCCCCTTGAGGAACACCTTCACCGAGGCGGCCTTGATCGCCCCCCTATCGCGGTCCCGCGCATAGGCCGCCATGGCCTTGGACATCTTGACCAGGCCCAGAGCCCAGCCGCCCGGGCCGGCCCGCCAGCGCAGGAACTGGGTGAAGCTGTCGCGGACCGTCAGGGTGCCGTCGAAATCGAACGCGACGATCGGCCGCGAGGGATCGGTGGGCTGGCGAAATACCTGCCCGGCGCCCATCTCAGTCATTCGTCATGATCTCCATCCAGCCTTAACAGTCCACGTCAGCCATGCGTTGCCGGCTTTCGGCGGGGTTGTGGCGAGCGTTCGGATGGTTGATTGTCATTTTTTGAATATCTTCGCGTCCATAGTGGTGGAATCAACGCGGGAAAAGCGCGTCCGTCTCCCAGAACGGCGCGAGAGTGAGAAGGGTCTATGACCAAAGCAGCCGGCACCGACGCCAAGAGCACCCTGTATTGCTCCTTCTGCGGCAAGAGCCAGCACGAGGTGCGCAAGCTCATCGCCGGACCGACCGTGTTCATCTGCGATGAATGCGTCGAGCTCTGCATGGATATCATCCGCGAAGAGCACAAGATCGGCTTCGTGAAGTCGAAGGACGGCGTCCCGACCCCGAAGGAGATCCGTGAGGTCCTGGACGACTACGTCATCGGCCAGAACCACGCCAAGAAGGTTCTCTCGGTCGCGGTCCACAACCACTACAAGCGCCTGAACCACGCGACGAAGAACAACGACGTCGAACTGGCCAAGTCGAACATCATGCTGATCGGTCCCACGGGCTCCGGCAAGACGCTGCTGGCCCAGACGCTGGCGCGCATCATCGACGTGCCCTTCACCATGGCCGACGCCACGACCCTGACCGAAGCCGGTTATGTGGGTGAGGACGTCGAGAACATCATCCTGAAGCTGCTGCAGGCGTCCGACTACAACGTCGAGCGGGCCCAGCGCGGCATCGTCTACATCGACGAGATCGACAAGATTTCGCGCAAATCGGACAACCCCTCGATCACCCGCGACGTCTCCGGCGAGGGCGTGCAGCAGGCCCTGCTGAAGATCATGGAAGGCACCGTCGCCTCCGTGCCTCCGCAGGGCGGCCGCAAGCATCCGCAGCAGGAGTTCCTGCAGGTCGACACCGCCAACATCCTGTTCATCGTCGGCGGCGCCTTCGCCGGCCTTGAAAAGGTGATCTCGGCGCGTGGAGCCGGGGCCTCGATCGGGTTCGGCGCCAAGGTCAAGGCAATCGACGAACGCCGCACGGGCGATATCCTGAAAGGCGTTGAGCCGGACGACCTGATGCGTTTCGGCCTGATCCCCGAATTCATCGGCCGTCTGCCGGTTCTGGCGACGCTGGAGGACCTGGACGAAGCGGCCTTGGTCACCATCCTGACCGAGCCCAAGAACGCCCTGGTCAAGCAGTACAAGCGCCTGTTCGAGATGGAGAACGTCAACCTGACCTTCACCGACGACGCCCTGATGGCCGTCGCCAAGAAGGCCATCACCCGCAAGACCGGCGCTCGCGGCCTGCGGTCGATCCTGGAAGGCATTCTGCTGGAGACGATGTTCGAACTGCCCACCTTCGAGGGCGTCGAGGAAGTCGTCGTCAACGCCGAGGTCATCGACGGCAAGGCCCAGCCCCTGCTGATCTACGCCGAGAAGAAAAAGGCCGCCGACGGCGCCGCCTAAGCGGACCTGAAAGCAGAAACGGACAGGGGCGGGACCATCGCGGTCCCGCCCCTTTCTTCTGCGCGCCGTCTGCCGGCTTACTGCGGCGGATTGGGGTGCAGGTTCGTGGCCTCGGCATTGGCCTGGGCGTTGTCGCGCGTGGACTGGCTGACCCCGCTGGCGCTCGCCCCCGTAGGCGACGTCTTGCTCGACCCGGCGGGATCCATCGTTTCGGAGGCGGAGGCCGGCTCGCCCGCCGC
This sequence comes from Brevundimonas sp. NIBR11, assembly GCF_027912535.1. Lineage (NCBI taxonomy): Bacteria > Pseudomonadati > Pseudomonadota > Alphaproteobacteria > Caulobacterales > Caulobacteraceae > Brevundimonas > Brevundimonas sp. NIBR11. Next base: position 1,687,436 of record NZ_CP115465.1, on the reverse strand, counting down.
CATGGCGCCGTTGGAGGTCGAGGCGCGGGTCGAGGCGTCGAAACCAGCGTCACCGGCCGAGGCCGCCTCCGCGCTGGTCGCCGCCGTCGCGTCGTCCATGGCCGGGGCGGTCTCGGCGTCGCGGTTGCAGGCAGTCAGCGCCAGGACGGACGCAGCCGCCGCCAGGGTGATTATTCTGTTCAAGATAGCCTCCCAATCGTTGTTATCTTGCGATCGCAACGGCCACGGTTGGTTTCGGTTGCCGGATACGTGTGGTCTTGCGGCGCGGCGGCCACAGGTCGTCATCCACACCTGATCCAAGGCCAAGGTTCGTCTGCGAACGGTTCGTCCCGGTCCAGCAGGTCCCAGGGGACGGTCCGTGCAGCTTGGCCGCACTTCCCTGCCGCTGTGTATCGTCTACCCGCACCGCTTGAACACGACGGGGGAGGGGCCACATACTCACTCGAACGCCGTCGGAATCGACGGGCCTGTCCAGGGTGTCGCTGCATATCGCGGGGCGTCGGGGCCGGCGGGCCGGAGATGATCAAAGGCCCAGGAGCGCATAATGTCCGAGAGTAAAATCCTCCCCGTCCTGCCGCTGCGGGACATCGTCGTCTTCCCCCACATGGTCGTGCCGCTCTTCGTAGGGCGCGAGAAATCCGTGCGGGCCCTCGACGAGATTATGAAGGGTGAAAAGCAGATCCTGCTGGCCACCCAGAAGAACAGCGTCGACGACGATCCGTCGCCGGACGCCATCTATCCGGTCGGCGTGCTCGCCACCGTCCTGCAGCTGCTGAAACTGCCCGACGGGACCGTGAAGGTTCTGGTTGAGGGCAAAGGCCGCGCCCGCCTGACCCGCTTTACCGATCGCGAGGAGTATTTCGAGGCCGAGGCCGTAGAGATCGAGGATGATCTGGGCGAACCCTCCCAGACCGAGGCTCTGCTGCGCGCCGTGATCGAGCAGTTCGAATCCTATGTGAAGCTGAACAAGAAGGTCCCGCCCGAGGCCCTGTCTTCCATCCCGCAGATCACCGATGCGTCGAAGCTGGCCGACAGCGTCGCCGCGCACCTTTCGGTCAAGATCGCCGACAAGCAGGCCCTGCTGGAAACCATCGCCGTGCCGCAGCGGCTGGAGAAGGTCTACGGCCTGATGGAGGGCGAGATCTCTGTCCTGCAGGTCGAGAAGAAGATCCGCTCGCGCGTGAAGCGCCAGATGGAGAAGACCCAGCGCGAATATTATCTGAACGAGCAGATGAAGGCGATCCAGCGCGAGCTGGGCGAGACCGACGACGCGCGCGACGAGATCATGGAGCTCGAAAAACGCATCCGGAAGACCAAGCTGTCCAAGGAAGCGCGCACCAAGGCCGAGGCCGAGGTCAAGAAGCTGCGCAACATGAGCCCGATGTCGGCCGAGTCGACCGTCGTCCGGAACTACCTCGACTGGCTGCTGTCGATCCCGTGGGGCAAGACCAAGCAGAAGCCGATCGATCTCAACAAGGCTGAGGACATCCTCGAGGAGGATCACTACGGCCTGGAGAAGGTGAAGGAGCGGATCATCGAGTATCTGGCGGTGCAGGCGCGCACCAACAGCCTCAAGGGCCCGATCCTGTGCCTCGTCGGTCCTCCGGGCGTCGGCAAGACCTCCCTGGCCAAGTCCATCGCCAAGGCGACCGGTCGTGAATACGTCCGCATGTCGCTGGGCGGCATGCGCGACGAGGCCGAGATCCGCGGTCACCGCCGCACCTACATCGGGTCGATGCCGGGCAAGATCATCCAGTCGATGAAGAAGGTGAAGACCACCAACGCCTTCATCCTGCTGGACGAGATCGACAAGCTGGGCGCCGACTGGCGCGGGGACCCGTCCTCGGCCCTGCTGGAGGTGCTGGATCCCGCTCAGAACAACGCGTTCGGCGACCACTATCTTGAGGTCGACTACGACCTGTCGAACATCATGTTCGTCACCACGGCCAACAGCCTGAACATGCCCCAGCCCCTGATGGACCGGATGGAGATCATCCGGGTCAGCGGCTACACCGAGGATGAGAAGGTCGAGATCGCCAAGCGTCACGTCCTGCCCAAGGTCACCAAGGACAATGGCCTGACGCCGGCCGAGTTCATCGTGCCCGACGATCAGATTCGCAATCTGATCCGCTACTACACGCGCGAAGCCGGCGTGCGGTCGTTGGAGCGGGCTCTGGGCGGTCTGGCCCGCAAGGCGGTGCGCGAGATGGCCAAACACAACCTTCTGTCGATCACCATCGACGACGCCAAACTGGCCGAATACGCGGGCGTGAAGAAGTTCCGCTACGGCGAGACGGACGAGGAAGACCAGGTCGGCATCGTTACCGGTCTGGCCTGGACCGAGTTCGGCGGCGACATCCTGACCATCGAGGCCATCAAGATGCCCGGCCGGGGTCGCATGACCATCACCGGCAATCTGAAGGACGTGATGAAGGAGTCGATCTCGGCCGCCGCGTCCTACGTGCGGTCTCGGGCGCTTGCCTTCGGCGTCAAGCCGCCTGTGTTCGAGAAGACCGACATCCACGTCCACGTGCCGGACGGCGCCACGCCCAAGGACGGTCCGTCCGCCGGCGTCGCCATGACGGTGGCCATGGTCTCGGTCCTGACGGGCATCCCGATCCGCAAGGACATCGCCATGACGGGCGAGATCACCTTGCGCGGTCGCGTGACGGCCATCGGCGGCCTGAAGGAGAAGCTGCTCGCGGCCCTGCGCTCCGGCGTGAAGACCGTGCTTATCCCGCAGGAGAACGAGAAGGACCTCGCCGACGTGCCCGACAATGTGAAGGGCGCGCTGGAGATTGTCCCGATCTCGACGGCCGACGAGGCTCTGAAATGGGCCCTCGTGGGCACCCTCACTCCGGTGGAGTGGGACGAGGTCGCAGAGCCGCTGACGCCCGCCGCTCCGCCGGCGGCCGGTGACGGCGCCGCCGTCGTCAGCCACTGACCTGAACAGCCTCCCTGCCGCACAGGCGGGGAGGTTTTTCTTTGTTGAACCGGCAGGCGGAGGAGGGCACAACCACGCCTCCGTGGTGAGGGCGGCTAGCTCAGCTGGTCAGAGCATCTCGTTTACACCGAGAGGGTCGGCGGTTCGAACCCGTCGCCGCCTACCACCCCAAAGCAAAAGGCCGCCGGATCGCTCCGGCGGCCTTTTCCTTGTCTTGTCCGTCCGATCAGAACCGGAAGCTGGCCCGCAGCAGCAGGGAGTAGCGGACGTAGTCTTCGATCATCTCGGCATCGGCGCTGATGGAGATCTTGCCCAGATCGTTGCCGACGCTGAGGTGGAAGCCGGCGATCGGACCGCCGCCTTCGATCGTGTCGGGCGAGAGGGTGAAGACCGAACCGCCCGAGGCGAAGCGGGCGATGGTCTCGCCCGGATCCACGGAGAAGTTCTGACGCCAGCCGAGGCGGACCTCGGGGCGGATCCAGCCGTTCTCACCGAAGCCATAGCCGATGTTCACCGCGGCTGTGCCCGTGAACATGTGGCCGTTGCGGTCTTCGATGTTGAGGTTGAAGCCGGGCTCCAGACCTTCCTCGGTGTGACCGTCCTCGTTCAGCGAGAAGTACTCGGCATAGGCTTCCGGGCGGATGCTCAGTCGGCCGAAATTCTTCTCGTAGGACGCGCCGCCGCCTGCCGACAGGGTGTAGCCGTTCCAGCTGGAGGTATTGATGAGATTGATGTTCTCGGTCACCAGCTGGCGGGTCGAATCGAAGGTGGCGTAGCCGCCGGCGACCCGCGCCCAGGTGCTCCAGGCCTGGCCCTGGGCCCGCCAGTAAAGGCCCAGTTCGACCAGGTTGGCCGACAGGATTTCCTCGGCCTCGGCCTCGGGATCCTCGATGTCCGACGAGGTGAAGGCGACCGACACGCCCACGGCGCCGAGGCCCGTGCCGCGCTCGATGCCGCCGGCGACGCCGAAGCCTTCCGAGCGGAAGCCGTAGGTGTCGGTCTTGTCCTTGTCGGCGTAGAAGTTGATTTCCTGCAGCCAGGCCGAGGTGTCGCCCGGCTCGACCGTGGCGTTACGGCCGGTCAGGGCGCGGGTCACCGCGTCGACGCCCGAAGCCAGCGACAGCAATGGGCCGCCCGAGTGGTCCGGCAGCAGTTGTTCGTACAGGTTGATGAAGCCGTCGCGCCCGGTCTGGGACAGGAAGGCGTCGCGCAGCACCGAACTGGAGCTCAGCGAACCGTAGAACGAATCGAACATCTGCGATTCGACTGCGTTCAGATTCGCTTCGGCCGCCGTGCGTCGACGCGCATCGATATAGACGTCGGCCGCCGCCACATCCGCTCCGGCGGTGACGACATAGAGATACGGTGAGTTCGTCTGCAGCGCCGTCTGGTCGATCGTCCCGATCGTCAGCGTGTTGGCGTCGATGATGGTGAAGCGCTGAGGGCTGAGCAGAAGGGAGTTGAACCGCACGCCCAGACCTGCGCCGGTCGCCAGGTTCGCCGCGCCATTGACCCGGAAGCCCGCGTTCGTGGTGCTGGCCGGGTCGAGGGTGACGATCAGGTCGCCCGCCGCGCCGACGTTGAGGCTGGTGACCGAGGTGCGGTTCAACTGGCGCGCGTCCAAGACGCCGTTGGCGACGTTGATGTCCAGACGGCCGTCGCTGTCGGTGATCGCGCCGGTCAGGACTGCGCCGCCCGTGATGTTCAGGCGGTCCGCGCCGGCGCCGAACGACACATCGCCGGTAAGGGTGCCGTTCTCCAGGCTCAGCAAATCCGCGCCCGAGCCGAAGCGGATCGCACCGACCAGGGCGGGCTCGTTGGAATCGGTGACGCCATCGCCGTCGGTATCCGGGTCGGTCGCCGTGGGCGCGCTGGCCTCGCCGTACTGTCGATAGGTAACCCCGGTGGTGTTGGCCGAGACGTCGATGGCCGTGGCGGTGCCCGTGATGGGGTCGTTCTTCTCGTTGGCGATCAGCGAGGCCCGTATGCTGCCGGCGTTGTTGATCGTCGTCAGGGTGCCCGACAGGTCGCGGATGGCGTTGACGGTGGACACGCCGCCGCCGGCCGAGGCCAGGATCGCACCGTTGTTGAAAAGGACCGGGAGGTTGGCGCCGGCCGCGATGTCGATCCCCGTCGTGCTGGAGCTGGCGTTGACGCTGGAGACGCCAGCGGTGATTGCGCCGGTGTTGTCGAAGCGCGGGGTGGTGACCCCGGCGTTGATCTGGACCGCTGTGGCGCCGCCGTTGCGTCCGATGGCGCTGATGGCGCCCTCATTGCGCACGCCTCCGGCGACGGTCACCGTCTGGCCGCCCGCGACGCCCAGCTGGAGACCCAGTCCGTTGACGTTGTCGTAGACGCCGTCGCCGACGATCTCGCCGCGGTTGATCAGGCCGTAGTTGGTCGTCGCCGTGGTTCCGGCGACGCCCAGGGTGACGCCGCGCGTCGCCGATCCGACGGTCAGGGCCGCGCCCGCGCCGAAGCTGTTGATGACCGCGTTGCCCTCGGTCGCGTCGGGGACGCCGTCGCCGTCCTCGTCTGTCGTGGTCGGGTCGGTGGCGACATCCGGGATCAGGTTGCTGGGCTGGGTGTCGATCACGAGCCCGCCGCCGACGTTGCCGCCGATCACGACGGCCGCGCCGCCCTGCAACAGGTCGTCGGCGTCCAGCAGGGCCAGGGCCGTGTCGCCTGGGCGCTGGGTGTAGCGGTAGCCGGTGGCGGCGATATCGCCCTGCAGCGTCACGCGTCCCCCGACGTCGCCCTGAATGTTGACCGCACTGGCGCCTTGGCCTTGAGCGGTGACGGGACCGCCCAGGCGGACCGAACCGGACACGTTGCCGGTCTGGGAATAGGCGATGGCGTTGTCGCCGACCGCCCGCATCGAACCGAAGGAGGTGAAGTTTCCGGTCAGGCCGCGCTCGATCGAGACCGCACGCGAGTTGGCGCCCTCGGCCAGGATGGTGCCGGACGCTCCGATCGAGAGATTGCCGGTCAGGGGCGTGCCGCCGACGAGGCGCACGCCATAGCGGTTGGCGCCGGCCGCGATCGGACCGTCCAGGTCGCCGTCGTTGTCCGTGTCCGTATAGGTGTCGATGTTGTCGGTGACCGTGATGGTCCCGTTGATGGTGATGTTGGCGGCCGTCGTGGTCCCGGCGACCAGGATCGCGGTCGATCCGTCGGCCGAGTTGGACATCGTGATGTTGGTGCCGGCGTCGACGGTGACGTTGTTGTTCGTATCGACCGTGATGGCTGCGCCGGTGTTCACGGCGATCGAACCGCCCGTGCCGATACGAATGTCGTCGCGGGCCGTGCCGGTCGCCAGCGAAGTGACGATGGGCGTCGTGCGGGCGGTCGAAATCACGACCTCTGCATGCGCTCCTGCGGCCGCCATCAGAGGGGCAAGCGCCACCGCGGTCGCAAACAGTCTACGCATTCGGAAAAATACCCCAAGTGGACACGCGCACGGGCGCCGCGCGCCTTCTAACAAAGGCTTCGCGACCTGTCTCAAGTTTCGCGAATTTGAGGCGAATGCAAGGCCGAAAGCATCGATCCGGACGAGCGCAGGTCGCTGAAAGCTTTACGGCACGGCTTTGGAAGTGATATCATTTTCATATCGATTTGGAGGGCGACATGAACGACCAAAGGACAATCTCTCAGGAGCGACCCGCTCGGACGGCCAACGGCATTTTGATGATGCTCGTCGGAATGGCGCTCATCATCCTCGGCCCCGTGATCGTGACCCAGGGGCCCGAGACGGCGCTCTATGTCCTCTGCGGCATCGTCCTGGCCGTGATCGGACTGTTTCTGCTGTGCGGGCTGTATGCGCTGCAACCGAACGAAGGCGCGGCGATTTTGCTGTTCGGGTCGTATCGCGGCACCGACCGCACGACCGGCCTGCGCTGGATCCTGCCCTGGTACACACGCAAGAAGATTTCGCTGCGCGCCCGCAATGTCACGTCCGACAAGTTGAAGGTGAACGACAAGCGCGGCAGTCCGGTGGAGATCGCCGCCAATGTCGTCTGGCGCGTCGAGGATTCGGCCCAGGCCCTGTTCGACGTCGACGATTATCTGGCCTTCGTGAACATCCAGATCGACACGGGCCTGCGCGATATCGCCTCGCACTACGCCTACGACCACGGCGAGGAGGAGGATCACGAGAAGCGGGAACTGACCCTGCGCGCCGACGCCGAGGACGTGGCCGCTCGTCTGCGTGACGAACTGGCCAACCGGGTCAAGGTCGCGGGCGTGGCCATCGACGAGGCCCGTCTGGCTCACCTGGCCTATGCGCCCGAGATCGCCGGAGCCATGCTGCGTCGCCAGCAGGCCGAAGCCATCCTCTCGGCCCGTCGCCTGATCGTGCGCGGCGCCGTGGGAATGGTCGAAAGCGCGCTGAAGGACCTGGGCGAGCGCGAGGTCGTCGAGCTGGACGAGGACCGCAAGGCCGCCATGGTCTCCAACCTGCTGGTCGTCCTGTGCGCCGACCGCGAGGCCCAGCCCGTGGTCAACACCGGCACCCTCTACGGCTAGGCGTGGCCAAGGTCCGCAAGCCCTTCCTTATGCGCGCCTCAGCCGGGGTGATGACGGCGGTCGAGCGGCTGGCGGCGGCGGAGTTGCGCTCCGTCAACGCCCAGCTGGAGATTCTTCTGCGGGAATCCCTGACGCGGCGGGGGGTCGTCATCCCCCCGCCGGGCGACAGTGACGATGACGCTTGAGCTTCGCCTTTCTCAGGCGTAGGGGCGCTTCATGGTCCGGTCCAAATCGTCCGCACGCATCCAATCGAAACGGAAGCGCGTTGGGGCGAAGACCGCTGCGGAGCAAGACCCCATGAGCCTGTCCGATCTCGACGTTCACGAAGGTGAGCTGCGGCTCATTCCGGGCTGGGACGAAGAGGTCGCCGAGACTCTGAGGGTGCTGAAAGCTTCGGCCAACGATCCGCGCCCGCGTATGGTCGACACCACGATGCTCTACGCGCCGCGCTCGGGCGGGGTGAAGCGCTACCTTCTGTCCAAGAAGGCCTGGCTGGAAGAGAACCGTCCCGGCGTGGCTCACTCCCTCGTCGTGCCGGGCGCCAAGCACCAGGCCGGACCTGACGGGATCATCCAGCTCCACGCCACCAAGCTGCCGTTCGGCGACGGCTATCGGTGGCCGTCGTCGGTGCGCCGCTGGGCCGCCTGGGTCGCGTCGATGAAGCCCGACCTGATCGAAGCGGGCGATCCCTATACGCCGGGGCAGGGCGCCCTGGAGGCCGGTCAGCGCGCCGGCTGCCCGGTCGTCGGCTTCTGCCACTCCGATCCGGCGGGTCTGGCCGCGCTCCACTTCGGCGAATGGGCCAAGAAGCCGGTCGAGAAGCGCTGGGCCCGGCTCTTCGGCCAGTTCGACCGCGTCATCTCTCCCAGCCGCTTTATCGCGCGGCGCCTGGAAGAGGCCGGCATCAAGGACATCGTCATCCGCCCCCTGGGGGTCGAGATCGACACCTTCCGCCCGGATCGGGGCGACCGGAGCTGGCTTCTTAAGAAGCTGGGCCTGCCCGCCAGCGCGCGTCTGTTGTGCTTCGCCGGTCGTCCGGCGCGCGAGAAGAACATCGACGTCCTGATCGAGGCGGTCCAGAAACTGGGCGCCCCCTATCATCTGGTTCTGGTCGGGGCGGGGCAGGGGATGCCCGCCGAGGATCGTGTGATCGCCCTGCCGTACGAGCGCGATCCCAAGGCCGTGGCCCGGATCATCGCCAGCTGCGACGCCTTCGTACACGCCAACGACAAGGAGCCGTTCGGCCTGATCGTGCTGGAGGCCATGGCCTGTGGCCGCCCGGTCGTCGGCGTCAACGCCGGCGGGGTGGCCGAGACCGTCAACGACAGCGTGGGCCAGCTCTCGAAGAGCGCCGACCCATCGGACTATGCTGCGGCCATCGAGGCCCTGTTCGAACGCGACATCGAGGCCATCGGCGCGGCCGCCCGCGTCCACACGGTCGAAACCTTCGCGTGGAACCGGGTCTTCGAAGACCTGTGCATGACCTACGGCGAGGTCAGCGGGAAGGCGGAATTCGTGACGCCCGGTGAGGCGCTGGCGGTTCACTGAAGGCTGATGGCCGGCTCTGCGGACTTAGGCGAACTGCTTTGCCGCATTCGCAGTTCAAGACTGAATGAGATTGCAGTCGTGCCGAGCGGATGTCCGCATCGGAGCCGTACCGCATTGGCTGCGAATATCTGAAGTTTAAGAGGGCGGACGCGCCACTTTCTGCAATCACAGAAAGTGGCGCGAGTGACGGGGCTCGAACCCGCGACCTCCGGCGTGACAGGCCGGCACTCTAACCAACTGAGCTACACCCGCGTTTCCCCTCCGAAGCGCTGTGCGCTGCGGCGAGGGGCGTCGTTTAGGCGGGGGGGCTGTTCCGTGTCAACGACCATTCCGACGATTTCGACAGATTTTCGCGTTGCCCCAAATCCCGTCCGTGAACGCGCGAAAACGGCCAATTCCTGCGAACCGTTCGCAAGAAAAATCCTTTCACCGCTTGGGTTTGAACCCGGCGGAGGTTGGGTCTAGAAAGCGCCGAATCCGCCGCCCTCCCACGCGGCCTGGACCCAATTCTATGAACGCATTTCTCCTTCAGTATCTGCCGGTGGTGATCTTCGTAGGCATCGCCCTCGTGATCGGCGTCGGCTTTATGGTCGCCTCGTGGGCCATGGCCCCGAGCAACCCCGACGCGGAAAAGCTGTCCGCCTATGAGTGCGGCTTCAACGCCTTCGACGATGCACGGATGAAGTTCGACGTGCGGTTCTACCTCGTGTCGATCCTCTTCATCATCTTCGACCTGGAAGTGGCCTTCCTCTTCCCCTGGGCCGTGTCGATCTTCGACCTGTCCAAGGGCGGCATGGTCTTCGCCTTCTGGTCGATGATGGCTTTCCTGGGCGTTCTGACGGTCGGATTCATCTACGAATGGAAGAAGGGCGCGCTCGAGTGGCAGTGATCTCTCCCCCGGCTGGCGGCCTGATCGGCGCGACCTCGACCCTGCCCACGGCGTATGGCCAGGGCGCGCGTTCGACGGTCGAAGGCTACGACCCCAAGCTGCACGACAAATTCTTCGAGGCGGTCAACGCCGAGGTCACCGAGCAGGGCTTTCTGACAGCCTCGCTGGACGACGTCATCAACTGGGCCCGCACGGGGTCGCTTATGTGGATGACCTTCGGCCTGGCCTGCTGCGCCGTGGAGATGATCCAGGCCTCGATGCCGCGCTATGACCTCGAACGCTTCGGCATGGCCCCGCGCGCCAGCCCGCGTCAGTCGGACCTGATGATCGTCGCCGGCACCCTGACCAACAAGATGGCTCCGGCGCTCCGCAAGGTCTACGACCAGATGCCGGATCCGCGTTACGTGTTGTCGATGGGTTCCTGCGCCAACGGCGGCGGCTATTACCACTACAGCTACAGTGTCGTTCGCGGTTGCGACCGCGTTGTACCTGTCGATGCTTACGTTCCGGGCTGCCCGCCGACGGCGGAGGCGCTGGTCTACGGCCTGCTGCAGTTGCAAAAGAAGATCCGTCGCACCGGGACGATCGAACGATGAACGGTCACCTCGCGACAGTCGCGCGCAACACCGAAACCCTGACCCCGCTGGGTCAGGAAATGGTCGCCGAGCTGCAGGTCGATGCGGCCGTGGCCTATGGCGAACTGACGATCGCCTGCCATCGCGACCGTATCGTCGCAGTCCTGACCAGCCTGCGCGACCGCTTCGGCTTCCAGCAACTGCTGGACGTCTGCGGCGTGGATTATCCGGACCGCGCCGAGCGGTTCGACGTCGTCTATCACCTGCTCAGCCTGACGCGGAACGCCCGCCTGCGGGTCAAGGTCACGACCGACGAGGTCCAGCCCGTCCCCAGCGTGATCGAGGTCTATCCTTCGGCCGGCTGGTTCGAGCGCGAGGCGTTCGACATGTACGGCATGCTGTTCTCGAACCACCCGGACCTGCGCCGCCTCCTGACCGACTACGGCTTCCAGGGGCATCCGCTGCGCAAGGACTTCCCGATGACGGGCTATGTCGAAGTCCGCTACGACGAGGAACAGAAGCGGGTGGTCTACGAGCCCGTCAAGCTGACCCAGGAATTCCGCAACTTCGACTTCCTGTCTCCGTGGGAGGGCGCCGAATATCCGGCTCCCGTCCTGCCGGGCGACGAGAAGGCCGCTCAGGCCGCCGCTGTCGCCGGCGTCGCGCCTTCGGGAGGCAAGGCCTGATGGCTGACGGACACCCCATCGCGAACGCTTCGCCGGACCGCGCCGACCTCGACGTCGTCGCCGACGACCTGGGCCACATCGCCTTCGACGACCATCGCACCGAACATGCGAAGGAGATGGACGACCGCAAGTTCACCATCAACTTCGGCCCGCAACACCCGGCCGCGCACGGCGTGCTGCGTCTGGTGCTGGAACTGGACGGCGAGGTGGTCGAACGCGTCGATCCGCACATCGGCTTGCTGCACCGCGGCACCGAAAAGCTGATGGAGGCCCGCACCTACCTCCAGAACGTGCCCTATCTGGACCGGCTCGACTACGTCGCCCCGATGAACCAGGAGCACGCCTTCTGCCTGGCCATCGAACGCCTGCTGGGCATCGAGGTGCCGTATCGCGCGCAGCTGATCCGGGTCCTGTACTCGGAAATCGGCCGCATCCTGTCGCACATGCTGAACGTGACGACCCAGGCTCTGGACGTCGGCGCCCTGACGCCCCCGCTGTGGGGCTTCGAGGAGCGCGAGAAGCTCATGGTCTTCTATGAGCGGGCCTGCGGCGCGCGCCTGCACGCCAACTACTTCCGTCCCGGCGGCGTCCATCAGGACCTGCCGATGGCGCTGATCGACGACATTGGCCGCTGGTGCGCCGAGTTCCCGGCGGCGCTGAAGGACATCGAAAGCCTCGTCACCGAGAACCGTATCTACAAGCAGCGCAACGTCGACATCGGCATCGTGTCCAAGGAACAGGCCCTGCAGTGGGGCTTCACCGGCGTCATGCTGCGCGGCTCCGACATCGCCTGGGACCTGCGCAAGTCGCAGCCCTACGAGTGCTACGCCGAGCTGGAGTTCGATATCGTCGTCGGCAAGAACGGCGACTGCTGGGACCGCTACCTCGTTCGCATCGAGGAGATGAAGCAGTCGGTGCACATCATGGAGCAGTGCATCCACAAGCTCCGGAACTGCCCCGGCGACTCGGTCATGGTCGAGGACAACAAGATCGTCCCGCCCAAGCGCGGCGAGATGAAGCGGTCGATGGAAGCCCTGATCCATCACTTCAAGCTCTACACCGAAGGCTTCCACACCCCGGCCGGCGAGGTCTACGCCGCCGTCGAGGCGCCCAAGGGCGAGTTCGGCATCTATCTCGTGTCCGACGGCACCAACAAGCCGTACCGCGTGAAGATTTCGGCCCCCGGTTTCCGTCACCTGCAGGCGATGGACTGGATGAACCGCGGCCACATGCTGGCCGACGTTTCCGCCATCCTGGGCTCGCTCGACATCGTCTTCGGCGAGGTCGACCGGTGACAGACCAGATCTTCACCGCCATCCTGGTCGGGCTGTGCGCCATGGGCGGCGGCTTGATGCTGCTGACCCTGCTGGTCGTCGGCTTCTCGACGGATGCCAAGGCCGTGCGCCACCCTCAGGGTCGCATGGGTCTGGTGAAGGACAATCTACTTCTGATCGCCCCGATGATCGCCCCGCTGACCATGCTGGCTCTCGGCGAGCTGACGACGCTGGACAACGGCGCGGCATGGCTCTGGATGTGGGGCGCCGTCCTAGTCGGTATCCTGGTCTGGTCCTTCGCGCCGGCTCAACGCCGGGCGCGTGCACGCCTGACCACCGCTCATCGGTATCCGCCGCAATGAGCGCCTTCATCGTCGATCCCGTCTTCAACCAGTTGCAGGTCATCGCCTTCGCGAGCCTGATGGCCTTCGGCGTCATCGCCCAGGTCGCCTTCTCGCCGCGTCGGCGCGAGCTGATGGGCGTGGCGAAGTTCGCCCTGGCCACGGCGGTCGTTTCGACCCCGGGCTTCGCCGGGGTGACCCTGGTGCGCGGGGCGTATCGCGCCGGCTATCTGGCCGAGGGCAGGGGCTTCCTCGAGGCCAACCTGCGCTCGATTGTCTGGATGAGCGGCTTCATCTTCCTCAGCCAGCTGGCTGTGCGGTTCCTGCCGCCGATGTCCTGGCTTTCCCGCGACCTTTCGAACGCCGGCAAGGCGGTCTGGGGCGCGCGCCTGAACCGTTGGATGGGTAGAGCATGAGCGTTCGTCGTCTCGCCAAGGATCAACCCGCGTCGTTCGCCTTCTCGAAGGAGACGATGAAGAAGGTCGACTGGTGGATCGCCAAATACCCGGCGGACCGCGCCCGCTCGGCGGTGATCCCGATGCTGTGGCTGGTCCAGAAGCAGGAGGGCTGGGTTTCCGAACCCGCCATCCGCGCCATCGCCGACAAGCTGGACATGGCCTACATCCGGGTGCTGGAGGTCGCGACCTTCTACACCATGTTCATGCTGGAGCCGGTCGGCTCGGCCGCCCTGATCCAGGTCTGCGGCACGACGCCCTGCATGCTGCGCGGCGCCGGCGACCTGATGAAGGTCTGCAAGGACCGGATCGGCCCGAAACAGACCCTATCGGCCGACGGCAAATTCTACTGGGAAGAGGTCGAGTGCCTGGGCGCCTGCGTCAATGCGCCGATGGCCATGATCAACGACTACTATTTCGAGGACCTGACCGCCTCGGACATGAACCAGATCATCGACGACTTCGCCGCCGGAAAGACGCCGGAGCGCGGCCCGCGCGTCGATCGCGTGAACTCCGCGCCGGAGGGCGGGGCCCTGACCCTGACCGACCCCAGGCTTTATGACGGCTCGGCCGCCAAGCCGATCAACAAGTTGCCGAACTCCGAGCCCGTGACGGCATGACCCGGACCGACGCTCCAACCTCGGCCCAGGTCGAGGCCTATCGCGCCGAGCTGCGCGCCGTGGGCCGCACGCCCCGCCTTGCAGGCTTCGGACTGGTGCTGCTGGGCGCCATCCTCGTGTGGGCGGCCGGTCGCGCGGGCGATTTCGGCCCCACGGTCCAACTGGCCGGCTATGTCGCTCTGGGCGGCGGCTGGGCGCTGATGATCGCCGCCATATTCCTGAGAACCCGCTATCACCGCCGTCGTCTGCGGGAGTTGAACTGAGCCATGGTCGGACTGCTGCAAGACAAGGATCGCATCTTCACCAACCTCTACGGGCTCCAGGACTGGGGTCTGGAGGGTGCGAAGAATCGCGGCTGCTGGAACGCGACCAAGGACATGCTGGACATGGGCCGCGACTGGCTCATCACCAACGTCAAGAACTCCGGCCTGCGCGGGCGCGGCGGCGCCGGCTTCTCGACGGGCCTGAAGTGGTCCTTCATGCCGAAGGAACTGAAGGATCGTCCGCACTACCTCGTCGTCAACGCCGACGAATCCGAGCCCGGCACCTGCAAGGACCGGGAGATCATGCGTCATGATCCCCACCTGTTGATCGAAGGCTGCCTGATCGCCTCCTTCGCGATGCAGGCCCACGCCTGCTACATCTATCTGCGCGGCGAATACGTGCTCGAGCGCGAGCGGATGGAAGCCGCCGTCAAGCAGGCCTACGAGGCCCGGTTGATCGGCAAGAACAACGTCCACGGCTGGGACTTCGACGTCTACATCCACCACGGCGCGGGCGCCTACATCTGCGGCGAAGAGACCGCCCTGCTGGAAAGCCTCGAAGGCAAGAAGGGCCAGCCGCGCCTGAAGCCGCCGTTCCCGGCCGGCGCCGGCCTCTATGGCTGCCCGACGACCGTGAACAACGTGGAGTCGATCGCCGTCGTCGGCACGATCCTGCGTCGCGGGGCCGAATGGTTCGCCGGCTTCGGCCGTCCCAACAACACCGGCACCAAGCTGATGTCGATCTCGGGCCACGTGAACCGCCCGTGCAATGTCGAAGAAGCCATGTCGATCCCGCTGCGTCAGCTGCTGGAAGAGCACTGCGGCGGCGTGCGCGGCGGCTGGGGCAACCTGAAGGCCGTGATCCCGGGCGGCGTGTCCGTGCCGCTGATCACGCGCGAGATGTCCGAAGTCGCCCTGATGGACTTCGATTCCTTGCGCGACATGAAGTCGGGCCTGGGCACCGCGGCCGTCATCGTCATGGACGAGTCGACCGATCTGGTGAAGGCGATCGCCCGCATCAGCTATTTCTACAAGCACGAGAGCTGCGGCCAGTGCACGCCGTGCCGCGAAGGCACCGGCTGGATGTGGCGCGTGCTGGAGCGTATGGCCGTGGGGGAGGCCGATCCGTCCGAGATCGACCTGCTGCTCGACGTCGCCGGTCAGGTCGAGGGTCACACCATCTGCGCCCTAGGCGACGCCGCCGCCTGGCCGGTCCAGGGTCTGATCCGTCACTTCCGCCACGAGATCGAGGATCGCATCTCGCAGTACCGTTCCCGCCGCGCGAACTTCGCCGGCCACGCCATCGCGGCGGAGTAGGGGATGCGGACTGCGCTCATCCTGACTGTCGCGGTCGTCGCTCTGGGAGCCTGTAGCCAGGCGCCGGAGAAGGCCGAGCCGACGCCGACGGAGATCGTCGCCGCCGATGCGCCGGTGTCCGACGCCGTGGCCCAGACGCCGGCCGTACTAACGGCCGTCGACCTGCGCCGCGTGTGCAAGGCCGGCCTCGCCGCCATCCACGGCCAGGAGGTCGGCGCGATCGAGCTGACCGGGATCGAGGGTCAGGTCGTGAACGCCCAATGGCGCGCCCCGGTCGACGGCGGCCTGATGAAGGCCCAGTGCCGTGCCGCCGACGGTCTGGTGGCGTGGAAGCCGCTCGACCTGCCCGACCCCGCCTCCGTGCGGTGGATGAATGAATCCGGCGATCCGGTCGTGCGCTACGCCATCCGTGGCGACGAGATCGAGATCACCCAGACGTTGCCTGACGGCACGACGCAGACGGCCAAAGAGGTCGTCCGCGCTGAAGAAGAGGTCCGCTGATGCCCGTCGCCAAGGTCAACGGCGTCGAAACCGAGTTCGAGCCCGGCATGACCGTGCTGCAGGTCGCCGAGAAGGCCGGCCATGAGATCCCGCGTTTCTGCTACCACGAGCGGCTTTCGATCGCCGGCAACTGCCGCATGTGCCTGGTCGAGGTGAAGCCTGGACCGCCGAAGCCCCAGGCCTCGTGCGCCCTGCCGGCCGCCGAGAACCAGGAAATCTTCACCGACACGCCGATGGTGAAGAAGGCCCGCGAAGGGGTGATGGAGTTCCTGCTCATCAACCACCCGCTGGACTGCCCGATCTGCGACCAGGGCGGCGAGTGCGACCTGCAGGACCAGGCCATGGGCTACGGCCGCGACGGCTCTCGCTACGCCGAGAACAAGCGCGCGGTCGAAGAAAAATACATGGGTCCCACCATCAAGACCTTCATGACGCGGTGCATCCAGTGCACCCGTTGCGTGAGGTTCATCTCGGAGGTCGCCGGCGTGCCGGACATCGGCATGATCTCGCGCGGCGAAGACGCCGAGATCACCACCTACCTCGAACAGGCGGTGAACTCCGAGCTGTCGGGCAATGTCAACGACCTGTGCCCGGTGGGCGCCCTGACCCACCGGCCCTGGCAGTTCCACTATCGCCCATGGGAGCTGAAGCGGACCGAGACCATCGACGTCATGGACGCCCTGGGCTCCAACATCTCGGTCCAGTCCAAGGGCGCCGAGGTCATGCGCATCCTCCCGCGCGTGCACGAGGGCATCAACGAGGAGTGGCTGTCGGACAAGAGCCGTTACATCGTCGACGGCCTGCAGGCGCGTCGCCTGGACCGTCCCTACGTCCGTGAGAACGGCAAGCTGCGCGCCGCCTCGTGGGAAGAGGCGCTGAACGTCGTCGCCGCAAAGCTGAAGGCCGCTTCGGCGGACAAGATCGGTGTCATCGCCGGCGATCTGCAGGACGCGGAATCGATGAAGGCGGCGCTGGACCTGTTCCGTGCCCTGGGCTCGCCCAACACCGACTGCCGCCAGGACGGATCGGCCCTCGGCTATGGCCCGCGCGAGGGCTGGTTGTTCAACACCGGCCTGCAAGGCCTTGAAAACGCGGACTCCATCCTGCTGGTGGGCGTCAACCCGCGCACTGAGGCGCCGCTGCTGAACCAGCGGATCAGAAAGAGCTGGCTGGCCGGCAATACTCGCGTGGGCGTCATCGGCGACGCCGCCGACCTGACCTATGACGTCGACGTGGTCGGCGCCGGGACGAAGACCCTGGCCAAGATGCCGAAGGCCGCCGTTGACGCCCTGACCCAGGCCGAACGTCCCGCTATCGTGGTCGGCGCCGGCGCCCTGTCGGGCTCGGACGGCGCCAGGGTGCTGCAACAGCTCGGCAAGCTGGCCGCCAAGGTCGGGGTCGTGAAGGACGGCTGGAACGGCTTCAACGTCCTGCACCATGCCGCCGCCCGCGTCGGCGGTCTGGATATGGGCTTCGTGCCGGCCTCGGGCGGCCTGACGGCCCACGAGATGGTCCAGCCGGGCGCGCTCGACGTTCTGTTCCTGCTCGGCGCCGACGAGATCGAGACCGGCCCCTCCCAGGCCTTCAAGGTCTATCTGGGCAGCCACGGCGACCGCGGCGCCCACACCGCCGACGTCATCCTGCCGGGCGCCGCCTGGACCGAGAAGTCGGGCCTCTACGTCAACACCGAGGGTCGAGTTCAGATGGGCGAACGCGCCGTCTTCCCCAAGGGCGAGGCCAAGGAAGACTGGGCCATCATCCGCGCCCTCTCGGAACGCGTCGGCCACACACTGCCGTACGACACCCTGGATCAGCTGCGCGCGAAGCTGATGTCGGACCATCCGACCTTCGGCCGCATCGACTACTTGGCGCCGGCCGGTTCGTTCGATGTCGCCAGCCTGGGCCAGAAGGGCGAACCGGTCGACGCCGGTTTCACCTCGGCCGTGGTCGACCCCTATCTGAACAACCCGATCGCGCGCGCCAGCGCGACGATGGTCGAGCTCAGCGCCCAGCGCATGGCTCCGGCCCTGCTGGCGGCGGAGTAGACGCATGGAAACCAACTTCTGGACCACGCCGCTCGGCTGGACCCTCGCCACCACGGGCGCCGTGCTCTTGGTCACCGTTGGCGTCCTGATCGCCGTCGCCTTCCTGCTGCTGGCCGACCGCAAGATCTGGGCGGGCGTGCAAATGCGCAAAGGCCCCAACGTCGTCGGTCCGTTCGGCCTGCTTCAGTCCTTCGCCGACATGATCAAGTTCGTGCTGAAGGAGATCGTCGTCCCCGCCGGCGCGGACAAGTTCGTCTTCCTTCTGGCCCCGGTGATCACCGTGATCACGGCCTTCATCGTCTGGGCCGTCATTCCCTTTGCCCCGGGCTGGGTCATCTCGGACCTCAACGTCGGCATCCTCTACGTCTTCGCCATCTCCTCGATGGGCGTCTACGGCATCATCATGGGCGGCTGGGCTTCGAACTCGAAGTACCCGTTCCTCGGCTCTCTGCGGTCTGCGGCCCAGATGGTGTCGTATGAGGTCTCCATCGGTCTCATCATCATCAACGTCATCCTGCTGGCGGGAACGATGAACCTGTCGTCCATCGTGGCGTCCCAGGAAGGCTGGATCTGGAACTGGTACGTCTTCGGCGGCGGCCTCGACACCTGGCCGCTGTTCGTCGTCATGGTCCCGATGTCGATCATGTTCTTCGTTTCGGCCCTCGCCGAGACCAACCGTCCGCCGTTCGACCTGCCTGAGGCCGAATCCGAACTCGTCGCCGGCTATCAGGTCGAGTATTCGTCGACGCCCTACCTGCTCTTCATGATGGGTGAGTACGTCAACATCATCTTCATGTGCGCGATGATGTCGATCCTGTTCTTCGGCGGCTGGAACCCCGGGTTCCCGATCGACTTCGCCGCCGACTGGCCGCAGTGGATCGTCAACCTGCTGTTGTTCTTTGTCTTCTTCGCCAAGATCGTCTTCTGGTTCTTCATGATTTCGATCGTGAAGGCCTTCGTGCCCCGCTACCGCTATGACCAGCTGATGCGCCTGGGTTGGAAGATCTTCCTGCCGACCTCTCTTGTGGCCGTCGTCGTCACTTCGGCTTGGCGCGTCTTCGCGGTGGGAGCGTGATCCGCATGACCGCCCTCGCCATCACCGCCATAACCCTGACCGGTTGCCTGCCGCCGCCCTACGAGGCCGAGCCGGCGTCCGTCTATCAGTGGCAGCGTCGCCAGGACGGCATCGAGCGCCGTGAAGCGGAGCGTGTCCGCCTGTGCGCCATCATGAACAAGGACACGGAGCGCTATCGCCGCGACTGCACGCGTCCGGGAGACCCCGTCCGATGATCACCCGTATCGTTCAGGCCGCCAAGGGCGCGATGATGCTGGACCTGTTCGGCGCCATCGGCCTGTCGTTGAAGTACATGGCCAAGCCCAAGATGACCGTGAACTTCCCGTTCGAGCGTAACCCGCAATCGCCGCGCTTTCGGGGCGAGCACGCGCTGCGGCGCTATGCGAACGGCGAGGAACGCTGCATCGCCTGCAAGCTCTGCGAGGCCATCTGCCCGGCCCAGGCCATCACGATCGAGTCCGAGCCCCGCTCGGACGGCAGCCGCCGCACGACCCGTTACGACATCGACATGGTCAAATGCATCTACTGCGGCCTGTGCCAGGAGGCCTGCCCGGTCGACGCCATCGTCGAGGGTCCGAACTCGACCTTCACGACCGAGACCCGCGAAGAACTGCTCTACGACAAGCAACGGCTTCTGGATAACGGCGACCGCTGGGAACGGCAGATCGCGAAGAATCTGGAACTCGACGCCCCCTATCGCTAAACGAAGCGCGCGAATCCCGACGGGTTCGCCGCCCAACCGTCTGAAAGGGGCATCGTCCCTCCCATGCTGCAAGGCATAGCCTTCTATCTGCTGGCGACGACCGCCGTTCTGTCCGGCCTTCTGGTCGTGACGGCGCGCAACCCCGTGCACTCGGTTCTGTGGTTGATCCTGGCCTTCTTCTCGTCGGCGGGTCTGTTCGTCCTGCTGGGCGCGGAGTTCCTGGCGATGCTGCTGGTGGTCGTCTACGTCGGCGCCGTCGCGGTGCTGTTCCTGTTCGTCGTGATGATGCTGGATGTCGACTTCATCCGGCTGCGAGAGGGGTATGCGACCTATCTGCCGCTGGCCGCGATCGTGGCGGGCATCCTCCTGGCGGAGATGATCATGATCTCGATCGTGGTGGTCCAGGGCGGTGCGGCGGCTGACGCCGTGGCTCCGGTCGTCGCGACCGCCGACGCCTCGAACGTCGAGGTCATCGGCCGGGTGCTCTACACGGACTACATCTACTTCTTCCAGGCGGCCGGCATCGTGCTGCTGATCGCCATGATCGGCGCCATCGTGCTGACCCTGCGCAAGCGGACCTCCGTCCGTCGTCAGGATCCGGGCGCCCAGACCAACCGCGACCGCAAGACCTCGGTCGAGATCAAGGGCGTCGTCACCGGCGTCGGCGTCACCGGCGAGGAGCTGCGCTGATGGAAGTCACCCTGCAGCACTATCTCGCGGTGGCGGCCATGCTGTTCACCATCGGGGTCTTCGGCATCTTCGTGAACCGCAAGAACATCATCATCATCCTGATGTCGGTCGAGCTGATCCTTTTGGCCGTGAATATCAATTTCGTCGCCTTCTCGGCCTACCTCAACGACGTTCAGGGGCAGATCATGGCCATGTTCGTCCTGACCGTGGCCGCCGCCGAGGCCGCCGTCGGTCTGGCCATTCTGGTGACCTTCTTCCGTAACCGCGGCGACATCGCGGTTGACGACGCCAGCGTGATGAAGGGCTGATCGTGTCTCTCGAACTGCTCGTTACACTCGGCGTCTTCGCCCCTCTCCTCGGCGCCGCGATCGCCGGCTTCTTCGGCAGCCGCATCGGCGACATCCCTTCGCAGGCGGTCACGACCGGCCTGTTGTTCTTCTCGTGCTTCGTCGCCTGGACGGTGTTCAGCCAGTGGACCTGGGGTCACCTGGAGGCCTTCACGGTTACGGTCTCGCCTTTCATCAACGTCGGTGATTTCCAGTCGAACTGGTCGATCCGCATCGACGCCCTGTCGGCGACCATGCTGGTCGTGGTCACCAGCGTCTCGTCGCTCGTGCACCTCTATTCCTGGGGCTACATGGCCGAGGACGACTCCAGGCCGCGCTTCTTCGCCTATCTGTCGCTCTTCACCTTCGCCATGCTGGCCCTGGTGACCGCCGCCGACTTCATGCAGCTGTTCTTCGGCTGGGAGGGGGTGGGTCTGGCCTCCTATCTGTTGATCGGATTCTGGTTCAAGAAGCCGACCGCCTCGGCCGCCGCCATCAAGGCCTTCGTGGTCAACCGCGTCGGCGACTTCGGCTTCGCCCTCGGCATTATCACCGTCTTCTGGATGTTCGGCACGATCCAGTTCGCCGAACTGTTCCCGATGATCGCGTCCAAGGCGGGCACGGGCTGGGAGTTCCTGGGCCATACCTGGTCGGCGCTGGATCTGGCGGGCTTCCTTTTGTTCATCGGCGCCATGGGCAAGTCGGCGCAGTTCTTCCTGCACACCTGGCTTCCGGACGCGATGGAAGGACCGACCCCGGTCTCGGCCCTCATCCACGCGGCGACTATGGTCACCGCCGGCGTCTACATGGTCTGCCTGCTCAGCCCGATCTACGAGTACGCGCCGACGGCGTCGTTGATCATCGCCATTGTCGGCGCGGTCACGGCCCTGTTCGCCGCGACGGTCGGTCTGATGCAGAACGACATCAAGCGGGTCATCGCCTATTCGACCTGTTCGCAACTCGGCTACATGTTCTTCGCCGCCGGCGTCGGTGTGTACGAGTCGGCCATGTTCCACCTGTTCACCCACGCCTTCTTCAAGGCGCTGCTGTTCCTCGGCGCGGGCTCCGTGATCCACGGCATGCACCACGAGCAGGACATGCGGAAGATGGGCGGTCTGTGGAGGCTGCTGCCCGTCACCTACGCCGTGATGATGATCGGCACGATCGCCATCACCGGCCTGGGCATCCCCGAGATCGGGGGCTTCGCCGGCTTCTACTCCAAGGACTCGATCATCGAGAGCGCCTATGCGGCGGCCACGACCGGCCACTCCGCGGCGGGCTATTTCGCCTTCGTCGTCGGCATCTTCGCGGCGGCCCTGACCAGCTACTACTCGTGGCGTCTGATCTTCATGACCTTCCACAACAAGCCGCAGTGGACGGAAGAGGCGATGGCCGCGCACGCGCACGACCATGCCGACGATCACGCCTCGCACGCCCAGATCGAGACCCACTCCGAGCCTGACGCGCACGACGACCACGCCCACGACGATCACCACCATGGCCCGCTGCATCCGCACGAGAGCCCGCTGGTGATGTTGGTTCCGCTGATCCTTCTATCGGTCGGCGCCGTCGCGGCCGGTTTCGTCTTCGCCCCGAGCTTCATCGGCCACCACGAGGCCGAGTTCTGGCGCGGCGCCATCTTCTCGGGCGCGGACAACCACGTCCTGCACGCCAGCCACGAGGTGCCCAACTGGGTGAAGTGGTCGCCGCTGGTCGTGACCCTGCTTGGCGCGGCGATCGCCTTCTACTACTATGTCCTGCGCGAGGGCCTGGCGAAGCGAATGGCGGCCAAGCAAGGGCCGCTGTGGAGCTTCCTCTACAACAAGTGGTATTTCGACGAGATCTACGATTTCATCTTCGTGCGTGGCGCCAAGGGTCTTGGCGATCTGTTCTGGAAGATCGGCGACGTGAAGATCATCGACGGGCTGGGGCCGAACGGCGCCGCCTGGGCGTCGCTGAAATCCGCCGCGCGACTGGCCAAGATCCAGTCCGGCTATGTCTATCACTATGCGTTCGTGATGCTGCTCGGCGTGGCCGGTCTGCTCGCCTTCGCCATCTACGCCTGGGGCGCATAAGATGGGTGCGATCCCCAATATCCTGAGCGTCGTCACCTTCCTCCCGCTGGTCGGCGCCCTGCTGATCGTGCTGGCCAAGCTGACAGCCAAGTCCAACGAAGACGGCATCGCCCGCTGGGTGGCCCTGATCACGACCCTGATCGTGCTGGCCGTATCGGCGGTGCTGGTGCTGTCGTTCGACAGCTCGAACCCGGCCTATCAGTTCGTCGAGAACTACGTCTGGTTCGCGGGCGCGAGCTATCATCTGGGCGTCGACGGGATCTCGATCCTGTTCGTCCTCCTGACTGCCTTCCTGATGCCGATCTGCATCCTGTCGAGCTGGAAGTCGGTGGAGGAGCGCGTCGGCGACTACATGATCGCCTTCCTGGTGCTGGAGACCCTGGTCATCGGCGTCTTCACCTCGCTGGACCTGTTCCTCTTCTACATCTTCTTCGAGGGCACCCTGGTTCCGATGTTCATCATCATCGGGGTGTGGGGCGGTCAGAACCGCATCTACGCGGCCTACAAATTCTTCCTCTACACCCTGCTCGGTTCCGTCCTGATGCTGCTGGCCATGCTGTGGATGGCCAACACCGCGGGCACGACCTCGATCCCGGAACTCAAGCAATACGCCTTCAGTCCTTGGGCCCAGTCGATCCTGTGGCTGGCCTTCTTCGCCTCCTTCGCGGTCAAGATGCCGATGTGGCCGGTGCACACCTGGCTGCCCGACGCCCACGTCCAGGCGCCCACGGCGGGTTCGGTCATCCTGGCCGGCATCCTGCTGAAGCTCGGCGGATACGGCTTCATCCTGTTCAACGTGCCGATGTTCCCGGATGCGTCGATCCAGTACCAGCCGCTGGTCTTCACCCTGTCGGTGATCGCCATCGCCTACACCTCGCTGGTCGCCTTCCGTCAGACGGACATCAAGAAGCTGATCGCCTATTCGTCGGTCGCCCACATGGGCTTCGTGACCATGGGCATCTTCGCCGGCAACGCCCAGGGCCTGCAGGGCGCCGTCTTCCAGATGCTGAGCCACGGCCTGATCTCGGGCGCGCTCTTCCTCTGCGTCGGCGTCGTCTACGACCGGATGCACACGCGTGAGATCGCCTTCTATGGCGGCCTGACGAACCGGATGCCCTGGTACGCCGCCATCTTCCTGATGTTCACCATGGCCAACGTCGGCCTGCCCGGGACCTCGGGCTTCATCGGCGAAATCCTGACCATGACCGGCGTCTACCAGGCCTCGACCTGGGCCGCCTTCGTGGCCGCGACCGGCGTCATCCTGTCTGCCGTCTACGCCCTGACCCTGTACCGCAACGTCATGTTCGGCGAGATCACCAACCCGGCCCTGGCCAAGATCAAGGACATCGACCTGCGCGAGCTGCTCCTGTTCGTTCCCCTGATCGTCGGAACCCTCTGGCTGGGCGTGCAGCCGGACCTGGTCCTGAACTACACCGCCGCCTCCGTCGACGCCGTCGTCAACGGCTGGCAGCTCGCGACCGGCGGGTGAGAGAGATATGCCTGACCTGTCCTACGCCCTGAACCTCGCCGCCTCGGAGCTGACGCTCGCGATCGGCGCCCTTGTGCTGCTGCTGCTCGGCGCCTTCATCGGCGAGAAGTCGGCACGACTGATCTCCATCCTGTCGGTGGCCTTGCTGGTCGCCGCGAGCGCCGTCGCCGCCACCGGCCCCCTGGGTCAGGCGTTCAACGGCGCCTACGTCGCCGACCCCCTGGCCATCTACGCCAAGGTCGCCATCTACCTCGCCTCGGCCGTGGCCGTGGTGCTGGGCGGCGGCTGGATGCAGCGCACCCATATCGCCCGCTTCGAGTTCCCGATCCTGATCGTCCTGGCCGCCGTCGGCATGGGGATGATGGTGTCGTCGGGCGACCTGATCTCGCTCTACGTCGGGGTCGAGCTGCACTCGCTGGCCCTCTACGTCCTGGCCGCCTACCACCGCGACGACCTGAAGGCGTCGGAAGCGGGCCTGAAGTATTTCGTCCTCGGCGCCCTGTCGTCGGGCCTGCTGCTGTACGGCTCCAGCCTGATCTACGGCTTCGCCGGCTCCATGCGGTTCGAGGACATCGCCGCCTATGCGACCGCCAATCCGGGTCCAGGCCTGATCTTCGGTCTGGTCTTCCTGATCTGCGGCCTGGCGTTCAAGGTCTCGGCCGCGCCGTTCCACATGTGGACGCCCGACGTCTACGAGGGCGCGCCGACGCCGGTCGTGGCCCTGTTCGCGACCGCGCCGAAGATGGCCGCAATGGTCCTGTTCGCCCGCGCCCTGTCGGAAGGCTTCCTCGGCGCCCACGACCAGTGGGCCCAGGTCCTGATCCTGATCTGTCTGGCCAGCTTCGTGGTCGGCGCCTGGGGCGGTCTGGCCCAGAAGGACATCCAGCGCCTGCTGGCCTACTCCTCGATCGCCAACATCGGCTACGCGCTACTGGGCATCGCCGCCGGCACCGAGCAGGGCCTGCAGGCCATGATCACCTTCATGACCCTGTACATGATCGACACCTTCGGCTTCTTCGCCATCCTGCTGTCGCTGAGCCGGAACGGTCGTCCGATCCGCACGATCGCCGATCTGGCGGGCCTGAAGACCGACCGTCCGCTGACGACCGTGGCGATCACCATCCTGTCTCTGTCGGTCCTGGGCATGCCGCCGTTCTCGGGCTTCTGGGGCAAGTACTATGTGTTCGGCGCCGCCGCCTCGTCGGGCTACTGGGTGGTCGGCGCCGCCGGTCTGGTCGCCTCGGTCGTGGCCGCCTTCTACTACCTGCGCATCATCAAGCTGATGTGGTTCGATCCCGCGCCCGAAGGCACGGCCAAGACCGACAAGGCGCCGGTGGAAGCCCAGTGGATCGGCTGGGCCTGCGCGGCCTTCAGCTTCCCGCTGGTGATCGTCGGCCTGACCTGGCTGGAGCCCCTGACCCGTATCGCCGCGACCGGTTTCGGAGCGGGGTAGGGCGGTGGTCCCGCCCATCCACCTTCTCGACGAGACCGATTCCACCAATGCCGAAGCCCGTCGCCGGGCCGAGGGCGGCGATGTCGCGAGCCAGTGGATCGTCGCGCGCCGCCAGTCCGCAGGGCGCGGTCGGCGCGGGCGAAATTGGGAAAGTGAAGGGGGAAATCTGTTTTCCACCCTGCTCCATCTGACCCAAAAATCTCCGGTCGAGGCGGCGCAGGTGACCTTCGTCGCCGCGCTCGCCGTCGCCGACCTGCTGGCCGCCTTCGCCGCGCCGGGGGCGGTCAGCATCAAATGGCCCAACGACGTGATGCTGGCGGGCGAGAAGGCCTCGGGCATCCTGATCGAGTCCGGCGTCCATTCGAACGGGGCGCTCTGGCTGGCCGTCGGCATCGGCGTGAATCTCGCCCATGCACCGGAGGGAACCGAGCGTCCGGCGACCAGCCTCGCCGCCCATCTGCGCTCCGACATCGCCTATCCGCCCTCCATCGACGCCGCCGCGACCGGGCTGGCCGAGGCCTTCGCCGTCTGGATGGACCGGTGGGAGAGCCTGGGCTTCCAGCCCATTCTCGACGCCTGGACCGCCCGCACCAATGGCCTCGACGGCCCCTGCGTCGCCCGGCTGGGACATGAGACGGTCGAGGGAACGGCCGAGGGCGTGGCCCCGGACGGGGCGCTTCGTCTGCGCACCGCCGACGGCGCCCTGCGCCTCATCTCGGCGGGCGACGTCTTCTTCGGTTCCGACGCGCACGGAAGGGCCGCCTGATGCTTCTCGCCATCGAACAGGGCAACACCAACACCCTCTTCGCCGTCCATGACGGCGAGAGCTGGATCGCCCAGTGGCGCACGGCCACTGAGGCCAGTCGCACTGCCGACGAATACGCCGTCTGGCTGACCCAGCTTCTGTCGATGCGAAAGATCGATCTGGCCAGCCTGACCGGCTGCATCATCTCCAGCGTCGTCCCGCAATCGATCTTCAACCTGCGCAACCTGTCGCGCCGCTATCTGGCTGTGGAGCCCCTGGTCATCGGCGACAATGTCGAGCTGGGCATCCCCGTCCGCATCACCAAGCCCTCGGAGGCCGGCGCCGACCGGCTGGTCAACGCCATCGGGGCGCATCTGGTCTATCCGGGCGACCTGATCATCATCGACAGCGGCACCGCGACCACCTTCGACATCGTGGCCGCCGACGGCGCCTTCGAGGGCGGGGCCATCGCGCCGGGCATCAACCTGAGCCTTCAGGCCCTGCACGAGGCGGCGGCCATGCTGCCGCGTATCGCTATCCAGAAGCCGGACAAGGTGATCGGCAAGGACACCGTGTCCAACATGCAGTCGGGCGTCTTCTGGGGCTATGTCGGCCTTATCGAGGGCATGGTCTCGCGCATCAAGGCGGAGTGGGGCGCACCCATGACCGTCGTCGGAACCGGAGGCGTCGCCTCCCTGTTCGAGGGGGCGACCCCAGCCATCGACCGGTTCGATCCGGACCTGACCATCCGCGGCCTGCTCGAAATCTGGCGCCGCAATACCCATCTGACGGATACATGAAAAAGAACAACGCAAACGCCAACTCTGGCGACGAACTCGTCTTCCTGCCGCTGGGCGGCTCGGGCGAGGTCGGTATGAACCTGAACTGCTACGGCTACGGGCCGGAAGAGGACCGCCAGTGGATGCTGGTCGATGTCGGCGTGACCTTCGGCGATCTGTCGACCCCGGGCGTGGACATCATCGTGCCCGATCCCGCCTTCCTCGAGGGCGAGACCATCCGCGGCATCGTCCTGACCCACGCGCACGAGGACCACATCGGCGCCCTGCCGTGGCTGTGGAGCCGCCTGAAGGCGCCGCTCTACGCCACGCCCTTCACCGCCTTCCTGATCCGCGAGAAGCTGCGCGACAACGGCGTGCAGGACGTGAAGATCATCGAGGTGCCGCTGGGCGGACACGTCGACCTCGGCCCGTTCCAGGTCGACTTCGTGACCATGACCCACTCGATCGCCGAGCCGAACGGCATCAAGATCACCACGCCCCTGGGCACGGTCTTCCACACCGGCGACTGGAAGCTCGACCCCAACCCCGTCATCGGCAAGCCGACCGACGTCCCGGCCATCACGCAGATGGGCGACGACGGCCTGCTGGCCATGGTGTGCGATTCCACCAACGTCTTCGTGGATGGCGAGGCGGGGTCGGAACTGGAAGCGCAGGACGGTCTGATCGAACTGATCGGCTCGCTGAAGACCGGCAAGATCGCCGTCGGCTGTTTCGCCTCCAACGTCGCCCGCATGGTCAGCGTCATCAAGGCGGCGGACAAGGCCGGGCGCCGCGTCGCGCTCGCGGGCCGCTCCATGCACCGCATCACTTCGGCGGCTCGCCACGTGGGTCTGTTCGACGGCTCGCAGGCCATCCTGACCGAGGACGAGGCCCGGCACTGGCCGGCGGATCAGATCCTGTATCTCTGCACCGGCAGCCA
This sequence comes from Brevundimonas sp. NIBR11, assembly GCF_027912535.1. Taxonomy (NCBI): domain Bacteria; kingdom Pseudomonadati; phylum Pseudomonadota; class Alphaproteobacteria; order Caulobacterales; family Caulobacteraceae; genus Brevundimonas; species Brevundimonas sp. NIBR11. Next base: position 1,659,179 of record NZ_CP115465.1, on the reverse strand, counting down.
GGGCGAGGATCGCGCGGCGCTGTCGCGCATCGCCGACGGCTCGCATCCGTTCATCAAGCTGGGTCTGGGCGACCACTGCATCTTCTCGTCGCGGGTCATTCCGGGCAACGAACTGGCCATCGCCAACCTGCAGGACCGGCTGGCAGACCGGGGCGTGCGCCTCTACACCGAGAAGGACCACCCCGGCATCCACGTCTCCGGTCACCCGTGCCGGGACGAGCTGAAGCAGATGTACGCCTGGGCCCGGCCGCGCATCTCGGTCCCGACCCACGGCATGCGTCGCCATCTGATGGAACACGCCGCCTTCGCCCGCGATCTGGGCGTGCCGGAGACGGTGACGCCCCGCAACGGAGACATGGTCCGTCTGGCGCCTGGCAAGGCGGCCATTATCGACGAGGTGCCCAACGGTCGCCTCTACGTCGACGGCGGCATGGTCGTCACCGAGAAGGGCGAGGCCCTGCGCGAGCGTCGTCACGCCTCGACCAACGGCGTGCTGGTCGTCAGCTTCGCCATGGACAAGCGCGGCCGGATCGTCTCGGACATCGACGTCCGCGCCATCGGCCTTCCGGGCGACGAGGTCACGCCGCTGGGCGACGCCCTCGACAATCTGGCCGAACGGGTCGAGCAGACCGTGGGCTCGCTGAAGGGCGAAGCCCGCGACGACGACATGGTGGTCGAACAGGCCGTGGCGCGGGTGCTGAAGAAGGCCTCGCAGCAGATCTGGGACCGCCGACCCATCGTCGAGACCGTCATCCTGAGGCTCTGACATGACCGACCGGCTGTTCCTGCTGAACCCCGACTGGCACGACGACGCCGGCGGGCCCTGGTACTGCCCGGCCGGCGCGATCCTCGAAGGGATTCTGGGCTTCTATCCGAAGCTGAAGGACCAGCTGGAGATCACCCGCATCGATCACCCGCGCCCGCGCGCCGGGGTCGTCGAATGGGTCGGCGAGCAGAACCAGAGCTGCCCGCTTCTGGTCCTCGCCGACGGCGTCGACTGGCCGGACGCCCAGGTCAGCGAAACCACCGGGCGCCGGTTCCTGCAGGACGAGGCGATCATCCCCTATCTGGCGGATCGCTACGGCATCGGACGTCCGCACCCGTGACCTGGGCGCGGACGCGCGATCTGGGCCGTCGGTTCAGCCATCGCGTCCGCAACGCGCGCCATCCGTTCGCGGGGTGGCGCAAATGGGCGGTGATCACGGGGCAGGGCCTGGCGGGGTTTGTCGGCCTGTTCCTGGCCTGCAATCTGGTGCTCAGCCTCTCGACATTCCGGGGCGAGGACCCGGCCTCGCGCACAGCCCACGAACTGGCCGTGCTCTGGTACTCCACCCCCGACGGCGTGCCGACCTCCGATCAGGCCTTCCGCGTCATCCACGGCGGCGAGGTCGGCGACAACCCCACGACCGCCGACATCCGCGCCCATTTCGAGGGGGCTTCGGAGGGTGGCACCTTCCTGCTGGATCAGGTCATGGTCGACCGCATGCAGGCCATCAACGGGCGTATCGACAGCCGCGTGATGCCGCCCGGCGTCTATGTCGGCGCTCACGCCCTGGGGCCGGACGATGCGCCTCTGGTCTGGGCCACCAAATGGATGGCGCAGTATCTGTTTTTCCCGCGCCACGCCTATATCCTCGTGGTCCCGGCGCAAGGGGAAGCGATCGCCTTCTCCGCCAGCGAGGAGGGCAAGTTCCCCGGCCCTACAGACCATCCTGGACGGCTGTCGGCGCGGCTCAGCCTCTACAGTGACGCCGCCTACGACTTCCCCAGCTCGGGCGAAGCGCTGCACGAGATGACCATCGTCAGTCGCGATCCGACCGTGGTCGCGGCCGCTCCCGCCGCCCTCGACCTGGCGCGGCGCCGGCTGGAGGCGGAGAACCTGACCTATGGCCTTCTAGCGCCCAACTCCAACACCGTGGTCGGCTGCATCCTCGAGGGCGCGGGCTTGATGCCGGCCCAGGTGCGACGATCCATCCTGCTGGCCTTGCGCGCCCCCGGGATGGGCGCGGCTTGCCCGCCGCCGGGGGAGGGGCCATAGCGATCTCATGATCGGCAGACTCAATCATATCGGCGTCGCCACGCCCTCCATCGAGGCCAGCCTGGCCCTGTACCGCGACCTGCTCGGTGTGACCTCGGCGGGCGAACCGTTCGACCTGCCGGCGCAAGGCGTGCGGGTCTGTTTCATCGACCTGCCGAACTCGCAGATCGAGCTGATCGAGCCGCTGGGCGACGACAGCCCCATCCATGGCTTCCTCGCCAAGAACCCCAAGGGCGGTCAGCACCACCTCTGTTTCGAGGTCGAGGACATCCTGATCGCCCGCGACGCCATGCGGGCCAGGGGCGCGACCCTGCTCGGCACGGGCGAACCCCGCATCGGCGCCCACGGCACGCCCATCCTGTTCCTGCACCCGAAGGACATGGGCGGTGTCCTCATCGAGCTGATGGAAACGCCGACCCATTCTGCTGGCGAGGAGGCGCACTGACATGCCGATCGGCCCGATCACCATGTTCGCCATCTACATCGTCGTCTGGTGGGTGGTGCTGTTCGCCGTCCTGCCGCTCGGCACGTCCGCCGAAACGCACGAGCCGCCGACCGACGGCAGTCAGTGGGGCGCCCCGAAGACCCCGAACCTGAAGCGGAAATTCATCACCACGACCTGGGTCTCCCTGATCGTCTGGGCCCTGGTGATGTTCCTGGTCTTCATCGGCTGGATGCCGCTGCCGGACCTGGCGCCGCCCGCCCTGTGATCCGCCTCACCGCCTAGCTTTTGCCCCTCAGTCCCGGCTAAAGCTGACCACCCCTGACGCCTTCGCATTCGAGACGCCCATGCGCCTGTCGCGCTATTTCCTGCCCACGCTGAAAGAGGCGCCTTCCGACGCCCAGATCGTCTCGCACCAGCTGATGCTGCGCGCCGGGATGATCAAACAGGAGGCCGCGGGCATCTACGCCTGGCTGCCGCTGGGGCTGCGCGTGCTGAACCGCATCGAACAGATCGTGCGCGAGGAGCAGGAGAAGGCGGGGGCGGTCGAACTGCTGATGCCGACGCTGCAGCTGGCCGATCTGTGGCGCGAGTCGGGCCGTTACGACGCCTACGGTCCCGAAATGCTGCGAATCACCGACCGGCATGAGCGCGAGCTTCTGTACGGGCCCACGAACGAGGAGATGGTCACCGACATCTTCCGCAGCTTCGTGAAGAGCTACAAATCCCTGCCGCTGAACCTCTTCCACATCCAGTGGAAGTTCCGCGATGAGCGCCGTCCGCGCTTCGGCGTGATGCGCGGCCGCGAGTTCCTGATGAAGGACGCCTATTCGTTCGATCTGGACGAGGCCTCGGCGCGCACCGCCTACAACCGCATGTTCGTGGCCTATCTGAACACCTTCGCCCGCCTGGGTCTGAAAGCCGTGCCGATGCGCGCCGACACCGGCCCGATCGGGGGCGACCTCAGCCACGAGTTCATCGTCCTGGCCGAAACCGGCGAGAGCGAGGTCTTCTGCGACAGGAAACTGGTCGAGATGGCCGCTCCCGGTCACGACTTCGACGCCGCGACGGTCCAGGCCGTGTTCGACGAGCGCACCGCCCTCTACGCCGCCACCGAGGAAATGCACGACGCGGCCCAGTTCGAGGCCCAGACGGCGGAGGCTGACCGCCTGTCGGCGCGCGGCATCGAGGTCGGCCACATCTTCTATTTCGGCACGAAATATTCCGAGCCGATGAAGGCCAGGGTCGCGGGCCCCGACGGCGTCGACACCCACGTCCACATGGGCTCCTACGGCGTCGGCGTGTCGCGTCTGCTGGGCGCGATCATCGAGGCCAGCCACGACGACGCCGGCATCATCTGGCCGGAGTCGGTCGCCCCGTTCGACGTCGTGGTCATCAACCTGCGCGTCAGCGACCAAGCAGTCTGCGAAGCCTGCGAGGCGGCGGTCGAGGCTCTGGAAGCGGCCGGCAAGTCGGTCCTCTACGACGACACCGACGACCGGCCGGGCGGCAAGTTCGCCACCGCCGACCTGATCGGCATTCCGTGGCAGCTGACCATCGGTCCGAAGGGCGTGGCCGAGGGCGTCGTCGAGCTGAAGCGCCGCGCCACCGGCGAGAAGTCGACCGTGGCCCTCGATTCGGCTCTGGAGGCCATCGGTTGACGGCGACCTCGGTCACACCCCCGCCCAAACCCGCCGGCCCCTTCTCCGCCTGGGAGATCGGTCTGGCGATGCGGTACCTGCGCGCCAAGCGCAAGGAGGGCGGCGTCGCCCTGATCGCCATCATCTCCTTCGTCGGCATCGCACTGGCGGTCATGGCCCTGATCGTGGTGCTCAGCATCATGGCCGGGTTCCGCAATGAATTGCTGGGCCGGATGCTGAGCTTCAACGGCCACATGTATGTGCAGGGCGAGGTGCTGAGCGCCGCGAACCGTGACGCCATCGTGGACCGGATCCGGGGCGTCGAGGGCGTGGTCAGCGTCACCCCCCTGACCGAGAGCCAGGCCATCATTCGCGCGGGCGGACAGACGACCGGGGCCTTCGTGCGAGGCATCGCGCCGAACGATCTCGACACGATGAACTTCGTCTACGCCAGCCTGTCGGAACAGGCGCGTCGCAGCTTCGGTCAAGGCGCCTACGGCGGCGACAACGTCCTGATCGGCCAGGCCCTGGCCGACAGCCTGGGCCTGCGGGTCGGCGATCCGATCGAGATCTATTCCCCGACCGGAGCGGATTCGGCGTTCGGCAACCTGGGCGGGCTGAACAAGACCTACCGGGTCGGCGGCACCTATTCATCGGGCACGGCCGACTACGACCGCGCCTTCATCTTCATGCCCCTGGAGCAGGCCCAGCTCTTCTTCGGCAAGGAAGGCGTCTGGGACGTCATAGAGATCAAGGTCAAGGAAGCCGACCGTGTCGGCGACTATCTGGCCCCCGTGCGTGAAGCGGCGGGACCAGGCGCCTTCGTCCTCGACTGGCGCGACAAGCTGGCGGCCTTCTGGGGCGCGCTGAAGGTCGAACGGGTCGCCATGTCGATCATCCTCGGCATGGTCGTGGCCATCGCGGCCCTGAACATTATCTCCGGCATCGTCATGCTGGTGAAGAACAAGACCCGCGACATCGCCATCCTGCGCACCATCGGGGCCAGCCCGTCGTCCATCTTGCGCGTCTTCTTCATGGCCGGCGCCTCGATCGGGGTGGCGGGGACGATCACGGGCCTGGTGCTGGGCCTGCTGTTCTGTCTGAACATCGGCGCGATCCAGCATTTCCTGGAGTTTGTCTTCCAGACCCAGCTGTTCAACGCCGACGTCTACATGCTGGACGCCATCCCGGCCGAGGTGGACCCCGCCGACGTCTTTTGGATCACCGTCTGGGCCTTCTTCATGTCCTGCGTGGCCAGCCTGATCCCGTCGTGGAACGCGACCAAGATCGACCCGGTGGAGGCCCTGCGCTTTGAGTAGTCCCGTCTTCTCCGCGCGCGCCCTGACCCGGACCTATGTCACGGGCAACGGCGAGCTGACCGTCCTTCGGGGGGTCGATCTGGACATCTTCCCCGGCGAACTGGTCGGGCTGATCGGGCCGTCGGGTTCGGGCAAGTCGTCCCTGCTGCACGCCGCCGGCCTTCTGGAGCGCCCGACCTCGGGCCAGGTCTTCATCGACGGCGAGGACGTCGGCGCCCTCGACGAGCGGGCCCGCACCCGCATCCGCCTGAACCGCGTGGGCTTCGTGTATCAGTTCCACCACCTGCTGCCGGAGTTCGACGCGCGCGACAACGTCGCCCTGCCGATGCGGATCGCGGGGGTGGGCGAGGCCGAGGCGCGTCGGCGCGCCGAGGAGACCCTGACGGCGCTCGGCCTCGGCGAACGCCTGACCCACCAGCCGGCCCAGCTGTCGGGCGGGGAACAGCAGCGCGTCGCCATCGCCCGGTCCCTGGCCAACAAGCCCCGCCTGCTGCTGGCCGACGAGCCGACCGGCAACCTCGACCCGACCACCAGCCAGTCGGTCTTCGAATCACTGCGCGAACTGACCAAGACCACCGGCGTCGCCGCCCTGATCGCCACCCACAACATGGAGCTGGCCGGCCACATGGACCGCGTCTTCGCCCTGAAGGACGGCCATCTGGAAGAGCGTCAGGCCGAGAGCCGCGAGTACTGAGCCGATGAACACCGAAGACGTCCTGAACGAGTTCCGCGCCGCCGGCGCCCTGCGCGAGGGGCATTTCGTCCTGTCGTCGGGCCTCCACAGCCCGGTCTTCCTGCAGAAGAACCTGGTCTTCATGGACGGCGCTCGCTGCGAGCGTCTTTGCAAGGCCTTGGCCGAGAAGATTATGGCCCTGGTCGGGCCGGTCGACGTCGCCATCTCACCGGCGGTGGGCGGCATCATCCCCGGCTATGAGACGGCCAAACACCTGAACGTCCGCTCCATGTATGTCGAGCGCGAGGGCGGTGAGTTCAAGCTGCGGCGCGGCTTCCACGTCGAGCCGGGCGAGAAGGTCGTCATGGTCGAGGACATCGTCACCACCGGCCTGTCCAGCCGTGAGTGCATCTCCGCCATCCAGGCCGCGGGCGGGACGGTCGTCGCCGCCGCCTGCATCGTCGACCGCTCGGGCGGCAAGGCGGACGTCGGCGTGCCTCTGATCGCCCTGGCCTCGCTGGACGTGCCGGCCTATCCCGCCGACGCCCTGCCGGCCGAACTGGCGGCGATCCCGGTGGAAGATCCGGGCAGCCGGCGGTTGGCCAAGTGAAGCGCCCAGCCGTCCGCCTCGGGGTCAATATCGACCATGTCGCGACGGTGCGAAACGCGCGCGGCGGCGTCCATCCTGATCCCACCCGCGCGGCCGAAGAAGCGATCGGCGCAGGCGCCGACGGCATCACCGCCCATCTGCGCGAGGATCGCCGCCACATCACCGACGCGGACATCGAACGCCTGACCGAGATCTGCCGCAAGTTCGACCGTCCGCTCAACTTCGAGATGGCCGTCACCGACGAGATGCTGGCCATCGCCCTGCGCCACCGTCCCCACGCCGCCTGTCTGGTGCCCGAGCGGCGCGAGGAGGTGACAACCGAGGGCGGTCTGGCCGTCGCCGGTCACGAAGCGCGCATCGCCCCCGTCGTGAAGTCCCTCAGCGACGCCGGCATCCGCGTCAGCCTGTTCATTGAGCCCTCGGCCGACCAGGTCGAGGCCGCCGCCGTCGTCGGCGCCCAGGTCGTGGAGTTCCACACCGGCCGCTATTGCCATCTGCCGGTCGGAGAGCGGTCCGTCGAATTCGACCGCCTCGCCGCCGCCGCCGCCCAGGCCGACATCCTGGGTCTGGAGGTCCACGCCGGACACGGCCTGGACTACGACACCGCCGCCGAGGTCCTGGCCATTCCGGAAATCCGCGAACTCAACATCGGCCACTTCCTGATCGGGGAGGCGATCTTCCTGGGCCTCGGCGCCGCCATCCGCCGGATGCGTGACGCCATGGAGGCGGTGCAGTGATCATCGGCGTCGGCGCGGACCTGTCGGACATCCGCCGCATCCAGGCTTCGATCGATCGCTTCGGCGACCGGTTCAAGAACCGCTGCTTCACCGAGATCGAACGCACCCGCTCCGAGCGCAAGCCCGACGCGGCCTGGAGCTACGCCAAGAGGTTCGCGGCCAAGGAGGCCTGCGCCAAGGCGCTTGGGACCGGGATGCGCCGCGATGTCTATTGGAAGGACATGGGAGTGGTGAACCTGCGCTCCGGCCAGCCGACTCTCGCCCTGACCGGACCGGCGGCCAAACACCTGGAGCGACTGACGCCGCCGGGCCACACCGCCCATATTCATCTGACGCTTTCCGACGAACATCCCTATGCACTCGCCTTCGTGGTGATCGAGGCCTTGCCCACGGCATAATCGGGCTATACTCGCCACCGCATACGCGCCGCGCCCTGCGGCCCGGGGACGAGCCTTTCATGAGCGACAACAAGCCCAACGACGACGACAAGCCCGTGGTCGACGCCACGGACTCCGAATCGTCCGCCGTCGTCACCCACGACGTGTCCCCCGACGACGTCGAGGCTACGGGGGCGGGCAAGGTCGACGCCGCAGAGGCCGCCTTCGCCGCCTCCGAGACCGGCCTGCTCGTCCAAGCCGAGACTGTCGCCCCTGAACAGGCCACGCCGGCCCCTGTCGCACCCATCGCCGCGGCAGCCGCCGCCGCCTCGCGTCCGATCTGGAGCGACCACGGCGATGCTCCCTTCAACGACGTCGGCAAGAAGGAAAAGATCCCCGCCGCCGCCAAGGTGTACGTCAAGGACGACGACAAGGACGACGACGGCGGTTCGGCCGCCTCCGAGACCCTGGAGATCGTCAAGACGGTGGTCGTGGCCCTCGCCATCGCCTTCGTCCTGCGCGTCCTTCTGTTTCAGCCCTTCACCATCCCCTCGGCCTCGATGGAGCCGAACCTTTACGAGGGCGACTACATCGTCGTGTCCAAGTGGTCGTACGGTTATTCGAAATTCTCTTCGGGCCTGCCGATCAACCTGCCGCTCGGCGACGATCGCCTGTTCGGCCGCGCGCCGAACCGGGGCGACATCGTCGTCTTCAAGCTGCCGCGCGACGACAAGACCGACTACATCAAGCGCGTCATCGGCCTGCCGGGCGATACGATCCAGATGATCCAGAACAAGCTCTACATCAATGGCCAGCCGGTCCAGGACGTGGTCGTCAGCGCCGGAGAGGTCAACGACATCTTCGGCCCGCGCCCGGTGACCGAGGTCCGCGAGACCCTGCCCAACGGCAAGACCTTCATGACCCAGGACTTCGGCCCCGGCGGCGACCTGGACGACACCCCGGTCTATTCGGTCCCGGCCGGCCACTACTTCATGATGGGCGACAACCGCGACAACTCGATCGACAGCCGCGTTCAGGAATCGGCCGGCGTCGGCCTGGTCCCGGACGAGAACCTGGTCGGCAAGGCCCAGATCATCATGTTCTCGTGGGAGCCGGGGGCATCGCTCTTCAACCCGGTGAGCTGGTTCGCCAACGTCCGGCCCAGCCGCTTCTTCCGCGTCCTTAACTGATGGCCAATGCCCGGCACGAGGCGGTGGCCGCGTTGGTCGACCGCCTCGGCCACGCGTTCCGCGATCCGACCCTACTTGAGCGGGCCCTGACCCATTCCAGCGTCGGGGAGGGGGCCGCCAAGGCCGCCGGCAAGGCCCCCCGCGACAACGAGCGGATGGAGTTTCTCGGCGACCGCGTTCTCGGCCTTCTGGTCGCCGACCGCCTGCATCGCGACTTCCCGGAAGCGGACGAAGGCGACCTGTCGTCCCGCCTCCACGCCCTGGTCGACAAGCACGCCTGCGGCCGGGTCGGCGCGCGGCTGAAAGTGGGGGATGCTCTCCGTCTCTCGCCCGGCGAGACCAAGTCGGGCGGACGCCGCAAGGAAGGCCTCGTCGCCGACGCCGTGGAGGCCCTCTTGGCGGCCGTCTATCTCGATGGCGGCCTGGACGCCGCCCGCGCCATGTTCGACCGCGCCTGGGCCGAGGAACTGGCCACGCCGGCGCCGCGCGCTCTGAACAATCCCAAATCCGCTCTGCAGGAGTGGTCGCAAGGGTCGGGCCGCCCCCTGCCGTCCTATCGCGTCGTGGGCCAGACCGGCTCCGACCACGCGCCGACCTTCACGGTCGAGGTGTCCATCCAAGGGATCGAACCCTTGACCGCGCCCGGCCGTTCGCGTCAGGACGCGGAAAAGGCGGCCGCAACCGCAATGCTCCAGAGAGAAGGCGTGATTTGACCGACACCAACCCCCAGCAGACCCGTGCAGGCTTCGCCGCCATCATCGGCGCGCCCAATGCCGGGAAGTCCACGCTGGTGAACCGGCTGACGGGGTCCAAGGTCTCCATCGTCACCCAGAAGGTCCAGACCACCCGCTTCCCCGTGCGCGGCATCGCCATGCAGGGCGACGCCCAGATCGTGCTGGTGGACACCCCCGGCATCTTCACCCCGCGTCGTCGCCTGGACCGCGCCATGGTCGCCTCGGCCTGGGGCGGGGCGTCTGACGCCGACGTCGTCGTCCACCTGATCGACGCAGCCTCCCACATCGCCTCCGAGGGCAAGGACGGCACGGCCGCGGATCGCAAGTCCGCCGAGGACACCGAGACCATCATCGCCAACCTCAAGGCGACGGACACCCAGGTGATCCTGGTGCTAAACAAGATCGACGGCATGCGCCGCGACACGCTTCTGGCGCTGTCGCACGGCCTGTTCGAAACCGGCGTTTACTCCGAGGTCTACATGATCTCGGCCCTGTCGGGCGACGGCGTCGACGACTTGAAACAGCGTCTGGCCCGCGACATGCCGGAAGGGCCGTGGCTCTATCCGGAGGATCAGTCCGCCGACGTGCCGATCCGCGTCCTGGCCGCCGAGATCACGCGCGAGAAGGTGTATCTGCGCGTCCACGAGGAACTGCCCTATTCGGCGGCTGTCGAAACCACCGCCTTCGACGAGAAGGCCGACGGCTCAGTCCGCATCGAACAGACCATCTATGTCGAGCGCGAGAGCCAGCGGCCCATCGTGCTCGGCAAGGGTGGGCAGACCCTGAAATGGATCGGCCAGAAGTCGCGTGAGGAGCTGACCGAACTGCTGGACCGCCCGGTCCACCTGTTCATCACGGTCAAGGTCGATCCGAAGTGGCAGGACTCGAAGGCGCTGTACGCCCAGTTCGGTCTGGACTTCAACGCGTAGGGACATCGCGCGGATGTGACCGGGTAAACGCCGGTCAGGAGTGACGAATCGTCCGTAGGCGTTACCAAGCCTCGATGTTTCACGTTCCGCGTACCGCCGGGAACCATCCCCGGCTCTTCCTCGGCTGCATCGCCGCCGTCGTGCTGATCGGCGGCGCCGGTCTGGCGGCCGTGCTGACCAGCCGGCCGCTGCCGACCGCCTCCGATCGTCTCGCCGCGCTGCCGCCGCGCCCGGCCGTCGAGGTCGTCGAGAACCTCCCGCAACTGACCGCCCGCCTGCAGCGCGAGGCAGAGGCCGGCCGCTTCATGGGGGCGGTCCTGGTCGCGCGCGGCGACGAAATCCTGTTCCGCCAGGCCTACGGCACCGCCGACGTCGCGACCGGCGCGCCGCTGACCATCCACTCGCGCTTCCGCCTCGCCTCGATCTCCAAACAGTTCACCGCCGCCGCGATCCTGAAGTTGCAGGACGAAGGCAAGCTGACCATCGGCGATCCGGTCTGCCAGTGGATCCAGCCTTGCCCCGCCGCCTGGGCGCCGCTGAAGATCCACCACCTGATCTCCCACACCTCGGGCATCCCCGACCTGATGGCCCGACCCGGCTGGGGCGCCCGCCGCACCACCCCGGCGACGCTCGACGAACTGACCGAAGATTCAAAGGCTTTCCGCTTGTCCTTCGAGCCCGGCAGCAAGGTTCAGTACAATAACGCCGGCTTCAACCTGGCCGCGGCCATCGTCGAAAAGGTTAGCGGTCAGCGCTTCCCCGACTATCTGCGCACGACCTTCTTCGAGCCTCTCGGCATGGCCGACACCGGCTTCGACGACGACTCTGACCTCGGCATCGTCACCGGCCACGCCAACTTCCCCGCCGGGTTGACGGCCCAGCGTAATCCCAACGTCTCGATCGTCTACGGCGCCGGCGCCCTCTATTCGACGCTGGATGACCTGCTGGTGTGGGAGCGCGCCCTGCACACGGGCCATCTGCTCACCCCCTACAGCTACGCCCAGATGATCATGGACCATTCCCCCGCCGATCAGCCGAACGAGCGGGGCGGACGGCCGCATCGCGCCTGGGGCTACGGCCTGATGGCCAACCGGCTGGGCGCGCGCGTCACGCCCGCCTTCCAGGACTGGGAAATCTACCACACGGGCAGCTGGTCGGGCTTCCGCAACATCGAGGTCTGGCAGCCGGACCAAAGGGTGGCGGTCATCGTCCTGTCGAACAACTACCACCAGCAGCGCGAGGTCCTGCTGATCTCGCAACAGGGCATGGCCGAGGCCCTGGGGCACGAGTTCCCGACGGCGCTGGCCGACTGACCGCCGGCGCTCTCGATCGATGCTAGCGCAGGATCGGGAAGACGGCCCGGACACGCGCATCCCGCAGCCACAGCCCGCCCCACATGACTAGGCCCAGATAGACGCTGAACAGGGTGTGGCTGAACAGCGGGTTGTCGACCCTGAGATTGGTCGCCAGCGCCCCGCCCAGATAGGCCATCATCAGCACCGCCCCGAACAGCGCCGTGCGCGGGATCAGGTACAGGACCAGACAGCTCAGCTCGATGATGCCGAGCAACAGCGTCTTGTCCGGCGTCCAGCCGCTGGTCGTCATATTGGCCGCCACAACGTCCGGCATGAAGAATTTCGGATAGATCGAGGCGCCCAGCATGAACAGGGCGAAAAGGCCGGTCAGGACGCGCCCGACCCACACCATGGGAGACGCCTTCATCAGCCATTCCCCCGCATATGGGCCGGCATCCAGTCGGCGGACGGCACGGCATTGATCATCCACGGGATGCCGAACCTGTCGCTGAAGTTGCCGTAGCCGGGCGACCAGAAGGTCTCCCCGAACGGCATCTGGACCTGGCCGCCCTCGGAAAGGCCGGCGAACACTCGCCTGCACTCCTCGATGTCCTTGGAGTGGAAGGTGACGTCGAAGCCGTTCTTGGGCTTGTCGATGTTCGGGCCGAACTCGGGCGGGATGTCCGCGCCCATCAGCGCATAGTCGCCGACCTGCAGCCAGCAGTGCATCAGCCAGTCCTTGTACTCGGGCTTGATCGGCATGTCGGGCGGACCCTCGCCGAATGGATAGGCGGCGGTGATCTCACCGCCCAGAACCTGGGCGTAGAAATCGAAGGCTTCGCGACACTGACCTTTGAAGCTCAGGCTGGTCACTATCATGGACTTGTCCGGCATCGTCTCTCTCCTTCGTTTATCGGCGTTCTATCAGGCGGCGGGCGCGACGTTGAGCATCCGCGGCACGCCATACTTGTCGGTCCAGCCGGCGAAGCCTCGCGACCAGGGCGTCTCGGCCAACGGCATCCGGACCTCGCCGCCCTCGGACAGGCCGTCGAACACGCGGCGGGCCTCCTCGACGTCATCGAAATGCAGGGTGACGTCGAAGCCGTCCTTGGGCTTGGTCATGTCGGGCGCATAGGCCGGGTGCATGTCCGATCCCATGATCGCCTGATCACCGACCTGCAGCCAGCAGTGCATCAGCCAGTCCTTGATCTCAGGCGGATGCGGCATCTCGGGCGGGCCTTCGCCATAAGGCATGGCGGCGGTGATCTGTCCGCCCAGCACGGCGGCGTAGAAGTCGAAGGCTTCGCGGCAGTTGCCGAGGAAGCTTAGGCTGGTCACGATCTTCATCGGCGTGTCCTTCAGTCGGGGTTGGCGGCCAGCCAGGCCTCGAGCCGGTCGGCCGTGGAGGTCCAGCCGTGCTTGTGGCCGGTCAGGCTCTGTTCGGACTTCAGGCCCTCGTGGGTGAAGTCCATCCGGGTCTTGCCGTCGGCCGTCTCGGCGAAGCGGACGCTGACCAGGGTGTCGACCGGCGGCCCGTCCTCGTGGCTCTCGTCCCATTTGAAGGTGAAGACGATCCGCTCGGGGGCGACGATCTCGCGATAGGTCCCGCCCTGCCACAGGTTCTCGCCCGTGGTCGGCGAGCGCAGGCAGATGCGCCATTCGCCGCCGACCCGGAAATCCGCCGTGGCGCTGACCGCCGGCCATTCGACCGGCCCCATCCACAGGACCATGATTTCCGGATTGGACCAGGCCCGCCAGACCAGCTCGCGCGGCGCATCGAAGACGCGCTGCATGTTCAGGGTCGGGCGAGCCGGGGCTTCGGCGACGAGCGTGCTCATGGGATCAGAACGTCTTCACGATTTCGGCCAGTTGGTCGGAGACCTGACCCCAGCCCTCGTGGAAGCCCATCTGCTCGTGCTGCTTCATCGCAGCCTCGTTCCAGTGGCGGGCGACGGCGGTGTATTTCGTCTTGCCATCGGCCGTCGGCTCCATGTCGACCTGGGCGACCATGAAGGGCTGGCCGGCCGGCTTCCACTCCGGCGTGAAGGCGTCGGTGGTGATGATCCGGCGGTTCGGGATCACGTCCAGGAAGACGCCCGAGTTCGGAAACACCTCGCCGTCCGGCCCGTGCATGGTGAAGTTGAAGCGGCCGCCGGGACGCGGCTCCACCACCGGATCGACGATCGTCCAGGGCTTGGGCGCGAACCATTGGGCCAGGATCTGCGGGTCCGTGTAGGCCTTGAAGACCTTCTCCGGAGACGCGTCGATGATCCGCTCCAGCCGCAGCTCGAAAGCATGGGCGGCTCCGTCGGTGTCGCAGGGATTGTCGTTCGGGTGGGTCTCAATTTCGTTTGCCATCGTCGTTTCCTTTCTGAACCTTACGCAGATAATCTTCCAGGCGGTCGAAGCTCTGGTCCCAGTAGCGGCGGTAGTGTTCCAGCCACTCGGCCATGCCCTTCAGGCCCATCGGCTCCAGTCGGGCAGGGCGCCACTGGGCCTCCTTGCCGCGAGATATCAGACCGGCCTTCTCCAGCACCTTCAGATGCTTGGAGACCGCCGGCAAACTCATGTCGAACGGTTCCGCCAACTCGTTCACGCTCGCCTCGCCCTCGGTCAGCCGCGCCAGGATGGCCCGACGTGTCGGGTCGGCCAAGGCGGCGAACTTGGCGGAGAGAGGATCGGTCTGCATGGCGCTTTCGTTTGTAACTGACCGGTTAAATGAACCGATCCGATCAAGTTGTCAACCGATTGGTTAAATAAGGCGGCGGAACGCCGCCGACCGCCGGTCGTTCTCCCGATACAGCCGGAGATCACTATGCGCGCCGTCGTCCTGAACTGCACTCTCAAGCCCTCGCCCCAGAGCTCCTCGACCGAGGCCCTGGCCAAGGTCGTCATCGCCGAGCTCGAGAAGGGCGGCGCCGAGGTCGAGCTTATCCGCCTCGTCGATCTGAACGTGAAGCCCGGCGTCAGCGCCGACGAAGGCGACGGCGACGACTGGCCCTCCGTCGACGAGAAGCTGAAGGCGGCCGACATCGTCGTCTTCGCCACCCCGACCTGGCTGGGTCAGATGTCGAGTGTCTGCCTGCGCGCGCTCGAACGCATGGACGCGTGGTTCGAGGAGACCGACGACGCAGGCCGCCCCGTCGCCTTCGGCAAGGTCGGCGGCGTCGTCATCACCGGCAACGAGGACGGCGCCCACAACATCGTGGCGACCGTCTGCCAGGGTCTGATCGACATGGGCTTCACCATTCCGGCCCAGAGCTGGACCTACTGGCACCTCGGCCCGGGACCGGGCCCCGACTACACCGAGACCGATCAGGGCCACGACTATTCCGACCGCGTGGGCAGGAACGCCGCCCGCAACCTGATCGCTCTCGCCAAGGTTCTGAAGCCTGAGACTTACCCTGTTCCGGAAAGCGGCGAATAGCACCCCCGCACCGTCATCCTCGGGCTTGACCCGAGGATCGGACGTTGTGACGGTCTTCACGTCGAAGGGCTGGACCCGACGTCGAACCCGTCGCCCTTGCGGCGGACAATCCGATCCTCGGGTCAAGCCCGAGGATGACGGCCTTGGGAGGGCGCGATGTTCGCAGCAATGATGATGGCGCTGGCGCTCCAGACCGCCCCGGGCCCTGCTGAGGCGCAGGTCGCCGCGGTGCTCGATCAGCTGGACGCCGCCTCCAAGGCCGCCGACGCGGAGGCCTATTTCGCCCTCTATGCGCCGGACGCCCGCTTCGTCGGCACGGACGCCAACGAGCATTGGTCGTTGGCCGAGCTGCGCGGCTATGTCGAACCCTTCTTCAATCGCGGCCAGGGATGGTCCTACCCGGCCACCGAACGCGTCATCATCATCGCCCCGATCGAGTGCCGCTGCATCGCCTGGTTCGAGGAGGAACTGACCAACGAAAGCTACGGCCGCACGCGCGGCTCGGGCGTCATGCGGCTGACCGACGACGGCTGGAAGATCGAGCAGTACGTGCTCAGCCTCGCCGTCCCGAACGATCTGGCCTCGCCCATCGCCCGCATCATCAAGACGTTTGAAGAGGCTGAGGAGCGTGCCGTGGCTGAGATGGTCAGACGAGACGCCGAAGCCGTCTCTCGCCCGCCGACCCCCTGATGGAGTTCCACGAAGAGGCCTTCCTCCTGTCGGCGCGGGCCCATGGCGATACCGGGGTCGTCGCCGACCTTCTGACCGAGACCCACGGCCGCCACGCCGCCTTCATCGCGGGGGGAGCCTCGCGCCGCATGAAGCCCTTCCTGCAGCCGGGCGCCCGGGTCATCGCCGACTACCGCGCGCGGACCTCCGACCACCTCGGCTCGGCCCGTCTGGAGCCGGTCGGGGAGGGGCCCAGCGCCCTGTTCGACGACCCCCTGGCCCTGACCGGCCTCGCCGCCGCCGCCGCCGTGGCGCAGGGCGCGCTTCCCGAACGCGAGCCCCATCCCGGCGCCTTTCTGGCGTTCGAGGCCCTGATGGCCGCCTTCCAGGTTCCGTCCGTCTGGCCCGCCATCTTCGTCCGCTTCGAGGCGGGCCTGCTCGAAGACCTCGGCTTCGGCCTCGACCTGTCGTCGTGTGCCGCCACCGGCACGATGGACGACCTCGTCTGGGTCAGCCCCCGCACCGGCCGCGCCGTCAGCCGCGAGGCCGGCCAACCCTATGCCGACAAGCTCCTGAAGCTCCCGCCCTTCCTGCTGGGCGCCCAGGCGGGTTTGCGGGACGGCGACGTCGGCGCCGGCCTCGACCTCACCGGCCACTTTCTCGAGCAGTTCGTCTTCCACCCACAGAACAAGCCGATCCCGCCCGCCCGCGTCTGGCTGGTCGACAAGCTGCGCGAGGCGGGGCGTTTGTAGGGTCGTACAAGACCTCTCCCTCCCCCTGCGGGGGAGGGTCGCTGAGTGCAGCGAAGCCGGGTGGGGAGGGCCAGGCAAGGCTCCACTGGCTTCGTCGCCATGTCGCCTTGCCGCCCCCACCCGGTCGCTCCGCGACCACCCTCCCCCGAGGGGGCGGGGAGAAGGCTGTGCCTCACGCTTGCCACCTGCGACAGCCGCTCCTAATCCAGAGCGACACGGAGACTGCCCCCATGAAAGCCATCCTCGACCAGCTGGAAGCCCGCCGCGAAGCCGCCCGCAAGGGCGGGGGCGACGCCCGCATCGCCGCCCAGCACGCCAAGGGCAAGCTGACCGCGCGCGAGCGGATCGAGGTCCTGCTCGACGAGGGCTCCTTCGAAGAGACCGACATGTTCGTGGAGCACCGCTCCCACCAGTTCGGCATGGAGAAGCAGCGCGTCCCCGGCGACGGCGTGGTGACCGGGCGCGGCACGATCGGCGGCCGTCTGGTCTATGTCTTCTCCAAGGATTTCACGGTTTTCGGCGGCTCTCTGAGCGGCGCGCATGCGGCCAAGATCGTCAAGCTCCAGACCATGGCCCTGACCAACGGCGCCCCGATCATCGGCCTGTTCGACGCCGGCGGCGCCCGCATCCAGGAGGGCGTCGAATCCCTCGCCGGCTACGCAGACATCTTCCTCCAGAACACCCTGGCCTCGGGCGTCATCCCGCAGATCAGCGTCATCATGGGCCCCTGCGCCGGCGGCGACGTCTATTCGCCGGCCATCACCGACTTCATCTTCATGGTGAAGGACACCTCCTACATGTACGTGACCGGCCCGGACGTGGTCCGCACCGTCACCAACGAGGTCGTCAGTCACGAGGATCTGGGCGGCGCGCGCGTCCATGCCGGCAAGTCGGGCGTCGCCGACGGCGCCTTCGAGAACGATCTGGAGGCCCTGTCGGAGGTCCGTCGCCTGATCGGCTTCCTGCCCTTGTCGAACCGCGAGAAGCCGCCGGTCCGCGACAGCTACGACGACCCGGAGCGCGACGAGGCCAGCCTGGACACCCTGGTCCCGGCCAATCCGAACCAGCCCTATGACATCAAGGAACTGATCCTGAAGACGGTCGACGAGGCCGACTTCTTCGAGATCGGCGCCGACTTCGCCAAGAACATCGTCTGCGGCTTCGGCCGCCTGGACGGCCAGCCCGTCGGCATCGTCGCCAACCAGCCCCAGGTCCTGGCCGGGGTCCTCGACATCGACTCATCGCGCAAGGCCGCCCGCTTCGTCCGCTTCTGCGACGCCTTCCACATCCCTCTGGTGACCCTGGTCGACGTCCCCGGCTTCATGCCCGGCACGCGCCAGGAGTACGGCGCCCTGATCAAGCACGGCGCCAAGCTGCTGTTCGCCTATGCCGAGGCCACGGTGCCCAAGCTGACGGTGATCACGCGCAAGGCCTATGGCGGCGCCTATGACGTGATGAGCTCCAAACACCTGCGCGGCGACGTCAACTACGCCTGGCCCTCGGCCGAGATCGCCGTCATGGGCGCCAAGGGCGCGGTCGAGATCATCTTCCGCAAGGAGGCCGGCGACCCCGAGGCCCTGGCCGCCCGCGAGGCCGAGTACAAGGACCGCTTCGCCAACCCCTTCGTGGCTGCGGGTCTGGGCTATATCGACGACGTGATCATGCCGCACGGCACGCGGCGGAGGCTGATCAAGGCTCTACGGACGCTGAAGGGGAAGACGCAGAGCAATCCGTGGAAGAAGCACGATAATATTCCACTGTGATGGAAAATCTGCCGGAAGGGATCGAAGTCGAAGATGACGGAGCCGTCCGGTTTTCCGGCAGGGCGCGTTGGCTTCTGCTCGCCGTTCTGAAACGTGCGAAATTCGCCGGCGATTACGAGTCGATCGCTCTGTTCAATCCTTGGATGGCCTCGCTTGCAGCCCATCTTACTGCCGAACTGGCTCCAGACTCCGAACTGCAACCGTATGCCGACGATGGCGCGACAAGGTACTCGATCGCGCGTGCGATCGCGTACGACGCTGACAATATGGGCTGGTGGAAGATGACCGACGCCGAGCGAGCCGATTTCCTTCAATCGGTCGTCGCCGCGCCCCATGTGATGTCGCAAGAGACGGTCGAGGAAATATTGCTCGCGGTCACTGACGTCGTCGAAAACGCGCGCAGAATGGTGAACGCTGCGAGCGCCGCTCCCTGACCAACCTCCTCTTCCTCTGCTCCCGCAACCGCCTCCGCTCGCCGACGGCCGAGCAGGTGTTCGCCGCCTGGCCGGGGGTGGAGACGGCGTCGGCCGGGCTGGCGCCCGATGCGGACGAACCCGCCACCTCCGAACTCGTCGAATGGGCCGACGTGATCTTCGTCATGGAACGCGCCCACCGCACGCGGCTCCAGAAGCGGTTCCGAAAGAGCCTGAAGTCCGCCCGCGTCGTCTGCCTCAACTTCGTCAGCCTCCGGCTCGACCGGGGGCCCGACGACGACGGCTTCATGCAGCCGGAACTGGTGGCTCTGCTAGAGAAGAAGATGGGGCCGCACCTCCGATCCCTCTCCCGGCGGGAGAGGGCTTGAGCACACGGCGGCGCAGCCGTCGTCCTTGTGCGAAAGGGTGAGGGGCTGATCTATCCATCGGCGTAAGCCGTCGCACTGCCACGGCTAGCGCCGACTTCGACAGCAACCCCTCAACCCTTTCGGCTGGCGCACCGCTCCGCTCTGCGAGCCTCAAGCCCTCTCCCGCCGGGAGAGGGATCAGCGATGGCCATCAACGGATGCCCGAAATCAGCCAACGATTTCAACGGCCGGATCTGCGGAGAGCCGTTTTGTCCATCACGTCTGAAAACACCCTCATACTGGTCCCCTTCGCGTAGAAAGGATCGGCATGAGCGGACTCACCGGATTCCCCGGACTCCCCGGACTCGGCGGACTCAATTTTCGGAGTCCGGATCGCCTCAGCTCAGCCGCTTCAGCCCGCCCCTCAGCGCATCGCCCTGGCCGTCCAGCCCCGCCTCGATCTCCCCATGCACCGCGCGCCAGATCGGCGTCGCCTCGGCCAGCAATCCGCGCCCCAGATCGGTCAGTCCGACCCGCCGCCCTCGCCGGTCCTGCGCGTCCACGGCCATGACGACCGCCCCCATCCGCTCCAGCGGCTTCAGGTTCGCCGTCACCGTCGACCGATCCATGGCCAGGAGGGTCGCCACCGCCCCGATGGTCGGGGGCTCGGGCCGGTTCAGGCCGTTCAGCAGCGAGAACTGGCCCGAGGTGATCCCCACCGGCCGCATCGCCTCGTCGAAGCGCCGCGACAGGGCCCGCGCCGCGCGCTGGGCGTGCAGGCACAAACAGTGGTCCCGGATGTGCAGGGTGGTGGCGAACGTCTCTGGCATCGCTTGTGTCATCGCCGCCAGTATGTTGATATCAACCTATCTCGTCAATGACGACGGCCGGAGAGAAGCCATGAACCGTGTCACCGCCTTTCAATGGGTTCCGCCCTTCGCCCAGGGGTCCGTGCGCGACATCCGCGTCCGCTGGGCGCTGGAGGAGGCGGGCATCCCCTATGGCGACCACCTGATCGGCTTCGAAGACCAGGCCACGCCCGAGTACCGCGCGCTCCAGCCCTTCGGCCAGGTGCCCGTCTATCGCGACGACACGGTCCAGATGTTCGAGAGCGGCGCCATCGTCCTCTATATCGCCCAGTCATCCGACGCTCTGATGCCCGCCGATCCGGCCGGCCGGGCCATGGTGATGACCTGGCTGTTCGCGGCCATGAACAGCGTGGAGCCCCTTGTCGCCCAGCTGGCCGGCATCGACTTGTTCCACGCCGGCGAGGCCTGGGCGAAGGAGCGCCGCCCCCAGGTTGAAACGATGCTGCGCAAACGCCTGGCGGATCTGCAGACGGCGCTGGGCGATGCCGACTTCTTCGCCAACGGGGCCTTCAGCGCCGCCGACATCCTGATGACCCATGTGCTGCGCGACCTCCGCCACACGACGATCGTCGCCGACTATCCGAAGCTGGCCGCCTATCTGGCCCGCTGCGAGACGCGGCCCGCCTTCCAGCGCGCTCTGGCCGACCAGCTCGCGCCGTTCCGTGAGGCCGAGGCCCGCCAGCCGGAGCTGGCGGGGAACTGACCTATTCGGCCGCGTCGGTCTTTGTCTTCGGCGCGGCCTTCTTGGCGGCCGGCTTCTTCGCAGGGGCTTTCTTCGCCGCCGGCGTCTTGGCCGCAGCGGCCTTGGGAGGGGCGGTCTTCTTCGGAGCGGCCGCCTTCTTCGCCGGGGCCTTCTTGCCCTTGGACGGGGCGGCCGCGGCGCGAGCGGCCAGAAGCGGCACGGCCACGTCCATGGTCATGTCCTCAGGCGCCGTTCCCTTGGGCAGGGTGGCGTTGATCTTGCCCGACTTCACATAGGGACCGAACCGGCCCGACATGACGTGGACGGGCTCGCCCGTCTCCGGGTGCGTGCCCAGGTCCTTCAGCGGGGCCACAGCCGCGCCGCGCCCCCGGAATCCGCCGGCTCGCTTTTCGGCCAGCAGGACCACGGCCCGGTTCAGCCCGATCTCGAAAACTTCATCGATATCAGCGACATTGGCATAGGTCCCGGCATGCAGGATGAAGGGCCCATACCGCCCCAGACCCGCCGTGATCATCTTCCCGTCCTCGGGATGCTCACCGATCTCGCGCGGCAGGCCGAGCAGACGCAGCGCCTGTTCCAGCGTCAGCGACGCCGGGCTCCAGCCCTTGGGCAGGGACGACCGCTTCGGCTTCTCCTCGCCTGGCGGCGTGGTTTCGACATAGGGGCCGAACCGCCCGATCTTGAGCTGAACCGGCTGACCCGTCGCCGGATCGACGCCCAGCTCCCGGTCGCCGCCATCCGCCCCGCCGCCCTCGGCGTCGGGCGCCGCCACCGGCCGGGTGTATTTGCAGTCGGGATAGCGCGAGCAGCCGACGAAGGCGCCGAACCGGCTGGTCTTCAGGCTCAGCTGGCCCTGATGGCACAGGGGGCATTCGCGCGGATCCGACCCGTCTTCCTTCATGGGGAAGATATGCGGCCCCAGGCTCTCGTTCAGGGCGTCGAGGATGGCCGTGGTCCGCAGCTCTCCCGCCGCCTGGGTCGCGACATGGAAGTCCGACCAGAACTCGCGCAGCAGCACCTTCCAGTTCAGATCGCCGGCCGAGACCTCGTCCAGGCGGGTCTCGAGCGCGGCGGTGAAATCGTACTCGACCCATTTCCTGAAGAACTGCTCCAGGAAGGCTGTGACCAGCCGTCCCTTGTCCTCGGGATAGAAGCGGTTCTTCTCCATGCGGACGTATTCGCGGTCCCGCAGCGTCGTCAGGATCGAGGCATAGGTCGACGGACGTCCGATGCCGAGCTCTTCCAGCTTCTTGACCAGGGTGGCCTCGGAGAAGCGCGGCGGCGGCTCGGTGAAATGCTGGTCGGTGCGGACCGCCTCGACCTTGGCCTTCGCGCCTTCCTTCAGGGTCGGCAGGCGGGTGGAATCGTCGTCCTCCTCGCCCTCGGCGCCCTTCTGCTTTTCGTCGCGGCCTTCCTCGTAGACGGCCAGGAAGCCGTCGAAGGTCACGACCTGACCCGTGGCGCGCAGCCCCGTCTGGCCGTCGGGGGTCTCGACCTCGACCGTGGTCCGGTCCAGACGCGCCGCCTCCATCTGCGAGGCGACCATCCGCTTCCAGATCAGCTCGTAGAGCCGCTGCAGGTCGCTCTCCAGCCGCAGGCTGTCGGGGTGGCGGGCGATGTTGGTCGGGCGAATGGCTTCGTGCGCTTCCTGGGCGTTCTTGGCCTTTGTCTTGTAATGGCGGGCCTCGGCCGGGACGAAGGCGGGCCCGAAGGTGTCGCCGATCACCTGACGCGCCTGGGCCAGGCCCTCGGGCGTCGTCTGGACGCCGTCGGTCCGCATATAGGTGATCAGGCCCCCGGTCTCGTCGACGCCCTCGTACAGCTTCTGAGCGGCCCGCATGGTGCGTTGGGCGTCGAAGCCGAGCTTGCGCGCGGCCTCCTGCTGGAGCGTGGAGGTGGTGAAGGGCGGGGAGGGGAAGCGGCGGACCGGCTTCTTCTCGATGGACTTGATGGTGAAGTCGCCGGCCTTGATGGCGTCGCGGGCTGCAAAGGCCATGGCCTCGGAGGCGATGTCCAGACGTTGGACCCGTTTACCTTCGTGCTTCACCAGACGCGTCGTGAACGGCGGGCTGTCGGCGGCCAGATCGGCCTCGATCGACCAGTACTCCTGGGCCTTGAATCGCTCGATCTCCATCTCGCGATCGACGACGATCCGCAGTGCGACCGACTGCACCCGACCGGCCGAGCGGGCGCCGGGCAGCTTTCTCCACAGAACGGGCGACAGGGTGAAGCCCACCAGATAGTCGAGGGCGCGGCGGGCCAGATAGGCCTCCACCAGCTCCATATCCAGCTCGCGCGGAGCGGCCATGGCCTCCAGCACGGCGGACTTGGTGATGGCGTTGAAGGTGACGCGCTGGACCTCGGTGTCCTTCAGCGCCTTCTTCTTGGTCAGGACGTCGAGCACGTGCCAGCTGATCGCCTCGCCCTCGCGGTCGGGGTCGGTGGCCAGGATGACGCGGTCGGCCCGCTTGGCCGCCTCTGCGATTTCGGACAGGCGCTTGGACGCCTTGGCGTCGACCTCCCACTCCATGGCGAAGTCTTCGTCAGGCTTCACCGACCCATCCTTGGACGGCAGGTCGCGGACGTGCCCGTAGGAGGCCAGAACCTCGAAGTCCGAGCCGAGGTATTTGTTGATGGTCTTGGCCTTCGCGGGGCTCTCGACGATGACGAGATTCATTACGGCTCAGTTTGGGAGGAGGGGCGCAGAACGTGGTTGGCGTTGCGAACCGTGTCAACCGCACGAAACTTCACGGGACGCCATCTCGTTAAGGTTGCGAAGATACCTAAAGTTGTATCCAATGTCCGAGCTGGGCTAAGGAGAGGCTATGGCGATGCAAAGCGCGAGCGGAACGATGGGGGAGGCCCCGATCAAAGCCGCACAGGACGAACAGGCGACGGAGTTCCCTGTGCGGGAATACATCGGCGCCATGGCGCTGGAACTGGCCCAGATGGCGCGGTGGGATGGGGACGAGGCGCTCGGCCGAATCCTCGAGAGCGCCGCGACCCTGGCGGCCGAGCCACTGAACCGGCCCGCTCCACCGCCGCCCGAGACGGGACGCCGCCGCCCGGCCTAGAGCATCATCGTCTGGTGCAGGATTTGCTTCTCGGGTCCGACATGCAGAGTGGATCATGCTCTCGCGTAAGTCTGGAGCCCTATCATGGCATTAGCTGACCAGGCTCTAGGTTGAGGCCGATCCGCCGGGCAGAAGGGTGGCCCGCCCGGCGAGGCTGAGCTCCAGCAGGGCCGCAGCCACATCGGCGATCGGCGCGCTCAGCGCTCGGGCGATCTCGTCGCGCGGCGTCGGCGTCGGCGACAGCAGATCGGCGACGCGATCGAGGAAGACCGCGTCGATCTCGTCCGGCGCTCCGTCAAAGGGATGGTCGGCGGGCGGCTCGGCGAGAGTGCGGAGGGTCTCGAAGGCCCGGCGGACGTCATCCACGCCTTCGCACAGGATCGCGCCCTGTCGCAGCAGCTCGTTCGGCCCCTTGGAGCGGGGATCGAGCGGCGAGCCGGGCACGGCGAAGACATCGCGGCCCTGCTCGTTGGCCAGCCGGGCGGTGATCAGCGATCCGGACCGCAGTTCGGCCTCGACCACGATGACGCCCCGCGACAGGCCGGAGATGATGCGGTTGCGCCGGGGGAAGTCCCGGGCCTGGGCCCTCGCGCCCATCGGGCTTTCCGACACGACACAGCCTCGATCGACGATCTGGTCGTAGAGGCCCGCGTTCTCGGACGGATAGACGTCGTCGACACCCCCGCCGAGGACGGCCACCGTCCCGGTCTCCAGCGATCCGCCATGGGCGGCGGCGTCGATCCCCCGCGCCAGTCCGGACACCACCACAAACCCGGCCTGACCCAGCTGGGTGGCGAGACCTCGCGCGATCCTCTGGCCGCCCGCCGAGGCGATCCGGGCGCCGACAACGCCGACGGCCTCCCGAGATAGCAGGCTGACGTCGCCTCGCGTCCACAGCAGAGGCGGGGGCGGATCGACGGCGGCCAGCATCGGCGGATAGGCGGCGTCGCCGAGAACCAGAAGGGTGGCGCCGATGCGCTCCCCGGCGGCCAGTTCCCCATCCACCCGCTCCATGGGGGGCAGGGCGTAGCCGTGGCCGCCGCCCTTGCGGACCAGATCGGGCAGGGCGTCCAGCGCCCGCTCGGCGCTGCCGAACCGTTCCAGGAGCTGGCGGAAGGACACCGGGCCGACCCGCTCGCAGCGTGCGAGACGCAGACGGGCGAAACGCTCGGCATCCGACAGGCTCACGTCCTGGCGGCGCCGATGCGGGGCTCGGCCCCCTTGAGCAGACGGGCGATGTTCTCGTGATGCCGGATGTAGATCAGGATCGCCGTGACGATGGCCAGGATGAAGATCGGCTGGGGCGCCGGCAATCCGAGCCTCGGCAGGGGTAGGAGGGCGTAGAGCGGCGCGGCGGCGGCCGCCACCAGCGCGGCCAGCGAGGAATAGCGCAGGGCGAAGGCGACGATCAGCCAGGTCGCCCCGGCCATCAGCCCCAGCGGCCAGCAGGCGGCGATCAGCAGGCCGAAGAAGGTCGCGACCCCCTTGCCGCCCCGGAAGCCCAGCCAGACCGGGAACAGATGCCCCAGGAAGGCGGCGCCGCCCGCCAGGGCCCCGGCCAACTCCGACCCGAACAGGTGCCGGGCGATCAGCAGGGCGGCGGCCCCCTTGCCGGCGTCCAGCAACAGCGTCGCCAGCGCCAGGTCCTTGCGGCCGGTCCTCAGGACATTGGTCGCACCGATGTTGCCGGATCCGATGTTGCGGACGTCGCCGGCGCCGGCCGCGCGGGTGATCAGAACGCCGAACGGGATGGAACCCAGCAGATAGCCGCCGACGGCCACTGCCGCGAGCGTGCCGATCGCTGGCCCGACTAGATCCTGCACCCGATTCTCTCCCGACCATCTTTGGCTGCGACCATGCGTCGGCGCAGGCGCGCGGGCAAGGGATGCGCCTGTCTTACGCCCGTCGATCTGCGGGTCTATGAGGGCGCTCCAGTTCGCACAGGCCCTTCCATGACCCGCTTCGTCGCTCCCGCCCTGTTGACCGCGCTTCTGGCGTCCGCCTGCGCGGCCACGCCGGTCCGGCCGGCTCCCGAGACCCCGGCTCTGGCCGCCTATTTCGACTGCATCCGGACCGGCGGCGGCGTCGCCATCTCGGCGCACCGGGCCCAGTCGGCTGACGATCAGGCGGAGAACTCCATCGGCGCCATCGAGGCGACCGGCCGCGCCATTCCCGGCGCCATCCTCGAGATCGACGCGGTCCTGACCTCCGACGGGCGGCTGGTGCTGATGCACGACGAGACGCTGGATCGGACCTCGACCGGCTCGGGCAAGGTCTCGGACCGGACCTTCGCCGAGGTGCGGGCCGCGCGGCTGGAGGCCACGAACGGCGCGGTGACCAGCGAGCCGCCGCCGACCCTGCGCGAAGCCCTGGACGCCGCTGGTCGCGTCCGGGCCATCGCCAGCATCGACCTGAAGCCCGCCGACGAGGCCGCAACCCTGACGCTGGCGCGGGCGGTGATCGCCGAGGTGCGGGCGGCGAACGCCCAGGATCGGGTGATCCTGATCACCTATTCGCCGGAGACGGCCCGCGCCGTGGCGGCGATGGCGCCGGAGATGATGATCTCCGCCGGGCTCAATGACGTGGCCGGGCTGGAAGGCCTGAACGCGCCCCAGATCCTGGCCTGGACCGGGACGCGGGAGGTGCGGCCGGCGCTGTGGCGGTCCCTGGCCGAGGCGGGGGTCGAAGCCCAGTTCGGCACCCTGGGCGCACCCGGTCGGCGACTGGACGACCAGTATGCGGCGGACGGCGATCCATCGGAGTATCGCGACCTGTTCGATCAGGGCGCGTTGGTCATCGCCACCGACACGCCGCTGGCGGTGAAATCGGTGCTGGCGGCCCAGGTGGCCGCCGCCGAGCGCTGCCCGCGCTAGATCAGTCCGCGACGGGCGACAGGGTGACCTTGACGCCTTCCTGCAGTTCGCCCGACGCGCCGCGGGCCTCGCCGAGCTCGAATCTGGCCGTTCCCCCGCGCCGGATCGTAAGCCGCGGATTGGCCAGGTCCTCGCCGTCGCGATTGACGTAAGCCTCGATCATCAGACTGCCGTCCTCGCCGTCGCCCTGAACGGGCTGCAGGTCGGCGGTGAAGGTGTAGACGGCGTCGGCGCCGACGAGATTGATCTCCGCCTGACCGCCTTCGGCTATAATGGCCTGGGCCGAGGCCACGGGCGCGCCGGCCTTTAGGACGCTGAAGTCGACGATATAGCGGGGCGCCTCCTGCGCCGCAGCATTCGTGGCCGACAGCATCGCGGCAAGGGCGATAGGGATCCAGGCGCGCATTGTCTCTCTCCGGATGTCCGACAACCGAAGGTATCCGATTCCCGGCGAGCGGGTATCGCGATTTCTAAACGCGCCGTTCAGCACCAGTTCATGTCGCCGGCCCGAAGCTCCCGTTCAAGGTCGGGCACCGCGCGCTTACCCCGCGCAACCCCAATCAAGGAGCAGTGCAGTGAAGAAGACCAATCTTTTCGTCATCGGCGCCGTGACCCTGGCCACTCTGGCCGCACCGGTCGCCGCATCGGCCCAGCAGTGGCGCGGCGGTGATCGCGACCGCGACGGCCGGTACGAGCGCTGGGAACGTCGCGACGACCGTCGAGATGACCGCCGCTGGGATCGTCGCCATGATGATCGCCGCTGGGACGACCGTCGCGACGATCGGCGCTACTACAACAATCGCCGCTACTATCGCGGCGCGACCCTGCCGTATCAGTATCGCCAGAACTGGTACATCCGCGACTACAACCGCTATGGCTATCGCACCCCGCCGCGCGGCTATGGCTACTACCGCACCGATACCGGTGACGTGGTGCTGGCCGCCCTGGCGACCGGCGTGATCATCTCGCTGCTCTCGAACTAAGAGCGGCGCGGCGTCCGAAAGGCCCGTCCGGAGCGATCCGGGCGGGCCTTTTGCCATCCTGATCAACCCCGCTCAGGCAGCGAGCGATAGCGCCCTAATGGATGCCCAGCTTGGCCTTCAGGATCTCGTTGACCGAGGCCGGGTTGGCCTTGCCGCCGGTGGCCTTCATCACCTGGCCGACGAACCAGCCGAGGGCCTGGGGCTTCTCGGCGACGGCGGCAGCCTTGTCGGGGTTGGCGGCGATCAGGTCGTCGACGGCCTTCTCGATGGCCCCGGTGTCGTTGACCTGGACCAGGCCGCGCGCCTCGACGACGGCGCGGGGCGATCCCTCGCCGTTCCAGACGTGGTCGAAAACTTCCTTGGCGATCTTGGAGGAGATCACGCCCTCCTCGATCAGGGCCACCAGTTCGGCGACGTGGGCGGCGGGCAGGGGGCTTTCGGAGAAGTCCTTGCCGGCGGCGGCCAGACGCGCCGACAGCTCGTTCGTCACCCAGTTGGCCACCAGCTTGGCGTCACGACCCTTGGCCGCTTCTTCGAAATAGTCCGCCTTGGCCTGCTCGGAGATCAGGACGATGGCGTCGTATTGCGACAGGCCGTAGTCGGCCATCAGCCGACGGCGCTTCTCGTCCGGCAGTTCCGGCAGGTTCGCCTTGATGTCGTCGATCCAGGCCTGTTCCAGCTCGAGCGGCAGCAGGTCCGGATCGGGGAAATAGCGATAGTCGTTCGCCTCTTCCTTGGACCGCATGGAGCGGGTCTCGCCGGCGGTCGGGTCGTACAGACGGGTCTCCTGAACGATCTTGCCGCCGTCTTCCAGAATCTCGATCTGGCGACGGGCCTCGTAGTTGATGGCCTGGGAGATGAAGCGGAACGAGTTGACGTTCTTGATCTCGCAGCGCGTGCCGAGGAAGCCGAAGTCGCCGGTCTCCTTGAACTTCGCATAGTTCCCGGCGCGGCAGACCGAGACGTTCACGTCGGCGCGCAGGTTGCCCTTCTCCATGTCCCCGTCGCAGGTGCCCAGGTAGATCAGGATGGTGCGGATCTTCTTGACGTAGGCGACCGCCTCCTCCGGCGAGCGGATGTCGGGGCGGGAGACGATCTCCATCAGGGCGGTGCCCGCGCGGTTCAGGTCGACATAGCTCTCGGTCGGCGACAGATCGTGGATCAGCTTGCCCGCGTCCTGTTCCAGATGCAGCCGCTCGATGCCCACGTTGAAGAAGGTCCCGTCCTCGCCCTCCACCTCGACCACGCCCTCGCCGACGATCGGATAGTAGAGCTGGCTGATCTGATAGCCGGTCGGCAGGTCGGGATAGAAATAATTCTTCCGGTCGAACTGGCTCTTCCTGTTGATCGCGGCCTTCAGGCCGAGGCCGGTCTTCACCGCCTGTTCGACACAGTGCTTGTTCAGCGTCGGCAGCATGCCGGGGAAGCCCGCATCCACCAGCGACACCTGCTCGTTCGGCCCCGCGCCGAAGCCCACGGCGGCGCCGGAGAACAGCTTGGCCTTGGAGGCCACCTGGGCGTGGATTTCCAGGCCCATGACGATTTCCCAGTCGCCCGTGCGGCCCTGGATCAGTTTCGAGGAGGAGAGGGTGTCGGTCATGCGGCTTTCCTAGCGCCGTGTGCGTCGCAGCGAAAGTTCCTGTCTTGAGCCTGTCGCGATTTGCGCGTCATCTGCCGCTCCCGTTCCGGAGTTGCTTCCATGATCAAGACTGTTCTCGCCGCCGTGGCCCTCTCGGCCATCTCCACCGCCGCCTTAGCCCAGACGGCTCCGGCCCAGGTTGATTCGGCCCACGCCGGTGGCGAGGCGCACGCTGCGGCTCGCCCGACCATCGAAAGCTCGATCAAGGACTTGCTGGCCAATCCGGAGACCCATGCGGTGATGGAAAAGCACATGCCGGGCGTCAGCCAGCATCCGGCCCTGCCGCAGTTCCAGGACATGACCCTCGCCCAGGTCGCCCCGTATTCGCAGGGCGCCGTGACGCCGGAGTTGATCGCCACCATCGACGCCGACCTGAAAGCCCTTCCGGCCCCCGCCGCCCACGCCCACTGAGGCGATCGTCTGCGTCTCCCGCCGGGAGAGGCTTATCTGCGCCATACCCATCAACGGACACCGGAATTCGACCAACGAATTCAACCCCCGGCTCCATTTAAGCCCATTGTCGCAGGCGCCCCTCAAATCGGGCGTATACTTTTCCCCATCCCGTCGTTGGGGAAGGCGTCCTGGGCCCAGGACCCGGACGTGCGGCGGGGACTGATCGTGCGGGTAGTAGCGGAGGGAGCCAACGATTTGGCTCCCGAAGCGAATGTCCGAGGGGCGTGAAACCTCGGAGCCCGGCGGGCCTGAGCCCGCCGCCCGTCGCGGGCCTATCGCCTGAGGGTCCAAAGGACCCGGGACCTGTGCCGACCTTCGCCGAGGCGGAGAGTCCGGCCCTCCCGGGGTGTCCGTACACCCGCTGGGCGACGCTCGCGGACTCGGTCGGGGACGGAGCCTCGGCGCGAGCCGAAAAACATTTCATCGGTCCCCGTAACGCGAAAGCAGGGGGCCACCTCGGTTCCGGGCGACCGCCCAGGCTCCGTCGACTTCCCCAACCCGTTCGCAGCGGAGGAACGATGGGGTGTGTCTGGCTTCTCCCTCCCCTTCATGAGGAGGATGGTCGATGCGCAGCAACGACGGGGTGGGGTTGGAATAGTGAGTTCACACGGACGAACCCCTCTCGCTTTGCTTACCCATCCGCTCCCGTCGGGAGACGGAAAGCCTCACCCGCCCGGACGGACCACCATGCAGGTGACCCGGCGGGCGTCCAGGGCCTCGCAGGCGCTGCGGGCGGCGGCCTCGGTCATTCCGGTGAAACGCGAGCGGTGCCAGCCGGCGACGGTGACGACGTTGCGCTCGGCGTTGCTGAAGCTGGAGCGGAAGCGGCGGTTGACCTCGGTGAGCCAGTTGCGGGCCACGGTCTCGTCACGGAATGCGCCGACCTGCACCGACCAGCCGCCTGCGGGCGGGGTGGCGGTGCGGGCCGGAGCCGTCGGACGCGGCGGATTGGCGACGGCGCCGCGGTTCAGGCCCGAGGTCGTGCCGGCCGGCGGGGCGACGCCGCCGTTCAGATTGGCGGTCAGATTGCCGGTGCGCGGCGCAGACGCCTCGGCCCGCCGCATCGGCGCCGCAGGGCCGTAACCGGCGGTCGTGGGAGGCGAGGCGACGGCGGCCGTCGAGACCGGGGTCGGCGTCGGCGCGGGCAGCGGGGCGGTCCAGGTGAGGGCGCTGGAGCCCTGGCCTTCCTCGCGCTCGGCGGTCGGGGCGCCGTTCAGGGCGGCGTAGGCGACTGGACCGCCGGTGTCGGGTCCGCCGAGGCCGAAGCCGCGCTGCTCGAAGAAGGCCTGGGCCACCTGGATGCGTTCGCCGGCGGCCCTGCGGTTCTCGACCTCGAAGCCGGTGTCCATCAGGGCGGCGACGTGGGCGTTGCGGGTCACGCTGGAGCGCCCGCCCAGGACGATGGTGATGATGCGCTTGCCGTTGCGCACGGCCGAAGCGGCCAGGTTGTAGCCCGAGGCGTTGGTGAAGCCGGTCTTGATGCCGTCATAGCCGTTGCCCGACAGCAGAAGGCCGTTGGTGTTGCGATAGTCGCGCCCCTGGTAATGCCAGTCGTGCAGACCAAAGTAGCTGTAATATTGAGGATAATCGCGCATGATCGCACGGGCCAGGATGGCCAGGTCTCGAGCCGAGGTCAGCTGGCGGCTGTCCGGCAGGCCGTTCGGATTGACGTAGCGGGTCTGGGTCATGCCCAGCTCCTCGGCCTTCAGCGTGGCCATGGAGGCGAAGCGCGCCTGGGAGCCGCCGATGTGCTCGGCCAGGGCCATCGCCATGTCGTTAGCCGAGCGGACCGTGGTGGCGCGCATGGCGTCGTCCAGGCGAATCGTCTGGCCCGCGGCGAGGCCCAGCTTGGACGGCGGCTGCGAGGCGGCGAGAGGAGAGATGGTCAGGACATCGTCGAGATCGGCCGTACCCTTCTCCAGCGCCTCGAACACCAGATAGAGGGTCATCATCTTGGTGACCGAAGCCGGGTAGCGGCGGCTGTCGGCGTGCCGGGCGAACAGGACCTCGCCCGTGCCGGCGTCGACCACGATGGCGGCGTAGCGGTTGTTCTCGCCCGTCTGGGCCTGGACCCGGCCGAGACCGAGGCTTCCCAGTCCGACCAGCAGCGACAGGGCGCAGAGGCCGGCGACCACCCGCTGCAGGGCGAGGCGGCGGCTGGGGCTGGAATCGTTACGCTTCATCGGCAAGCCAAGCCTCGTAAAACCGTGACGCGACGACGGCCCCCCGACGCGACGCAAGTGATGAGCCTACCATGAGGCCGGCAGGTTTCACGGTGGTTAAGAAGGTATCAACGCGGATTTGAACGCGCGGAACCTGATCGATCCGGTCGCATTCAACTGATCGTCGATCACATGTTGCACTGCACAAAATCTCTTGACCCTTGTTCGCAGTTGCACCATATGAGCGCCATCGACCGGGAAGGCCCCGGGATGAGACCCTTTCAGCGGTCGCCCATGCAGCGGTCGCGATCAATCGGTTCAGGAGACTTCAAATGACTGACGCCACCACCACTGTGAAGAAGACCATCGAGCAGGCCGCCGCCGCGACCGTCGAAGCCCAGAAGGCCCAGACCGAGCAGTTCAAGGCCGGCGCCGAACAGTTCCAAGCCAAGGGCACGCAAGCCCTTCGCGACGGCATGGAAAAGACCTCGGCTTCGATCGCCGAAATGACCGCCCAGTCGAAGCAGAACCTGGAAGCCCTGACCGCTTCGGCCGCCGCCGCCCAGAAGGGCGCCGAGGCGCTTTCGGCCCAGGCCCTGAACTACGGCAAGACCAGCTGGGAACACGGCGTCGCCGCCGCCCAGACGATCTCGCAGGCTCGCTCGATTCAGGAGCTGATCGAGCTGCAGACCAACTTCGCCAAGTCGGCGATGGAAACCTACCTCTCGGAAGTCACCAAGATGACCGAAACCCTGACCGGTTCGGTCAAGGACAGCTTCAAGCCGATCAATGAGCGCGTCACCGCTTCGGTCGAGAAGTTCCAGGCCGCCCGCTAAGGCGACCTGCTCAAGAATTAACCGCGTAACGAAAGGGCCCTCCGGAGCGATCCGGGGGGCCTTCTTGTCGTAAGGTCGGTCCTGTCCGCTCGGGCGCTATTCCCGGCCGACCGGTCCCAGCAGACCGTCCAGGGCGCGAGCGACGTTCTCGACCGTGTAGGGTTTCTGCACCACCGGACGGCCGCGATGGTCGGACGGCAGGTTGGCCTGTTCGCCGTAGCCCGTGGCGAACAGGAAGGGGATGCGCAGCTCCGCCAGCCGGTCGGCGATCGGATACGAGTTGCGGTCACCCAGGTTGATGTCGAGCACGGCGACGGTGGGCCTGCGGGCCTCGATCTGATCCAGGGCGCCCATGACGGTGGCGGCCGTGGTCACGGTCGCGGCGCCGAGCCGCTGGGCGATGTCTTCGGCGTCCAGAGCGATGATCAGGCTGTCCTCGACCAGCAGGACATCGTGGCCCGCAAGGATCTTGGGCGGCGGAGCCTGGGGGTGGCCAAGGGAGGGACGGGGATAGCGGAGCGCGGCGCCGGCCGGGATCTGGCGCGGTTCCGAAATGTGGCGGGCGGGGATGACGAAGGTCGCGTGCACCCCCTTGGGATCGTACTCCAGGCGTGCCTTGCCGCCGAGGTCGTACGGTATGGAGCGGTCGATGATGGTTGTGCCGAAACCCCTGCGTGTCGGGGGCGCGACCGTCGGGCCGCCGGTTTCCCGCCATTCCAGAGTCAGATCGCCCTTGGCGTCGCGATGCCAGCTAAGCGTGACCCTTCCTCCCTCCGCGGACAGGCTGCCGTATTTGTTAGAATTGGTGACCAGTTCGTGGACCACGAGCGCCAGTGTCGAGTAGGCGTTAGGGTTGAGGAAGATGGCCTCCCCCTGGGTGATGATCCGCTCGTGGTCGTCCACGAAGGCGGCCGCCTCCGCGTCGATCAGAGCCTGCATCGGGGCAGGGCCCCAGTGGTCGTCGGTGATCTGGTTGTGAGCGCGGGCCAGCGCATGGATGCGGCCGTCGACGACCTTGGCGAAATCCTCGACACTGCCGCCTTCGGTGCTCGATTGGCGGATCAGGCCGCGAATGAGGCCGAGGATGTTGCGGACCCGGTGATTGAGCTCGGCGATCAGAAGTTCCTGACGGGCGCTGGATTGCTGGCGCTCGGCAGAGGCTTCGTCCGCGAGACGGAGCACGACTTCGATCAGGGTGGCGCGCAGGGTTTCGGCGACCCGGATTTCCGAACTCGTGAAAGGTTGGGACTTGCCTTCGACCAACTCCTTCCACTCTGCGAAGCTTTCGCGTGGCGTCAGGCGGGGACCGTTGGGGCCATAGGCGACGGGCTTGTGCGGGTCGCCGCCCCAGCGCACCGAGTGGATCAGTTCCTTGCGAAACAGCACCACATAGTCACGTGGGCTGCGCGAGATGGGGATGGCGAGCAGGCCTGCGGCCTCCGAAGCGAAGGCGTCAGCGTCGGGTATGAGAGAGCCGATATGGTCGATGGCGAAAATCTTGCCTGCCGCCGTGCCGTTCAGGGCCCGGGCGATGCGACGAAACTGGTCCGGGGGAGGGGTCGAGCCCGAAAACGCGTAGGACCCGCCCAGCCAGACCCCGACGCCGTCGGCCGGGATCGCGTGGGTCAGGATGTCGCCGAGCCAGTCGGGATCCTTCAACAGGGTCTCGTCGGAGGCGACGGCGCCCAGGAGCTGATCGGAGATATCTCGGGCGCGACGTTCGTACTCCACCGTCTGCTGACGCTCCCGGCTCTCCAGACGCATGGAGAACATCTGGGCGAAAAGTTCGGAGACCGAGCGTCGCTCGAAGCTCGGACAGCGGGGCGAATAATGATGGCAGGCGAACAGGCCCCACAGTCTGCCCTCGACAATGATGGAGATCGACAGCGAGGCGCAGACGCCCATGTTCTTCAGATATTCGATGTGGATCGGCGAAACCGAGCGCAGCACCGACAGCGACAGATCCAGAGGTTGGCCGCTCTCGTCGCGCCGGGGGATGATCGGAACCGGTGTGGCGTTGACGTCGGTGATCACCCGCAGCAGATTGCGGCGATAGAGTTCGCGCGCTTGGGCCGGGATGTCGGAGGCCGGGTAGTGCAGGCCCATGAACTGGCCGAGCCCGGCCTTGACCGCCTCGGCCACAACCTCGCCAGATCCGTCCGCAGCGAAACGATAGACCATGACGCGGTCGAAGCCGATGAGGGCCCGGACCTGGCGGGCGCCCTCGCGGAAGAAGGCGGAGAAGTCGGCGGTCTGATCGAGGCGGGTGATCATCGATCGGACCATGCCGGTGGCGTCGCCGTGCTCGCCCGACGCCGGCTCGGCCTCGATGACGACCTGGCCGCCCGAGAAATGTATTGCGATGTCGAACTGTCGTCCGTGGCCGATGTCGCACTGAAACAGTCGCTCCACCGAATCCGGACCACGCAGCATGGCCGAGCGGTTACGCAGGTCGTGGACGGCCTGGGGAGAAAAGACCTTGTCGACCGGCAGGCCGAGAAGTTCGGAGGGCTCGCGACCGATGAACTGGCCGACGTTGGCCGAGACGCGGGCGACAAGCCAGTCGGCGGTCAAGGCGATCAGGAATCCGATGGGCTGGATCGCGCCGAGAATGTGGATCGGTTCGCGTTCGCAGTTCGTCAGGTCGACGGCAGGAAAGTCGGACGTCTCTGTCAAGCCTGGCCTTCCTCAAGGATAGTGTCCGCCGAGGACGCAAAGGCTTCGAACACGGACGTCGCGACGCGGACCGCGTCGTCGATGTCGGCCTGAGAGCTTAGCCGTTGTTCCAGAACTGTCACGAATGCGCGCCAAGCCGCCGGGTTCCCGGGGGTCAGAAAGGTTTTGGGGCGGTCATCCGGCACGTTGCGAACCAGGATGGCCCCGCCAAGTCGCGAGCCTTCCAGCACATAAAGCGCGCCGAGTATGTCGGCTTCCGAACTTAACGGAGGTGCGGCGACGCGTGTCGGATCGGGCAGGCCGAGCGCCGCGAGGTCGGCGCGCAGGGCGTGGGACCTCCGGCGCGCGGGCCAGTCGTCGATGAGCTCGCCGACGCCCGCCGCCTCCAGCGCCTCTTCTACGGGGAAATAGGCGCCGGCTTGGGCGAGGAGGAAGGCGCCGTAGTCATCGGTGTCGGTCAGATCGAACGTGGAGAAGCGGGCGTCGAGACGCTCGTGGGCTTCGGAAGTCGCTGCGCGAAGGGCCAATCGAGGGGAGACAGCGTGGGAAGTCGGGTCGGCCATTGCCGGATCCTAGAGCCCGGCTCGTGAGAGCGCCAGCGCAGAGGGTTGCCTCCCGCAAAAGGGCGGGGCGACGTGGTGCAGGCAAAGTAGTGTCGGCGTTCACGACACCCGTGACTGGACGAGACTACAAAACCGGCTGATGCTCCCTACATAGCGTTTCGACTCCCCCGAAATGACGGATGACGGATGCCCACCAAACGGCCGGGTGAAGGACAGGATCAGGGCTTCGGCGCTGCCACCATCACCGAAACGAAACCGAAGCTTCAGAAGCCCTCGCTCTATCGGGTGCTGATCCTGAACGACGACTACACGCCGATGGAATTCGTCGTCTATGTGCTGGAGCGGTTCTTCCAGAAGAGCCGCGAGGACGCGACCCGCATCATGCTGCACGTGCACCAGCATGGCGTCGGAGTGTGCGGCGTCTTCACCTACGAAGTGGCCGAAACCAAGGTCGCCCAGGTGGTCGAGACGGCGCGCCGTCACCAGCACCCGCTGCAATGCACTATGGAAAAAGACTGAGAGGATCTCCCCATGCCCTCATTTTCACGTCCTCTCGAAGAGACCCTTCACCGCGCGGTCTCCTACGCCAATGAACGCCGCCACGAATACGCGACGCTCGAACACCTGCTGCTGGCCCTGATCGACGATCCCGATGCGTCGGGCGTGATGAAGGCCTGCAACGTCGACCTGACCGCGCTCAAGACGGCGCTGACCCTCTATGTCGACACCGACCTGGCCGCGCTGGCGACCTCGGACGGCGACGACGCCAAGCCGACCGCCGGTTTTCAGCGCGTGATCCAGCGCGCGGTGATCCACGTCCAGTCGTCGGGCCGCGAAGAGGTGTCCGGCGCCAATGTGCTGGTCGCCATCTTCTCGGAGCGCGAGAGCCACGCCGCCTATTTCCTGCAGGAGCAGGACATGACGCGCTACGACGCGGTCAACTACATCGCCCACGGCATCGCCAAGAAGGCAGGGCAGGGTGGTGAAGTGCGTCCGGCCAAGGCCAACGGTCAGTCGCCGGAAGAGGCCGAGGACGCCGCCGCCGTGAAGTCGGGCGGCGAGGCGCTGGAAGCCTACTGCGTCGATCTCAATGAGAAGTCCAAGAACGGCAAGATCGACCCCCTGATCGGCCGTCAGGCCGAGGTTGAACGCTCGATCCAGATCCTGTGCCGCCGGACTAAGAACAATCCGCTGCTGGTCGGTGAACCGGGCGTCGGCAAGACGGCCATCGCCGAAGGTCTGGCGCTGAAGATCGTCAAGGGCGAGGTGCCGGACGTGCTCAAGGGCGCGACCATCTACTCCCTCGACATGGGCGCGCTTCTGGCCGGGACGCGGTATCGCGGCGACTTCGAGGAGCGGCTGAAGCAGGTCGTCAAGGAATTGGAGAACCACGAGGACGCCATACTGTTCATCGACGAGATCCACACGGTGATCGGCGCAGGCGCGACCTCGGGCGGAGCGATGGATGCATCCAACCTGCTGAAGCCAGCCCTGGCCTCCGGCTCGCTGCGCTGCATGGGCTCGACGACCTACAAGGAATATCGCCAGCACTTCGAGAAGGACCGCGCCCTGGTGCGTCGCTTCCAGAAGATCGATGTCAACGAGCCGACGGTCGAGGACACGGTGAAGATCCTCAAGGGTCTCAAGAGCTCCTACGAGGGTCACCACAAGCTGCGCTACACCGATGCGGCGATCCGTTCGGCCGTGGAGCTATCGGCCCGCTACATGACCGACCGCAAGCTGCCCGACAAGGCTATCGACGTGATCGACGAGGCGGGGGCGTCGCAGATGCTGCTGCCGGAATCGAAGCGGAAGAAGGTCATCGGCCAGAAGGAAGTGGAAGCGGTCATCGCCAAGATGGCCCGCATCCCGCCGAAGTCGGTCTCCAAGTCCGACGTCGAGGGTCTGCGTGAGCTGCAGAGCGATCTGAATCGCGCCGTCTTCGGTCAGGACGCGGCGATCGAACAGGTGGCCTCGGCCATGAAGCTGGCCCGCGCCGGCCTGCGCGATCCGCAGAAGCCGATCGGCTCGTTCCTGTTCGCCGGCCCGACCGGCGTCGGCAAGACCGAGGTGGCCAAGCAACTGGCCTCGACCCTGGGCATCGAGATGCTGCGCTTCGACATGTCGGAGTATATGGAGCGGCACACGGTCAGCCGCCTGATCGGCGCGCCTCCGGGTTATGTCGGGCATGACCAGGGCGGCTTGCTGACCGACGCCGTCGATCAGCATCCGCACGCCGTGGTCCTGCTGGACGAGATCGAGAAGGCCCACCCGGACGTCTACAACATCCTGCTCCAGGTCATGGACAACGGGATGCTGACGGACGCGGTCGGCAAGAAGGTCGATTTCAGGAACGTCGTCCTGATCATGACCACCAACGCCGGGGCCGCCGACAACGCCCGCGCCTCCATCGGCTTTGGCCGGGGCAAGGTCGAGGGCGAGGACGAGAAGGCCATCCAGCGCCTGTTCGCGCCGGAGTTCCGCAACCGTCTGGACGCGGTGGTCAGCTTCAAGGCCCTGCAGCCGGAGGTGATCCGTCAGGTGGTGACCAAGTTCGTCCTGCAGCTGGAAGCCCAGCTGGCGGACCGGAACATCACCATCGAGCTGACCGACGACGCGGCCGACTGGCTGGCGAAGAACGGCTTCGACGAACTGTATGGCGCACGTCCCCTGGGCCGTGTCATCCAGGAGAACATCAAGAAGCCGCTGGCCGACGACATCCTGTTCGGACGTCTGACGCGCGGCGGCCATGTGAAGGTCGAGCTGAAGGACGGCAAGATCGCCTTCGACATCAAGCCCGCTTCCGGCGGGCCGGTGAAGGAGACGATCGAGGGGGAGGCGGTCTGACGGCCGTCGCCTTCACTCCAAAGCAAAAGGCCCGGGAGCGATCCCGGGCCTTTCGTTTGTCTGGCGCTGAAACCTAGTACCGACGGCGGCCCGAGCCGGCCATCAGGAAGGCGATGCCGGCGATGATACCGGTGGTTAGAAGGGGCTTGCGACGGGCGAAGTCGAGGCCGGTCTTGACCGGGCCGCGCAGGTCTTCCGGGGCGCGGTCGGACAGGGTGTCGAGCTTGTCGATGGCGCGGCCGTAGTAGTCCAGCGCCTTGCCCTTCACTTCCTCGAACTTGCCTTCGAGTTGCAGCTTGGTGTCGCCGGTCAGGTTGCCGAGGCCGCTCTTCAGCTTGCCGTTCGCGCCGGTGACGGCGCCTTCGATACGTTCGTCGGTCATGGTCGAAATCCTTGCAAAAAATCGTGCCGGGGAGGCGTGTCGCAATAGCGTGCGGCGACGGCCCCGGTTCCTCCGCCAGCGAAGGATTGCGGGCCGCGCAACGCCATCGGATATGAAGCGTTGCAATAATGGCGAAACATGGAGCGAGATGCCGATGCTGAGGTTCATCCTGCAAGCTCTGGTGACGGCCCTCGGCCTTTGGCTGTCGGCCTATCTGGTGCCGGGCGTGGAGTTCCTTTCGACCGGGTCGCTGATCGCCGCGGCGGTTCTGCTGGGCCTGGTCAACGCGATCGTGCGGCCGATCCTGACCTTCATCACCTTCCCGCTGACCGTCGTCACCTTCGGCCTGTTCCTGCTGGTCGTGAACGCGGCGACGATCGGGCTGACGGCGATGTTCCTCGGAGGGTTCGTGGTCGGCGACCTGTGGGCCGGGATCGGGGCGGCCGTCGTGACCGGACTGGTCAGCTGGATGGTCGGCTGGATCGTGCCGGATGAGCGACGCGTCGAACGCGAATAATATCCGGGCGTTATTGACGCACAGTTTTCGTCCGGGTAAATCGCGGCGATCCCGCTGGAGAGTCCGTCGATGCCCGCCGCCCAAGTCCAATCCTGCACCGCCTTCGCCGGCCATCGCCTGATTGCGTCGGGCCCCCCGCGCGAGGTCGTAGGGGCCGTGAAGGCGGTGGTCGAGGCGGGCAAGAGCGTGCTAGTGTTCGACGACGAGGACGCCCGGCCGGTCGAGTTCGATCTGCGCGGAACCCTGGACGAGGTGCTGGCACGCCTGACGCCTGCGGTCGAGGAGAAGCGCGGTCCGGGACGGCCCAAACTCGGCGTCACGGCGCGAGAGGTGACCCTGTTGCCGCGTCACTGGGACTGGCTGGCGGGCCAGCCCGGCGGGGCGTCGGTCGCGCTGAGGAAGCTGGTCGAAGGGGCGCTGCGAGAGACCGAGGGGCCGGATCGGGTGCGCAAGGGCCGAGAGGCGGCCTATCGCTTCATGACGGCCGTGGCCGGGGACCTGCCGGGGTACGAGGAGGCGACGCGGATGCTGTTCGCTGGGGATTGGACGGCGTTCGACGCGGCGGTCGAGGGGTGGCCCGAGGGGGTGCGAGACCACGTCCGGATGCTGGCGGGGCGGACGTGGCGGAATGGTGAAGACTAACGGTCTTTGATGATCAGTTCGACGTCTACGTCCGCCAATGCGCCAGTGCTAATGCCTGCCTCGGCAGCGGCTGCTCGAATGAACTTGATCCAAGCATCGTTGGTTCGTTTGTTCACAGAGTCTCGCCAGAGGTCGAGAACCTGACGATTACTTGAGAAAAGTACCGCGACTTTGTTGGCCTCCATTGCGTAGGCGCGTCGCGTTTCTGGGGCAGCTTCGTCGTGCATGGCCGAACGGAGAGCGAACAGCTTCACAAGGTAATCGACCTGAAGTCGATGAAACTCCTGCCGTTTCAGCAAGGCCAAGCCGAGCGCGACCACCACCAAGCCAGTGATTATGGTAGCGAGCGCTCCGATAATCGCGCCGACAAGGGCCGCTGTCTCAGCCGTCATTTCACCCCACCTTCACCCGCGTCGCGGCCTCGGGGAGGTCTTCCCCGAACGCCCGCTGGTAGAACTCCGCGATGGTAGGGCGTTCCAGCTCGTCGCACTTGTTGAGGAAGGTCAGGCGGAAGGCCAGCCCCAGGTC
Organism: Brevundimonas sp. NIBR11; assembly: GCF_027912535.1. Taxonomy (NCBI): domain Bacteria; kingdom Pseudomonadati; phylum Pseudomonadota; class Alphaproteobacteria; order Caulobacterales; family Caulobacteraceae; genus Brevundimonas; species Brevundimonas sp. NIBR11. The sequence continues at coordinate 1,618,056 of NZ_CP115465.1, read as the reverse complement.
GCCACCGAAGATGGTCGCGTTCTGGGCCCAGGTGATGACAGTACGCGGACTCATAACCGTGGAGATGTCGCCGTTCATGAAGGCGTTGCGGGTCATGTCGGCGACCCGGACCATGGCGGCGATGGCGCGACGACCGTCTGCCGTCGCCCACTCCGGGGCCTTGGCGGCGACGATCTCGGCTTCGACGTCGTGGTCGAGGTAGTTGAGGGTGGTGACGATCGACCAGCGGTCCATCTGGCCCTGATTGATCTGCTGGGTGCCGTGATACAGGCCCGAAGTGTCGCCCAAACCGATGGTGTTGGTCGTGGCGAACAGGCGGAAATATCGGTTCGGGCGGATCACGCGGTTCTGGTCCAGCAGGGTCAGGCGGCCTTGCGCTTCCAGCACGCGCTGGATCACGAACATCACGTCGGGCCGGCCGGCGTCGTATTCATCGAACACCAGGGCGATCGGGCGCTGCAGGGCCCAGGGCAGCATGCCCTCGCGGAACTCGGTGATCTGCTTGCCGTCCTTCAGGACGATGGCGTCCTTGCCGACCAGGTCGATACGGCTGACGTGGCTGTCCAGGTTCACGCGCACCAAGGGCCAGTTCAGGCGGGCGGCGACCTGTTCGATATGGGTCGACTTGCCGGTGCCGTGATAGCCCTGGACCATGACGCGGCGGTCGTGGGCGAAGCCGGCGCAGATGGCCAGCGTCGTCTGAGGATCGAAGCGATAGGCCGGATCGACCTCTGGCACATGGCTGTCGACCGTCTCGAACAGGGGCACGGTCATGTCCGAGTCCACACCGAAGGCCTCGCGTACGGAGACCTGATGGTGGGGTTCGAACGTCAGCAGAGGATCGGGGGTCGCGTCGAGGGGGGAGGCCATGCGTGTGCGATTATCGCACCGCCGTCGGGTGGTCGAGACCCAGACCGCGCTTAAGCGCCTGTTCGATCAATCCGGGGACGGATGTGGCGATCGGCGGGGCGATCCGCTTCACCAGACGCACGCCCGGCGACTGGCCGGCGACGAAGCCGGTCAGGCCGCGCGAGGTCTTCACCCAGGCCGCGTCGACGGCATGGCGGACGCGGGCGTAGTCGGCGATGCGACTCAGGTCTCCGTTCAGGGCGTCCACGGCGCAGACGGCGAAGACGAAGGCGTCCTCGATGCCGAGGTTCATGCCGCGCCCGCCGATGGGGGAGTGGATGTGGGCGGCGTCTCCGGCCAGGGCGACGCGGCCGACGGCCATGGTCGGGACCATCCGGTGCGAGACCTTGAACTCCGACCGCCACAGGACCCTGCCGGGCGTCCATCCGGCGGGAAGGCGGGGCAGCAGGTCATCGCCGAAACCGATAATGCGGAAGACGCCGCCGGCGAAGGGCAGGGTAATCAGGGGACCGGCGCGCTGGAAGTCGACGCGCGCTTCGTCCCGCGCCGCGCCCTCGATCTCGACGTCCACCAGATGCCAGGGCAGGTCCGAGGCGTCCCCGGGGAAGTCGAGGTTCAGGGCGTGGCGTGTCGCCGAATGGGCGCCGTCCGCGCCGAGCAGGAGGGCAGTCGTCACTGTCTCGCCCGGCGACAGGGTTGCGGTCACCGTGTCGGCGGTTTGTATCAGGCCTGTGAGCCTGGCATCGTATTCAGGCCTCACGCCATGCTCTGCGAGCGCTTCGGCCAGCAGGGCCTCGGTGCGGGCCTGAGGCAGGATGGTCATGGGACGGCCCGGCGCGACGCGGTCCCAACGCGGGCGGACGGTGGTGTTGACCCGGCCGTTCGTGCCGATGCGGATGACGCCGATGTGCTGGCCCTCGCTGAGGATGCGGTCGGCGACGCCGGTCTCGGCCAGCAGCTCCAGGGTGCGCGGATTGACAGCAAGAGCCTTGGAGGTCGTCGTCGGACCCGGGGCGGCATCGACAACGCGTGCGCGAACACCCCGGCGCGCCAGGAAAAGCGCCGCCGCCAATCCCGTGGGACCGGCGCCGACGATCAGGACCTGAGGAGGCAGGGCGCTCATGCCCGTCAGACTATTCCGCAGACAGATCCACGTCGACGTTGCCACGCGTGGCGTTGGAATAGGGGCAGACCTGATGGGCGGCGGCGATCAGGCCGTCGATCGTCGCCTTGTCGAGGCCGTGGTCCGTGACCTTGATGGCGATGTCGAGGTTGAAGCCCTCGCCGCGCGTGTTCGGACCGATTCCGACCGTGGTGTGGATCTTGGTGTCCGGCCCGACGGGCGTGCCTGCCTTGCCCGACACCAGGCGCAGGGCGCCCATGTAGCAGGCGGCGTAACCAGCCGCGAACAGCTGCTCCGGATTGGTGCCCGCACCGCCCTGGCCGCCCATTTCGGCGGGAAGGGACAGCAGGACGTCGATCTTGCCGTCGTCGGTCGTCGAACGGCCTCCGTCGCGGCCGCCGCCGGTGGAGGTGGCATGGGCCTTGTAGAGGATGTTCATGGTCAGGCTCCTGTGAGTGCGGAGCTTGAACTTAGTGTCTCCTCCACGTCGCGCCAGCGCTTGAACGGTGGATCTGTAGCGGAGCGCGGGAAGGGACGAGTCTAAGCCGCCAGCCCGGCTTTCTTCAGAGTCTTGTACGCCTTGATCACGCGCTGGAGTTTGGCTTCGGCGCCGCGGTCGCCCTGGTTCAGGTCGGGGTGGAAGCGTTTCAGCAACTCGTGATAGCGCGCCTTGACCGCCGTCTTCTCGGTGCGGATGTCCAGGTCGAGGTCGGCAAGCGCCTGCCGCTCCAGCTTGCCGATTCGCAGGCCTTCTTCTTCCCGCACCGCCTGTTCGCGGACGCGGCGGCCGAACAGGCCAAAACTGTCCTGCCAGGAGCCCGAACCGGTGTTGTTGGCTGTGCCCATTTTGGCGGCGAAGGCGGCCGCTTCGCGCGAGTTCTTGCCGGCTTTCATCTCCCAGGTCGGGCGACCACCGGTCATGGCCTCGTTTTCCTGGGCCGCGCGGACCTGGGCCTCATTCATGCCGGCATAGAAGTTCCAGCCCTTGTTGTATTCGCCCGCGTGGGCCTGGCAGAACTCATAGAAGTCGTTCAACCGCTCGCGCGATTTGGGCGCCTTGGCTGTGGCGGCGCGCGAACAGTCGGGCCATTCGCAAGGCTTTTCGCCAGGCTTGAGGCGCAGAACGTCGGCCTCGGCTTCGGCTGCTTCGCCGGCCTTGGGCGGTTTGATCCGCATGTCCTTGAAACGGGGCTTGTACTCGAATGACGCGGCCATTGGGCACAGTGTAGGGTCGATTTGGTCACCATCAAGGAAACCGACATGCCGGAAGGCCCGATCGCGTCGATTATACGGGAAAAACTCATGTCCGCGTTCCAGCCGACCCGGCTGGAGCTGGAGGACGACAGCTGGCGCCACGCCGGACACCATCACGAAGGCGGGATGGACGCCCGCCCCGGCGGCGAAAGCCATTTCAACCTGACCATCGTGTCGGAGGCCTTCTCCGGCGTCGGGCGGTTGCAGCGGCAGCGCGCCGTCAACGCCGTGCTGGCCGACGAATTGGCGGGACCGGTGCACGCCCTGTCGATCAAGGCACAGAGTCCCGATGAAGCCGGGGGTTGAGGAAAGACCAGCGTTCACTTCGTCTTAGAAGGTTCGTCATAGCGTCACCTCGGGAAGTTCAGGGACGTGGGGTACGCATGGTTGGGTCCGAGGATATTGGCAAAAGCCTCGAGTCGACCAAGTCGGCCGGCGTCAGCGCCTCCGAGGCCGCTCAGGCCCTGACGGCTATCCTGCAGACCCAGTACCTGCGCTACATCATCATCGGCAGCTGGGCGATCGGCCTCCTGGGCACGGTCGGTTGGGTCGAAGCTGTCGTCTGGTTCCTGGGCACGGTCGGCGCCGGCGCCATTCGCGGCAAGTTCGAAAAATCGATGGCGGGTCGGGTCGACGCGGGCTGGGGCCTGCTGTTTCCCGCTGTCGCCACCGTGACCACGGCCGCCTGGGCCTCCGCGCCCCTCATGGCATGGTTCTCGGGCCATCCGTTCGGCCATCCGCTGGCCGTGGCGCTCCTGATCAGCGGCTATGTCCTCGTCTTCGCCCAGCTTAGAAGCTCGCCGAAACAGGCCGTCGTGATCTCGTCCCCCTATACGGCGGTGGCTGTCGCCATCGCCGTCAGCCTGTGGGGCGGGCCGATGTTCTGGTCCTTCCTGAGCATCATGCCCTTCACCGCCGCCGGCATGTTCGTGCTGGTGACCATGACCATGCTTCGCGAGGAGCGGATCAAGGCGTTCCAAGAGCATCAGGCTCACCTTATCGAGGAGCTCGAGGCTGCCCGCGACAAGGCCGACGCCGCGAACCAGGCCAAGTCGAATTTCCTCGGCGTCATCTCGCACGAACTGCGCACGCCGATGAACGGAGTTCTCGGCGCGGCCCAGCTCTTGGGCGCGACGCGTCTGGAAGCCACGCAGCGCGAATATCTCTCGATCATTCGCAACTCGGGCGACAATCTTCTGAGCCTGCTGAACGACATCCTGGACATGACCAAGATCGAGGCGGGCAAGATGACCTTCGAAGTCATCGACATTCAGCTCGACGATCTGCATCGGCGGGTGACCGGCCCGTTCGTGGCCCAGGCCGAGGCCAAGGGGCTGGAGTTCCGATCGACCTTCATCGGCGAGACTCCCGCAGTAGTGCGCGGCGACCCGTTGCGCGTCTGTCAGGTCATCCAGAACCTGCTGTCGAATGCAGTAAAGTTCACCGAGAAGGGCCTGATCGACTACCGCGTCGAATCGACCCGTATCAGCGACAAGCGCGTCTCCTTCGCCTTTTCGGTGACCGATTCGGGCGCTGGCATTGCCGAGGCCGATCTGGAGCGGCTTTTCCAGCCCTTTACCCAGGCCGACGCCTCCTCGACCCGCCGTTTCGGCGGCACCGGTCTGGGGCTGACCATCGCGCGACGCATGGCCAACATCATGGGCGGGGACATCACCGTGACCTCCACCGTGGGTCAGGGCTCGACCTTCACCCTGATCGTGGAAGCCGACGTGGTCGAGTGGTCGACAGTGACCGAGGCCGAGGCCATCGACGCCGAGGTCGGCGACGGCGAATGCCTGAACGTGCTGGTGGTCGAGGATCACCCGGTCAACCGCATGATCCTGGAAGCCTGGCTGGGTTCGGCGGGCCACTGCACCGCCACCGCCGAGAATGGCCAGATCGCCGTCGATATGGCGAACCAGCAGCGGTTCGACCTGATCATCATGGACGTCAACATGCCGGTGATGGACGGGCTGAGCGCAACGCGCCTGATCCGCACCAAGGGCCAGAACTCGGAAACGCCGATCGCCGTCCTGTCCGCCTCGGCGCGGAACGAGGACCATGCGGCGGGTCTGGACGCGGGTGCCGACGCCTATCTGAACAAGCCTATCGACTTCGCCGCCCTCGCCCAGCTGATGCAGACCGTCCGTGGCGGCCGCGCGAGCGTCCGGGTCGCGGCGGAATTGGGCGAAACGGCGGCCGCCGCCTGAACCTGACCCGACCGGCGTCGTTCAGACCCGGCTCAAAGCCGGAAACCTAGTGTGGGGGCAAGTCGGAAGCCCCCGACAGTAGGAGTATGTGATGAACAAGTTCGCCACCGCCGCCCTGGCCGCCGTGATCGCCACCGGATCCATCGGCGTCGCCTCTGCCGCAGACGCCCAGTCGCGTTACGAGCAGCGCCAGGATCGCCGCGACGACCGTCGCGAGTACCGTCAGGACCGTCGCGAGGACCGCCAGGAGTACCGTCAGCAGGCTCGCGCCTACGACCGCTGGCAGCGTGCGGAACGTCGCTACAGTGCCGGTCGCTACGCCCCGCCGCGCGGCTACCAGGTCCGCCAGTGGAGCTACGGCCAGCGGATTCCGAGCTACTACACGCAGGGCTATGTGGTGAACGACTACAGCCGCTACGGCCTGCGCGCCCCGCCCCGCGGCTACCACTACGTCCGTTCGGGCAATGACGCGGTCCTGGCAGCCGTCGCCGGTGGTCTGATCACCGCCGTGATCGCGGGTCTGTTCAACTAAGACCTGAGGATTTGGACTCCGAGGACGCCGAGTCCAGAGAGTCCAAATCTGCAACAGAACGTCAGGACATCCCCTCAAGGCGTTCGAAAGATTGATCCTAACCTGCCCCCCGATCGCGCCGGAGTGAGACCTCCGGGGCGTTTTCGCGTGTCTGACCTTCGTGCGCCCCGGCAACGCCTGAGGTGCGGACGGCAGAGGCTAGACAAGGCGGTGAAGCTGGATCGGAGACCAATCGGCTTCTTCGGAGTTTGCCTGTGGACCCCAGCCCTCGCCGGGTGCACGGATGGAAGAATGCGCGCCTTCGCCGAACTGCTGGATCGCCTGGCGCTGACCGGGTCGCGGAACGCCAAGCTGGTGCTGTTGAGGGACTATCTGCGCGCGACGCCGGACCCGGATCGCGGCTGGGCGCTGGCGGCCCTGACCAGCGAACTGGTGTTCAACGACGCCAAGCCGGCGATGATCCGGAGGGCCGTGGAGGCGCGGGTCGACCCGGTGCTCTTCGGCTGGTCCTACGACTATGTCGGCGACCTGGCGGAGACGGCCGCCCTGATCTGGCCCACCGATCCGAACCATAGGCCCAATCGCGAGCCGGAGCTGGGCGAGGTCGTCGACGCCCTGGCCGCCGCCAAGCGCAGCGAGGTGCAGGGTCTGATCGAGGGCTGGCTGGATGCGCTGGCCCCCAAGGGGCGGTGGGCGCTGCTGAAGCTCGTCACGGGCGGGATGCGGGTCGGGTTGTCGGCCCAGCTGGCGCGGACGGCCGTGGCGATGATGCGGCCCGAGACCGTGACCGAGGCGCCGGACCCCGGAGGCGGGGAGGCGACGACGGCGCTGGAGCCTCTGACCGCCGCCGACATCGTCGAGGTCTGGCACGCGGTGAAGCCGCCCTATGCCGAACTGTTCGCCTGGGTCGAAGGCCGGGCCGAGCGACCGGACACCGAGGCGCCCGGCCGCTTCCGCCAGGTCATGCTGGCCGTAGCCATCGACGAGGCGGTCGATTTCGACAAGCTGGACCCCGCCGACTACGCCGCCGAATGGAAGTGGGACGGCATCCGTGTGCAGGCCGTGCGCGAACAGGGCGTGTCGCGGCTCTATTCCCGCCACGGGGACGAGATCACGGGCGCCTTTCCCGATCTGATGGACGCCCTGACGTTCGAGGGGGCGATCGACGGGGAGCTGCTGGTCATGCGGCCCAATGAAACAGGAGAGCCTGCGGTCGCGCCGTTCGGCGACCTGCAGCAGCGACTGAACCGGAAGACGGTCGACGCCAAGCTGATGGCCGCCTATCCGGCTTCGCTCTACGCCTACGACCTGCTGGGAGAGGCGGGGGAGGACCTTCGCGGACGGCCGCTGAAGGAACGCCGGGCGCGGCTGGAGGCGGTGGTCGCCGGTCATGAGGGCGAGCGGCTGTATCTGTCGCCGGTGGTGGATTTCGACAGCTGGGAAGGCCTCGGCATGCTCCGCGCCGATCCGCCGGTCGGAGCGGCGGCCGAGGGGCTGATGCTGAAGCGTTGGGACAGCGCCTACGTCGCCGGACGGCCGAAAGGGCGGTGGTTCAAGTGGAAGCGCGATCCGCACGTCGTCGACTGCGTGATGATGTACGCCCAGCGGGGGCACGGGAAGCGGTCGAGCTTCTATTCCGACTACACCTTCGGCGTCTGGACGGCGGAGGGGGCGCTGACCCCCGTGGGCAAGGCCTATTTCGGCTTCACGGACGAGGAGTTGAAACAACTCGACAAGTTCGTCCGCGATCACACGGTGGAGCGGTTCGGGCCGGTGCGGTCGGTTCGCGCCGAGCGGGATTTCGGCCTGGTTCTGGAGATCGCCTTCGAGGGTCTGCAGCGCTCGCCCCGGCACAAGTCGGGAGTGGCCATGCGCTTCCCGCGCGTCAGCCGCATACGCTGGGACAAGCCGGCGCGGGAGGCGAATACGCTGGACGACGTGATGGACCTGCTGGACCAGCTCGAGAGCGGCGGCGGGCGGGTGGCGAAGATCTAGGCCGACTTGCGGACCGTGCGCCAGGCGCGGTCGATCTGATCGGTGACGCCGCAAAGCTGAAGGAAGGTCACCACGGCGACCGGCGCGGCGACCACTGCGGCGGCGAGAAGCGAAAACTCGGCGGGCGTAGGGGCCGTCGCCTCGATCATCAGCGGAATGAGGCCCCAGCGGGCGGGGAAGGGCTGGACGTCTATGGCGGGCTCGCCGCGCAGGTGGGGACAGTGTTTCAGAGACAGGTCCGAGCAGCGACGATGCAGCGGTGCGATCGCGCCCGCGTCGACCACGACCTGTTCGTCGGCGATGGTCGGGGGCAGGCCGCTCGCCCGGCCCGACGCCCGCAGCCGTCCGGCGGCGAGGCGACGGGCGACCTGGGTCACGCGGTCGCCGGGCGTCGTGGGCTGTCCGCACATCGGACAGAGCATCCGGGTCATGCTGAGTCGCTGACGCAGGAGATGGTTCTTTGAATACTCCGGCTTGCCGAAGCCCGGCTGCTCGGATTGCACGAGCGCCAGTTGGCCGCCGACCGAAGGACAGGGCCGGACGCCCTGGATGGTTTCCGCCGTCCAGCTGGTGACCCAGGGCACGTCCACGCCGACGACCAGTGATGATTGACGCAAGACCTTGCTCCTCCCCAGACAGTCTCACTGTGCGCCGCTCGCATGGCGCCGTCGAGGGGCTGTAAAAGTGACGTCGTCGGGTTCCAAACTCCGCGCGGGGCGTTAGACCCCGCTCATGACGTCGAGCGCCGATCCTCTGAACACCCTCATCGCCACCGGACAGCAGGCCGTCGCCGTGGATGCGGTGATGCTGGCCAAGCTGACCCAGATCGCAGGCGACTTCGCGGTCAATCTGACCGTCGCCCTTCTGATCCTGACCGCGACCATCTTCGCGGCCAAGTGGGCGGCGGGGGCGACGCGCAAGGCCCTGGGCCGGGTAAGGGGGTTCCGCCACGACCCGACGGTGCTGAGTTTCGCCGTGCAGGTGGTGCGGGTCGTCGTCTTCCTGATCGGCTTCATCGCCGTGCTGCAGCGGCTGGGCGTGCAGACCACCTCGATCATCGCGGTGCTGGGCGCCGCGTCCCTGGCCGTGGGTCTGGCGTTGCAGGGGACGCTGTCCAACGTGGCGGCGGGGGTGATGTTGCTGGTGCTGAGACCCTATCGCGTGGGGGATCTGGTCAACATCGGCGGCAATGTCGGCAAGGTGCAGCGGCTGGACCTCTTTTTCACCCAGCTGTCGGACGCCAACAACGTGAAGATCATGGCCCCGAACGGGAAGGTGTTCGGCGACATCATCCTGAACCTGTCGGGCCAGAAGACGCGCCGGATGGAGCTGAAGATCGGCGTCGGCTACGGCGACAATCTGAATACGGCCAAGGAGGCGCTGGTCGGCGCCGCGAGCAGCGTCGCAGCGGTCCTGCCCGATCCCGCGCCCTGGGCGGGGGTGACCAATCTTCTGGACAGTTCGGTCGAGATGACCCTGGCCGCCTGGGCGAAATCAGAAGACTACTGGCAGGCCAAGGCGGACGTCTTCCAGGCCGCCAAGGAGGCGCTGGACGCCGCCGGGATCGAAATTCCATTCCCGCATCAGGTGGCGGTCCCCTATGGCGAAGAAAACGCGCCGATGCCGAAGGCGGCCGAGGGCGTCCACGGTTTGCGCGGTCGGACGAATCCGCGCAGCGCGGGCTTCGACACCCGCCCCGACGATGACCAGACAGAGGCCTGATCCGCGATGCGCTACGATTTTGGATCGGACAACACGGCCGGCATGGCGCCGGCGGCGCTGCAGGCGTTGATCGCGGCGAACGAGGGCTATGCGCGGGCCTACGGCGCGGATGACATTACCGCCCGCGCCGCCGACCAGATTCGCCAGAGGCTCGACGCGGACGCAGAAGTCCGGTTCGTCTTCTCGGGCACGGCCGCCAACTCCATCGCCCTGTCGATGCTGGCCTGGCCGCACGAGGCGGTGCTGGCCCATCACGCGGCGCATATCTGTACCGACGAGACGGGGGCTCCGGGCTTCTTCGGCCAAGGCGTGGGCCTGATCGGCCTGCCGGGGCTGTCGGGCAAGATCGAGCAGAAGGCGCTGGAGGCCGCGCTCGAGGAACCGGAGGTCGGGCATCGCCAGCCGGCGGCGGCCCTCTCGCTGACCCAGTCCACGGAATACGGCACGGTCTATACCGAGGAAGAGCTGCGCCATCTGATCGAGCCGGTGAAGGCGCGGGGGTTTGGCGTGCACATGGACGGCGCGCGTCTGGCCAATGCGGCGGCGGCGGGCTTTGATCTGACACAGATCGCGCGTCTGGGCGTCGATGTGCTGGTGTTCGGCGGGGCCAAGGCCGGCGGGCTGTGCACCGAGGCCATCGTCATGTTCGACAAGTCGCTGGCCCGGCGGGTCGAGAACCGGCTGAAGCAGGCCGGGCAGACGGCGTCCAAGGGGCGGTTTCTGGCGGCGCCCCTGCTGGGGATGCTGGAGGCCAATGCCTGGGAGTACGGGGCCGCCCACGCCAACCTGATGGCCCAGAGGCTGGCGGCGGGGATCGCGACGCGCTCGCGCTTCGTCCTGGCCCATCCGGTCGAGGCGAACGCCGTCTTCGTGCGGATGCCGGCGATGGCGCACGCGAAGCTCAACGAGCTGGGCTGGGCCTGTTACCGGTTCGACGACGGCTCGGTGCGGTTCGTCTGTTCCTGGGCGACCGAGGAGGCCGTCGTCGACGAAGTCATTGAGGCGATCGCCGGACTTTCGTGAGGCTCCGGCGCAGTCCATATCCACCCCATGGCGCGTGGTGAACGATCAGGAATGCGGGGCGGTGGCGGCATAGAGGCCAAGGCGCAGCGCGCAGGGGCGGAAGCGGAACCCCCGGTCGATCCCAAGACCTTGCCCGCCCTGCTGGACCTGATCAAGCTGGTCGGCCGATCAGGCGCGCCGCAGCTGCGGCTGCGGCTGGTGTTCTCGATCCTGCTGACCATCGCCGGCAAGGGGCTGGGCGTGTTGGCGCCTCTGGTGCTGGGCGCGGCCGTCAACCATCTGGCGGCGGATCAGCCGGCCGGCGTGTCGGTCGGGCTGGGGTTCGCGGGCTTCGCGGTCGGCTGGGCCCTCGTGCGATTCCTGTCCTCAGGCGCGCCTCAGTTGTCGGACGTCGTCTTCGCCCCTGTGCGTCAGGCGGCGCAGCGAACGGCCGCGACCGAGACCTTTGCTCACGCCCTCAGCCTGTCGCTGGATTTCCACCAGACCAAGCGGTCCGGCGCCCTGTCGCGGACGGTGGATCGCGGCTCTCGCTCGGTCGACTTCCTGCTGAGAATCCTGGCTTTCAACCTCGTGCCGACCGGGCTGGAGTTGATCCTGGCGGCGGCGGTCCTGGGCGGGAAGTACGACTGGCGGTTCGCCGCCGTCGCCGTCGTGGTGGTGGTGATCTACACCGGCCTGACCTTCGCCATCTCCAACTGGCGGATCGAGCACCGGCGGACGATGAACACCGCCGATACCGAGGCGGCCGGTCAGGTCGTGGACGCCCTGATCAACTACGAGACGGTGAAGTCGTTCGGGGCCGAGACGCGGGCGGCCCTGGGGTACGACCGCGCGCTGGGGGCCTATAACGCGGCCGCCCTGAAGGCGAACAGTTCGCTGGCGCTGCTCAACGCGGTCCAGGCCCTGATCATGAACATCGGCCTGGGCGTCATGGCCGTGATGGCCGGATTTGAGGCGGCGGCCGGGCGGATGGGGCCGGGCGACGTGACGGCCGCGGTGCTGATCCTGATTTCCCTCTATGCGCCCCTGAACATCCTGGGCTTCGCCTACCGCGAAATCCGCCAGTCCTTCATCGACATGGAGGAGATGCTGAAGGTCACCCGGCAGACGCCTCAGGTCGCCGACGCGCCGGGCGCCGCCGATCTGGTGCGGCCGGAGGGACGGAGGGGCGGGGCGCTGGCGTTCGAGGACGTCTCCTTCCGCCACGACGCCCGCGCCAACGGTCTGGAGGACGTGTCGTTCACGGTGACGCCGGGCACGACGACGGCTCTGGTCGGGCCGTCGGGATCGGGCAAGTCGACGATCGTGAAACTGGCTCTGCGTCTGCTGGATCCGCAGGTCGGGCGAGTGGTCATCGACGGCGCCGATGCGCGCGACGTGACCCAGGCGTCGCTGCGGCGAGCGGTGGCCCTGGTGCCTCAGGACGTGGCCCTGTTTAACGACACTCTGGCCGTGAACATCGCCTTCGCGCGACCCGAGGCGACCGAGGAGGCGGTCTGGGCGGCGGCCGAGGCGGCCGAGCTGGCGGCTTTCATCCGCAGCCTGCCGGACGGGATGCAGACCCGCGTCGGCGAGCGGGGTCTGAAGCTATCGGGCGGAGAGCGTCAGCGGGTCGGCATCGCCCGGGCGCTTTTGGCCGATCCCTGCATCCTGATCCTGGACGAGGCGACCAGCGCGCTGGACAGCCGGACCGAGGCGGCGATCCAGAAGACGCTGCGGAAAGCCAAGGCAGGACGGACGACGCTTGTCGTCGCGCACCGCCTGTCGACCATCGCCGACGCAGAGCAGATCCTGGTGCTCAAGGCTGGACGGATCGTCGAGCGCGGCGCCCACCACGAACTGGTGGCGCGGGTCGGCGGCGAATACGCGGCCCTGTGGAAGAAGCAGACTCGCGGTGCGCGCGTCGGGCTTGACGAGGCTCAGTCGGGGGACTGATCGATCGTCGGGATCTTGTGCTTCACCATGTGGTGCAGGTTGGCGAGGATTTCGGTCCGCGCGGCTTCGGCGTCCTCGGGCAGGCTTAGGATCAGCTGAAGCGCCTGGGCGTGGACTGTGACGATGCGCCAGTCGAAGGCTTTGCCCTGTTCGGCCGCGTCGATCAGGTCACACAGACCGGCGGCGGCCTTGCACAGGTCGTCGCGGTCGAACGGCCCGGCGGCGTCGATCACGGCGCTCGACAGCTCATAGGCCTCGTTCAGTTGCAGGATCGGATCCATGCCGGGGCCGGGCGGTTTCAGGGCGGCAAGACGGGCGATGCGTTCGGCGACGATGGCCTGACCCTCGGCCTTGAGCGCGTCGAGATTGGCCTTGGCCTGGGCCATGGCGGTCCCGACGCTGAGCCCGCCGGGCTGGTCGATCAGGGTCGACAGGCGCGAAGTGCGCGGCTTCCACATTACGACGGTCATGACTGTGTTTCTCCGGCGGCCTCGGCCGCGGCCGCCTGTTCAGCCTGGTGCTGGGCCAGCCGCACCATGTCGGCGCGGCGTTCGTCTTCCTTGCGCGGCTTGGACGCCACCAGCCGCCGGTCGGGTCCGGAATAGTCGCCGGCCTCCAGAAAGGGCCGGTTGTCGCGCGCGACCCAAATGATCCGCTCCAGCACCGCCGCCGCGCTGAACGGCTTGGTGACGAGGAAGTTGGCGCCGCAGTCGCGCACGTCGGCGACCCGCGACCGGCGCACGTGGCTGGCCGTCATCAGGATCGGCACAAAGGCGTTGGGCTCCAGCCCCGAATGGCGCAGCCAGCGCACCAACTCGTGGCCGTTGGTGCCGGCCATCTCGCAGTCGACCATCAGCAGGTCGACGGGATGGGTTTGCAGGATTTCACGGGCTTCCGAAGCGCTCTTCGCCACGTATTTGACGCGGATGCCGAAGCCCTGCAGGGCCTGAAGCGTGACCTCCAGACTAAAGGCGCCGTCGTCAACGACCATCACGACCGCGCCGGTCAGGTTGAAGACGGCGCTCTCGCGCAGGGGCTCTTGGGCGCCGCTCATGCGGGACCCTCTGATCGGACAGGCGAAGAAAACATGGGATGCCCGGAACGCTGAGCCGCCAGACTGGCCACCCCGCCTCTACGTCGCGTTAACGACCTAGCTGCTGCGCCCGATGGCGTAGAAGCGATCCGCACGCTGCTTGCGCAGTTCGGCTGGCGAAAGCGGCAGCAGCTGCTGCAACTCGTCCCAGACGGCGTCGCCGACCGCCTGCATGGCCGTGGACGGATTCGAATGCGCCCCGCCGACCGGCTCCGGCACGATCCGGTCGACGATCTTCATGGCCAGAAGGTCCGGGCCGGTGATCTTCATGGCGTTGGCGGCGTCTTTGGCCCGCGCGCCGTCGCGCCAGAGGATGCCGGCGGCGCCCTCCGGCGAGATGACCGAATAGATCGAGTGTTCGAGAATCAGCACCCGGTTGGCGGCGGCTAGGGCGATGGCGCCGCCCGATCCGCCTTCGCCCGTGACCGTGGCGATCATCGGCGTGCCGAGAATCAGGCCGCGCTCGGTCGAGCGGGCGATGGCCTCGGCCTGACCGCGCTCCTCCGCGCCCAGGCCCGGATAGGCGCCGGCGGTGTCGACGAAGGTCAGCACCGGCAGGCCGAAACGGTCGGCCATGTCCATCAGGCGCACGGCCTTGCGGTAGCCTTCGGGCCGCGCCATGCCGAAATTGTGGGTCAGGCGGGTGGCGGTGTCGTGGCCCTTCTCATGGCCCATGACGACCACGGCCTGACCCCGGAACCGGGCGAGACCGCCGAGAATAGCCTGGTCGTCGCCGAACTGACGGTCGCCGCGCAGCTCGACATAGTCGGTGAACAGGGCGTCCAGATAGTCGACGAAATGCGGGCGCTGCGGATGGCGGGCGACTTGGGTCTTCTTCCACGGGTCCAGCTCGGCGTAGGTCTTCTTGCGAAGCTGTTCGGCCTTTTTGCGCAGGCCCTCGATCTCGGTCTCGAACGAGCCGGAGGTGGCCGAGAGCAGGCTCAGCTCCTCGATCTTGGCCTCCAGATCGGCGATCGGCTTTTCGAATTCGAGATAGTGCGCAGCCATGAGGCGTCCATTTGGGCGGCGGGCGAAACGGCCCTGTCGCAAGGCGGCGGAACCTAGAGAGGTCAACGCACTGGGGCAAGCGGCGGTTCAGGCGAACGAAGGTCGATACGCCGATCGATGCCGATGGCTTCCAGAAATGTCCCGTCGTGGCTGACGACGAGGAGCGCGCCGTCATAGGCCCGCAGACCTGCCTCCACCGCCTCGATCGAATCGAGGTCGAGGTGATTGGTCGGCTCGTCCAGGATCAGGAACGGCGGCGGAACCGGCCCGCCGAGCACGCAGGCCAGCCCGGCTCTCAGCCTCTGCCCGCCCGACAGGTCGCCGACGATCCGAAGGGCCGCGTCGGCGCGGAACATGAATCGGGCCAGCGCCGCGCGACAGGCGTTCTCGTCCACATCCGGATGCAGCCGCCGGAAATTGTCCCTGATCGACAAGGCCGGATCGAGAACGGCGACCTGCTGGTCCAGCATGGCGAAAGGCACGGTACGTCGAACCTCGCCCGAGGTCGGGGTCAGGGTGCCGGTGATCACGGCCAGAAGGGTCGTCTTGCCCGAGCCGTTCGGACCGGTCAGCGCGATCCGCTCCGGCCCCGCGATCCGAAGACTGAGATCGCTCAGGACGGGGCGATCCGGCAAATAGCCGGCCGTGACGGCGTCGAGGACGAGCACCTCGCGCCCGATGTGCAGGCCGGTCGGGGGCAGGGCGACGGTCAGGGGCTGGAGCACCTCGATGCGTTCGCGCGCAGTGGCGGCCGCATCCGCCGCCTGTTCGCGACGGCGTTCGCCGAGGCGGGACTGTTCGCCGCCGGTGTCCTCGGCGCGGTCCTTGCGCATCCCGAGCAGGATCTTGGGCTGGTCCCCCCGCGCCGCCGTGGCGCGACCGGCCTGGTCGGAGCGCGCCTTGCGTTCGGCGGTCTGCTGGGCCGTCCGGGCGAGGTTGGTCAGCCGCTTTTCCGCGTCGGCGAGGTCGCGGCGCGCGGCGTCGAGCGCCAGGGCCTTTCGGGCGCGGTAGGCGGACCAGTTCCCGCCGTACCGGGTCGCCCCAAGAGACGTGAGTTCGACGATGGCGTCCATCGTCTGCAGCAGGTCGCGATCGTGGCTGACCACGATGGCCCCGGCTCTCCACTCGGCCAGCAGGTCGATTACGGCCTGACGCCCCTCGCGGTCGAGGTTGTTGGTCGGCTCGTCGAGGATCAGCCAGTCGGGCTCGGCGAATAGCAGGGCGGCGAGACCCGCGCGTGTGCGCTGGCCGCCGGACAGGGCCGCCAGCCGGGTGTCGGGCGGGAGGTCAAGGCCCAGCCGGGTCAACGCCGCCTCCAGCCGGGACGGCAGCATCCAATCGGCCTGCGCCAGATCGTCGGCATCGGCCTCACCCGCCTCGGCTCGGGCGAGGATAGCCAGGGCTCCGCGGGCCTCGAACAGGTCGGCGACGGTCTCGGTCTCATCGACCTGCACAGTCTGGCGCAGGACGGCGAGGCGGCCGGTGACGGACACGGACCCCGCGTGAGGCATCACGCGACCGTCGATCAGCCGCAGCAGGGTGGTCTTGCCGACGCCGTTGCGCCCGACGAGGCCGGTGCGCTCGGGCCCGAAGGCGAGGTTGAGATCAGAGAAGAGGGGCGATCCGCCTGGCGGCGCCCAGGCGAGATCGTGCAGAACGATGGAGGCGGACATGGCTTTCCCGATGCAAGGCTTTCAAGGGCGGTTGCGGTCGGGAGGGGATCACATGGTCGGCGCGGGCCTTCGTCTGGAAAGGAGCGTCAGAGGCTAGGGGAGGGTCTTGGCGGGATCAAGGCGGTCACTCCTCCTTCGCCAGGGGATGGTGCCGATGCACGACTTGGGTCAGGCGGTCCGTCGCCACATGGGTGTAGATCTGGGTGGTGGCGATGTCGGCGTGGCCGAGGAGTGTCTGGACGACCCGGAGGTCGGCGCCGCCCTCGAGCAGGTGGGTCGCGAAGGCGTGGCGCAGGACGTGGGGGCTGACGCGGGCGGGGTCGATGTTGGCGTCGATGGCCGCCTGATCCAGCATCTGGGCGAAGCGGCGCGGCGTCAGGTGGCCCGAGGCGCCGCTGGATGGGAACAGCCACGGACTGTCGGGGGCTTTCTCCGGCCGCGCGGCATCGCGGGCGATGAGCCAGGCCTTCACCGCCTGGCGCGCCGAGGCGTTCAGCGGGGCGAGCCGCTCCTTGCCGCCCTTGCCGCGCACGATGAGGTAGGCGGGATCGCGGCGCACGGCCTCGACGCGCAGGGCCAGCAGTTCCGAGACGCGCAGGCCTGACGCATAGGCGAGTTCGACCAGAGCGATCATCCGGACCCCGGCTGAGCCGTCGCGGGCGGCCGAGGCGGACAGCAGGGCGACGACCTCCTCGCGGCTCAGGGTGCGGGGCAGGGGGCGACCCTGTTTCGGGGCGTCGAGGCGGCGGGACGGATCGTCCGTGCGCCAGCCTTCACCCAAGGCGAACCGATAGAACTGGCGCACGGCCGAGCGGCGACGGGCGGCGGTGGCGGCGGAGAGCCCCCGCGTCGACAAGCTCGCGAACCAGGCCTCGACCGCGCCCTCGTCGGCGCCCATCAGGCCGGGAGCGCCCAGCGACGCCTCCGCGTCGGCCAGATCACGGGCATAGGCGGACAGGGTGTGGGGCGAGGCGTCCCGCTCCACCGCCATCATCTCCAGAAACGCCTCGACCTGAGGGCTGTTCATCGCCCGGCAGCCCTATGTGAACGGTGGTCAGCCGCGACGCTTGGTGTAGAGATTGAAGCGACCATGACTTGCCTTGCATCCTCCCGCCGAGACCGACCGTGAGCGCCGACGCCTCGACCGAGACGACCGCGCCCGCGATTCCCGCGCCGACCCGGATCATAGCCCTGGTGGGGCTGATGGGTGTGGGCAAATCGACTGTGGGGCGGCGGCTGGCCCATCGACTGGGGCTGGATTTCGTCGATGGAGACGAGGCGATCGAGACGGCGGCGCGGATGACGGTGTCGGACATCTTCGCACAGTTGGGCGAGGCCGAGTTCCGGGCTGGGGAAGCGCGGGTGATGCGCCGCCTGCTGGAAGGGCCGCCGATCGTGCTGGCGACCGGGGGCGGCGCCGTGCTGAACCCCGAAACGCGCGAGTTGATGAAAGCCCACGCGACCACGGTCTGGCTTAGGGCCGATCTGAAGGTCGTCGCCTCGCGGGTCCAGAGGCGCGACACCCGGCCCCTGCTGCGCGGCAAGGACCCGCTGGTGGCCCTGAAGGCGATGGCCGAGGTCCGCTACCCCGTCTACGAGGAGACGGCCGATGTGACCGTCGACGTCGGCGCGGGCGCGCACGGTCAGGCCGTCGACGCCATCGTCACGGCCCTGAACAGCTACTGGGCCAACGGAGCGACGGCATGACGGTGGTTCCGGTTTCCGGCGGCGCGTTTGCTCCTTATGACGTCGTGGTCGGACGCGGACTCCTGGCTGAGGCGGGCGCGCGGATCGCACCCATGGCGCGGGGCCGGACGGTGATCGTCTCCGACGAGACGGTGGCGGCGATCCACGGACCGGCGCTGCAGACCTCGCTGGCGGCGGCAGGGGTGACGTCCGAGATCGTGGCCGTGCCGGCGGGGGAGGCGTCGAAATCCTTCGCCGAGTTGGAGCGGTTGATGGACCGACTGCTGGCGGCCGGGCTGGATCGCAAGGATGTCGTCGTGGCCCTGGGCGGCGGCGTTGTGGGTGATCTCGCGGGGTTGGCGGCGGCCCTCTACATGCGCGGCATTGACTTCGTGCAGGTCCCCACGACCCTGCTGGCCCAGGTGGATTCTTCGGTCGGGGGCAAGACGGCCATCGACACCCCGCGCGGCAAGAACCTGGTCGGGGCCTTCCATCAGCCGAGGCTGGTGCTGGCCGACATCGACGTTCTGGCGACCCTCCCGGCCGTGCAGATGCGGTCCGGTTGGGGAGAGGTGCTGAAGCATGGCCTGATCTGCGACGCGGACTATTTCGACTGGCTGGCCGACACTTCGGATTCTGGGGGCGCAGCGGGCGTCAGGGGCGATCCGGCGGCGCTGGAGCGGGCCGTGGTCCGCTCGATCGAGATCAAGTCGGAGATCGTCGGCGAGGACGAGAAGGAGGCGGGCCGTCGCGCCTTGCTAAACCTCGGCCACACCTTCGGCCACGCCATCGAGGCGGAGCTGGGCTTCGAGGAGGCGGCGCTGGCGCATGGCGAGGCCGTGGCCCTGGGCTGCTGCATGGCCTTCCGGTTCTCTGTGCGTCAGCAACTATGCGACGTGGCCGATGCCGAACGGGTCGAGTCGGTGATCGCGGCGGCGGGCCTTCCGACGCGGCTGGCGCAGTCAGGGGCGTTCTCGGCCGAAGCGCTGCTCGCCCGGATGGCCGGGGACAAGAAGGCCGAGGCGGGGGGACTGACCCTGATCTTGGCCAGCCGCATTGGCGAGGCCTTCTCCCAGAAATTCGCCGACCCCACGCCGGTCCTCGACTTTCTGCGGGAAGAGGGCGCGACCTAGTCGATCGCGCGGCAATCCGTCGGCTGGCGGCCGTCGGCGGACCAGGTAGCCAGGATGCCCTTGCCGCGCAGCTCATAGGCGCTGGCCTTGTACCAGATGCCGTCCGCCGCCCGCTCCTGATAGAGATCGACCGCTTCGCCGTTGGAGTTGCGGACCGTGGCCATGGCGCGCGGATTGTCGAAATCGACCGACAGGCGCTCGCCGTTGTCACACAGATAGACGGTGCGGATGACGCGGTTCAGGGCGCGGTCCTGAACCTCGGCTCCGGTACGGCGGCGCGCGGTCTGTGCCTCGATGGCGCGCTGGCGCACCGCCTCGCCATCCGTCGGAGCCTTGGCCGGTTCCTGGCCCCCACAAGCTGACAAGGCCGAAGCGACAGCGGCGATCAGGATCAGGTGGCGCATCGGATGTCCGGAAGCTTGACGGTCAGGCTTGGCTAACGGGCCTGACCGCCCGCCGTTCCACCGCGTCTGGCCCGGAAGAAGCCGCGCAGCATCGCGGCGGCTTCGTCGGCGAGCAATCCTCCCTCGACGCTCGGACGCGAGTGAAGGGTCGGCTGCTCGAACAGTTTCGGCCCGTGGATAACCGCGCCGCCCTTCGGATCGTCCGCCGCCCAGACGACGCGGCCGATTCGCGCGTGGCTGATGGCCCCGGCGCACATGGCGCAGGGCTCCAGCGTCACATAGAGGGTCAGTCCCGTCAGGCGATAATTCTCGTGCGCCACCGCCGCCGCGCGCAGCGCCACGATCTCGGCGTGGGCGGTGGGATCGTGGGCCGCCACGGGGCCGTTCGCGCCGGTCGCGATCACCTCGCCGGTCGCTTCATCGACCACCACGGCGCCCACGGGAACCTCTCCGGCGTCCGCCGCCGCTTGCGCCAGGGCCAAGGCCATGCGCATGAACCGCTCATCATGGCCCGCCATCCCGAAGACAACGACAAGAAGCGCAGCACCAGTCAAGAGCTGCGCGCCCACAAGCCCGGCGATCGTCCGAAGAGCGGGTCCGCGCGACCCGGCTCGGCCTCCGCCGCCAGCTTCCAGACGACCAAGAAATCGCTCGAGGGCGGACGCGGCGCGAGCGGCCGGTCCTATGCCCCCGATAAGGGGGCGCGGCCCGAAAGGCCGATCAAGGGCAAACGCTATTCCGCCGACGACAAGGGCGGCGCGGGCAAACCCGCCGGCAAAAGCGCCAAGGATGCGGCTCCGGCCGAACCCAAGCGCACCGAGCGTATCGCCAAGGCCATGGCCCGCGCCGGCATCGCCTCGCGTCGCGAGGTCGAGCGGCTGATCGGTCTGGGCAAGGTGGCGGTGAACGGCCGCATCCTGGACACGCCGGCGACCCTGGTCAGCCGCGATGACGTCATAACCGTCGACGGCAAGCCGATCGCGGCGGCCCAGGCCACGCGCGTCTGGCGCTACAACAAGCCGGTTGGGCTCCTGACCTCCCACAAAGACCCGGCCGGACGCCCCACGGTGTTCGACGCCCTGCCGAGCGGCCTGCCGCGGGTGATCTCTGTCGGGCGT
This sequence comes from Brevundimonas sp. NIBR11, assembly GCF_027912535.1. Classification (NCBI taxonomy): domain Bacteria; kingdom Pseudomonadati; phylum Pseudomonadota; class Alphaproteobacteria; order Caulobacterales; family Caulobacteraceae; genus Brevundimonas; species Brevundimonas sp. NIBR11. The sequence continues at coordinate 1,597,277 of NZ_CP115465.1, read as the reverse complement.
CTCGACATCAACACCGAGGGCCTGCTGCTGCTGACCAACGACGGCGAGCTCAGCCGCGCGCTGGAGCTGCCGGAGACGGCGCTGGTCCGTCAGTACCGGGCCCGCGCCCGTGGCCGCGTCACCCAGGCCGATCTCGACAAGCTGAAGGACGGCGTCACCGTCGACGGCATCCGCTACGGCCCGGTCGAGGCGACCATCGACAAGGCGACGACCAAGGAGGACGGCGCCCAGGCCGCCAACCTGTGGATCAGCGTCCAGATCACCGAGGGCAAGAACCGCGAGGTCCGCAAGGTTCTGGAGTCCATCGGCCTGACCGTGAACCGCCTGATCCGCCTGGCCTATGGCCCGTTCCAGCTGGGGACGCTGGCGACCGGCTCGGTCGAGGAGGTCGGCCCGCGCGTGATCCGCGAGATGCTGGGCCAGCATATCCGTCCGGAGAACCTGCCCGAGGGCAACACGGTCGCCACGCCCGCGCCGATCCCCGGCCGTCGCACCAGCACCGCCAAGGTCGCGGGCAAGTCGGGCTCGGCCATGTCGGACCCGTCCCGCAAGCCCAGTCGCGTCCGCGCGGCCGAGGACGCCCAGGCCACCGGTGAGGCCCGAGCGGCCGCCGCGCCTTCAAAGCGCGAGGGCTGGGCCAAGGCCAAGCCGAAGTTCGAGCATCCGAAAAAGGACTTCAAACCCCGCGCCCGACCCGACGCCGAGGGAAGCGAAGACCGGCCCAAGCGCGCCTTCAAGCCGCGCGAGGACAAGATCATCGGCCCGAAGTCGGCGACCTGGGCGCGCGACGCGGACAAGGCGCGGACAGGCAAGCCGCGTCCGGGCGGCTCACGCGGACCGTCGCGGGGCTAGACCCGCCGGACGCCAGTCGCGCGGGCCCCTGGCCAGCCGCTCGACAAATACCAGCATGACCGCGGCGACGAACAGTTCCGGCGTCAGCTCGATCCACTGCGAGTCGCGCCCCACCTCCATCTCCGACATCGGCTGCCAGAACAGGGTGATCATCAGGTTGTTGGCCAGGTGGGCGCCGATGGCGAACTCCAAGCCGCCCAGCCGAATCGCCGCCCAGGTCCAGATCGCGCCGGACATCGCCCGCGCCACGAAGGCCACCGGGTCCGGGTCCAGGTGCAATGCCGAAAACAGCACGCCGTTAATGAGGCACAGGACGACCGGATGGCGCGCGATCTGGCTGGTCAGCCGCAAGAGCACGCCACGACAGACGATCTCCTCGCCCGCCGCCGCGACCAGCAGGCCGACCACGCTGGCGACCAGGTACAGCGGTTTGGTCCAGTCGGCGTAGAAGCCGTTCAGCACAGGCGGCGCCCATTCGCTGCCGCCCCACAGATAGACCGGGAACAGGATCGCCGCGACGCAGGTCATGGCGAGGAAGCCGACGCCCAGATCCCAGCCGTTGAACCGCCGACCGGGCCACAGGAAAGTGCTCGCCGGGACCCGGTACATCGTCGCCGCCGCAGCCAGGATGGCCAGGGCCAGACTGCCCAGAATGACGGCGATGAACAGCACGGACCGGCTTTCCTCGATCAATCGCATGGGGGTGTCGGGCAGCGGGCCGGTCATCCCCATCTGATCGGCCAGCCCCGGGACCAGGCGTAAGACGATGGCCAAGGCCATGGTCGCCCCGAACATGAAGACGACGGCTAGTCCGAGGAAGCCCGCGAACCTCAGCCCCGGCCTGTCGGGATGGAAGCCGGTGATCAACGGCGAACGCCGCGCGAGGCGGACGGCGCGGACTATGGCTTCGTAAGGAGACATGGCCGTCCGATGCACGGGTCGGCCCTGGAGGTCCAGCGCCTTGGAAAGCCGGATGCGAGCCCGCTCTGGCGTCCACGGGCGTGTGACGAGCCCGGAATCACGCCATGAACAGCCGTGATAAGGGGAAAGGAAGCATGACCGAGCAGGATCACGAGCATCTGCGGGCCAGGGACAACAGTCTGGAGCGCCTCCTGTTCTTTTCCGACGGGGTGTTCGCCATCGCCATCACCCTGTTGTCGATCGAGTTGCATCCCCCTCACGACTGGGACGGCACGGCGGCGTCGCTTTGGAGCCAGGGCTGGCCCGGATTCGTCGCCTATGCCCTGAGCTTCCTCGTGATCGGAATCTTCTGGACGTCCCACCGGCGGATGTTCACCCAGATCAGGCGGTTCTCGACTGGCGTGTTCTTCTGGAACCTGACGCTGCTCGGCCTCATCGCGCTGATGCCCTTCATGACCAATCTTCTTTATGTCCATGGCCCAGGCGGGCAGGCGTTCCTGATCTATCTAGGGGTGGTGGGCGTCGCCGGTCTGGCTCAAGGCGCGATGCTGGCCTGGTCGGTGTTCGTCGATCGGGGAGTGGATCCGACGGTGCATGTGTCGCGGCGCATCACGGCCATTCTGTCGGCCGGCATACTGCCCGGCCTGATTTCCGCAGGATCCATGCTGATTTTCGGCGTGGTCGGGGGTGGGGTGCCCCTGTGGATGCCCATCGTGCTGCTCGCGGCGGCGACGGCGCTGTTGCTTCTGCGAGGCTGGACCGAGAGGCGTTACGGCTAGATGAGAATCGTCGCCGGAAAGCTGAAGGGGCGCGCCATCGTGGCGCCGGACGGACAGGGCACGCGCCCGACGTCCGACCGCGCGCGTCAGGCCGTCTTCAACGTGCTGGAACACGCCGCCTGGGCCGAGCCGCTACAGGGAGCGCGGGTCATGGACCTGTTCGCCGGGTCGGGGGCGCTGGGCTTCGAGGCCCTGAGCCGGGGCGCAGCCTTCGCCCTGTTCGTCGAGATCGACGACGACGCGCGTGGATCGATCCGCGAGAACGCCGACGCCTACGGTCTGATGGGGGCGACGCGCGTGCATCGCAGGAGCGCTACGGATCTGGGCGTGCGGCCGGGCTCGGACGGCGAGGCCTTTGACATGGCCTTCCTCGATCCGCCCTACGGCAAGGGGCTGGGCGAACCGGCGCTGCAACGCCTGATCGAGGGAAACTGGCTGAAGCCCCAGGCCCTCGTGGTCTTCGAGCGCGGCTCCGACGAGCCCGAGATCGACACGCCGGGCTACGACAGGCTGGACGCGCGCGACTACGGCGCCGCCCGGGTTCTTTTCCTCCGCCGGAGCGCTTGACCCTCACGCGGCGTGAGGCCCCATAGCGCTGTCCATGCGGAACGACGCGACAATCAGCGCCTACCGTCAGCCAGCTGGCGCGGCTGTCCGGGATCTCGGTCCGGACGCTGGACAACTATGACGCCATAGGACTGCTGAAGCCCGCGACGGTCGGCGAGACTGGCTGCCGCTACTCTGGGCGACGCGAACTGATGCGGTTGCAGCAGATCCTCATCCATCGGGAGATCGGGGTCGCCTTGAGCGACATCCCGGCCCTGCTGGACGCCGAGGAGCCAGATCGGGTGCGGGCGCTGGGTCAGCAGCGGACGCGGCTGGAGGAGGAAGCGGACCGCTATCGCCGTCTGGCCCGCACGATCGCCGAACTGGATGGACCACCAACTCTACGAGTGCTTCAGCTCGGAGAAACAGGCCGGCTACGAAGCCTGGATCATCGAGTAGTACGAGAATCCGGTGCGCGAGCAGTTCCGCTTTCACGCGTCGCGCCGACCCTCAGCGCCGTCCGAACAGCTTCTCGAGGTCGTTGAGCTTGAGCTCCACATAGGTCGGTCGGCCATGATTGCACTGGCCGGAGTGCGGCGTCGCCTCCATCTGGCGGAGCAGAGCGTTCATTTCCGGCGCCGACAGGACCCGTCCTGCGCGGACCGACCCGTGACAGGCCATCGTCCCGCAGACTTCGCCCAGACGCTCCGACAGGGCGAGCGCCGCGCCGTGTTCGGCCAGGTCGTCGGCGATGTCGCGGATCAGGCCCTGGACGTCTGTGTCGCCGAGCAGGGCCGGCGTCTCGCGCACCAGTACGGCTCCGCCGCCGAACGGTTCGACGATTAGCCCCATCTGGGCCAGTTCGTCGGCGCGGGCGACGACGCGGTCGGCTTCGGCAGGGTCGAGTTCGACGACCTCGGGCGTCAGCAAGGCCTGCCGGGTGACGGAGCCCGCCGCCATCTGGGTCTTCATCCGCTCGTAGACGAGCCGTTCGTGGGCGGCATGCTGATCGACCACGACGATCCCGTCGCGGGTCTGGGCGACGATATAGGTGCCGTGCACCTGCGCTCGGGCGGCGCCCAGCGGCTGGTCGATCGGGTCGGGCGTGTTGGCCGGACTGACGTGCTCGGGCCAGGCGGCGAAGCCGGCGACCGGGGTCTCGACGCGGGCCGTGCGTTCGCCGAGGCCCGGGATGTCCTGATTGGCGGAGGCCGGACGCTCCCAGCCGAGCCAGCCGCTATATCCGGCCGCCGGGGAGAAGATCTGGGCCCGAGGCGCGCTGGGGCTGTAGGCCGGGCCGGTGTGGGCCGTGAAGCCGGCCAGCACATCGTCCGCCACGGTGGTCGAGGCGCGGTGCCCGGCGGCGTGCAGGGCGTGTCTCAGCGCCCCGACGATCAGGCCGCGCACGAGCGCCGGATCGCGGAACCGGACCTCCGCCTTGGCCGGGTGGACGTTCACGTCGACGAACAGCGGATCAATGGCGAGGAACAGCACCGCCGCCGGATGGCGATCTCTCGCCAGGAAGTCGGCATAGGCGCCCCGCAGCGCCCCCTGCAGCAGCCGGTCTCGCACCGGGCGACCGTTGACGAACAGATACTGGTGCGCGCCGTTGCCGCGCGAATAGGTCGGCAGGCCTGCATAACCGCTGAGCCGGATGCCTTCCCGCGACTGGTCGATCAGCAGAGCGTTGGCCTCGAAGTCGCGGCCCAGCAAAGCCGCCAGCCGTTTCAACCGCCCCTCGTCGCCGGGGCGTTCGGCGGGCAGGCGCAGCGTCGTCTTGCCGTCGAGATCGAGGCTGAAGGCCACGTTTTCGTGCGCCATGGCCTGGCGCTTGATCTCGTCGGAGATGGCCATGGCCTCGGACCGCTCCGACTTCATGAACTTGAGCCGTGCCGGCGTGGCGTAGAACAGGTCCCGCACCTCGACCCTGGCGCCGTGAGGGCCGGGGAAGCCGGCGGGGGCGACCGGACGCTGATCGCCGCCCTCGACGGTGATCTGGTGAGCTTCGCCGTTCGGCGCGCGCGAGGTGATCGTCAGCCGGGCGACGGAGCCAATGGAGGGGAGCGCCTCGCCCCGGAAGCCCAGAGTATGGATGCGCAGCAGGTCCACATCGCCGGCGTCGTCGGGTTCCAGCTTGGACGTCGCATGGCGTTCGACCGCCAGCGCCAGCTGGTCCGGGGCCATGCCGTGACCGTCGTCGGCGATCAGAATGCGGCTGAGGCCCCCGCCGTCCGCCTGGACCTCGATCCGGGTCGCTCCGGCGTCCAGGGCATTTTCGACCAGCTCCTTGATGGCGCTGGCCGGCCGTTCGACCACCTCGCCGGCGGCGATTCGGTTGACGGTCTCGGGCGGGAGGCGGCGAATGGGCATGGGATTCGGAAGTCTAGCGTCTTGCGGCGTCGGGGTCTTGCGCCGCATGGTCCGGCGACGAGGGAGGGGCTGATGGCCGAGATGGGGCTGACCGAACGCCAGAAGAAGTGGTTCGCCACGGTGACCGCCAATCTCGAGGCCCAGACGGGTCGATCGCTGGCGGCCTGGGTGGAGATCATGAAGACGTGCCCCGAGACGACGCCGAAGGCGCAGCAGGCCTGGCTGAAGGCCGAGCACGGCGTGGGACAGAACCATGCGGCCCATATCCTGGACGCCGCCCGTCCCAAGGACGGTCCCGGATGGGACGAGCCCGCCGAACTGCGCGCCGCCCTGTGGAAGGACGCCGGGTCACTGGCGATCCTGGAGGCGATCGAGGCGGTGGCCGGCGGCGTCGAGGGCGTCATCTCGGGTCAGCGCAAGGGCTACACCTCGTTCAGCCGCGCCGTTCAGTTCGCCGCGACGCGTCCTCTGAAGGGCGGCCGGGCCCTGCTAGGCCTGAAGGTGGAGCCGGAGGCGTCCGACCGGCTGTCGCCCTCGGTCCGCAAGGAGAGCTGGTCGGAGCGGCTGAGCGCGGTCGTCGAGCTGGACAACGCCGCGGCCATCGACAGCGAGATCGCCCGCCTGTTCGCGGCGGCGGCCGAGCGGGGCTAGGCGGAGGCCGAAGCCTCCGCCCGTCCGGATCACTCCGCCGGCAGGTATTCGAACGGATCGCTCGGGGTCGGCTGGGTCGGGAGCGGCATGCGCGGCAGGGGCTGGTCCCGGTTCGCGGCGTTCAGCAGGAAGCTGGCCATGATCACGGCCGCCTGACGCAGGTCGTCCGCCTTCAGGTGGTCGTAGCTGTCGATCGAGGTGTGGTGGATGCGGCTGTCGTAGTCCAGCGGGTCCTGGATGAACTGGTAGCCCGGGATGCCGACGGTCTGCATGTAGACGTGGTCGGTGCCGCCGGCATTGCGCAGCGAAACGGTCGAGGCGCCCAGGGTCGCGAAGGGCGCCAGCCACTCTTGGAAGATCGGGGCGGCGGCGACGTTGCCCTCGGCGTTGATGCCGCGGATCCGGCCCGAGCCGTTGTCGAGATTGAAGTAGGCGGTCAGGTCGCCGTAGCCTTCACGCGGCTGGATCGGCCAGCGGTGACGCCAGCTGCGGTTGACCGGCAAGGCCGCCAGCGTCGGATCGGTGAAGGGCGCGCGGGTGGCCACGTGCCGGTCGATATAGGCTAGCGACCCGAGCAGACCCTGTTCCTCGCCGTTCCACAGAGCGAAGCGGATGGTGCGTTTCGGGCGGACGCCGAGTTGCATCAGGATGCGGGCGGCCTCCATGACCACGGCGCTGCCGGCGGCGTTGTCCGAGGCGCCGTCCGAGGCGACCCAGCTGTCCAGGTGAGCGCCGGCCATCACGTACTCTCCCGAACGATCCGTGCCCGGAATGTCGGCGAAGATGTTGTAAGCCTGGGTGTCCTCATCGTGGAACTGGACCTCGCTGTTCAGCTCCAGCATCGGCGGGGTGTCGGTGCGGGCGAGGCGGGCGAGGCGGCGGTAGTCCTCGGCCGACAGCTCCATGCCCGGGGTCTTGGGCGTCTGGCCGACGCGGAAGGCGTAGCCGGTGCCGTGCAGCAGACCACCGTCGCGGGCGGACATGCGCACCATGGCCAAGGCGCCTTCCTCGACCAGGAAGGCGTCCAGGGCGGCGGCGAAGTCGGCGGTGGCCAGCTGGCGCTCGATGGCGGCGGGGGAGTACTGGGGCTGGACGTAGCTGGCGCCTGAACGGAGCTGGTCGTCGGTCAGCCGGCGGAAGGGCGCTTCGGCGGGCTCAGAGCCGGGCGTCGGCTGGCTGATCATGACGATCTTGCCGCGCAACTGGCCGCGATAACGATCGAAGTCGGCCACCTTGGTCATCGGGGCGACGATCACCCCGGCGGTGATGGTCCCGTCGGTGCCGGGCGTCCAGGCGATCGGGATCGCGCGCAGGTCGATGACGCGCGGCTCGGTCATCCGGGCGCTGGAGCGGACGATCGACCAGCCGCGACCGAATTCGAAGCCCTCAGCATGGACGTTCGACAGGCCCCAGTCGCGGAACTGCCGCTGGGTCCAGGCCTCGGCTTCGCGCATGGCCGGGGAGTTGGTCAGGCGCCCGCCGATGTTATCGGTCAAGTGAGCGGCGGTCTGCATGACCTGCGAATGGTTCAGGCCCTGATCCAGGATGCCGTTTACGGCGACGCGGTCGACGGACTGAGCCGAGGCGGGGGCGGCGATCAGAGGCGCGGCGAGGGCGGCCGAGGCCAGAAGGATCAGCAGGCGAGACATGGGCGCTCCGGGGCGGAAATGAGGGTTTCGCGATATGGCCCGCCATGCCGACGCTTGGCAATCAGGTCGAGCGATAGGGCGAGAGTTCCTCGGTCATGGCGGCGATCTCGGCTTCGATCCCGGCGCGTTCCTGAGTGAGGTATTGAGCGACGGGGCCGCGCAGAGCCGGGTCGGCGATATAATGGGCGGAATAGACGGGGGAGGGCAGATAGCCGCGCGCGATCTTGTGTTCGCCCTGGGCGCCCGCCTCGACGCGCGACAGGCCGTGAGCGATCGCGAAGTCGATGGCCTGGTAATAGCAGAGCTCGAAGTGGAGGAAGGGGACCTCCTCCAGCGCGCCCCACTGGCGGCCGTAAAGGGCGTCGCGGCCGATGAAATTCAGGGCGCCGGCGATGGGAATGTTGTCGCGGAAAGCCATCACGAGGGCGATGCGGCCGGCCATGGTCGCCCCGACCAGGCTGAAGAACTCACGCGTCAGATAGGGCCGGCCCCATTTGCGCGAGCCGGTGTCCATGTAGAAGGCGAAGAAGGCGTCCCAGTGGGCTTCGGTGATGTCGCTTCCCGTCAGGACGCGGATGTCGAGATCGGCCTGGGCGTCGCGGCGCTCGCGGCGGATGGTCTTGCGGCGGTTCGACGACAGGGCGGCCAGGAAGTCGTCGAAGGTTTGGTAGCCCGCGTTCCTCCAGATGAACTGCATGTCCTGGCGGCGCAGCAGGCCGGCCTCGCCCATAGCGGTCCATTCGGGCTCGGTCGGGAAGTTCACATGCAGGGACGAGACGCCCATCCGCTCAGTCAGGGTCAGGGCGCCCTGGATGAGGGCGGCGCGGACCGTGACTTCGTCCGTGTCCGGAGCATGCAGGAAGCGCGGGCCGGTGGCGGGGGTGAAGGGGACGGCGCCAAGGAGCTTGGGATAATAGCGGCCGCCGGCGCGCTGATAGGCTTCGGCCCAGGAATGGTCGAAGACGTATTCGCCCTGGCTGTGGCCCTTCAGATAGAGGGGCATGCAGCCGAGGACCGTGTCGTCCGGGGCCATCAGGGTCAGGTGGCGCGGGCCCCAGCCCTCCTTGGCGACGGCGCTGCCGGAGGCTTCGCAGGCGTTAAGGAAGTCGAAGCTGACGAAGGGGTCGCCCGTCGGCGCGGCGCACGCTTCCCACGCCTCGCGGCCGATGGCCGCCAGGCTGTCGTGGACCTGGAGCGTGAACTGGGCGTCCGACGTCACCGCACCTCGACGACGGCGTCCACCTCGACGGCGAAGCCGAGGGGCAACTGGTAGACGCCGACGGCTGAGCGCGCGTGACGGCCGGCGTCGCCGAAGACCTCGACCATCAGGTCCGAGCAGCCGTTGATGACGGCCGGGATGGCGGTGAAGCCGGGGCCGGCCTGGACGAAGCCGCCCAGCTTCACGACACGAACGACGCGGTCGAGGTCGCCGTCCAGCGCGGCGTTGAGCTGGGCCAGCAGGTTGATGCCGCAGAGGCGGGCGCCGGCGTTGGCCTGTTCCGGCGAGACGTCCTCGCCGACCGTGCCCTTCAGGCCGCCCGAGGCGTCATTCGACAGCTGGCCCGAGATGTGGACCAGATTGCCGGTGCGCACGAACGGCACATAGTTGGCGACGGCCGCGGCGGGGGCGGGCAGGTCGATGCCGAGTTCGGTCAGGCGGGCTGCGATGGACATTTCAGGCTCCATATAGGTGTTGCGCGCGGTTTAGCGCGGGGGCGAGGCGCGTCGCCAGCCCTTAAGTCTTCGCCAACCGGCGTGTGCCATGCTGCGCCCATGGAAACGCTCTCTCAGACACAAGTCGCGGCGTTCAACGCCATCCGGGCCCGCCTGACCGCCGAAGAGCGGACGCGGGTCGACATCGCCTCGGTGGAGGCCGTGGATCCGGCGGTCGCCTCGGCGCCCCACTGGAATTTCGACCTGCCGGCCCATGCCGCCGACAAGGCGCTGGGCGAGGGCGCCTCTGACGCGATGCGCCGGGCCCTGGTCGCGACTTGGGCGCTGGAGCTGCCGGGGCGGGCGAAGCAGGCGGCCCTGCCGGGCGAGGTGCTAGAGCTCTATCCTTACTGGATGGACCGGATGGCCGAGTTCCTGACCGGGGCGGCCGATACGGACGCCATCTATGATCCGGACCATTGGGCCAAGGATGTGCGGATGGCCCTGGTGCTGAGCGTGCCGGGGGCGCTGACCCAGACCATCGACCTGTCGTCGCCCATGGGGCCGGGGCAGGTGGTGAAGAACGGGCGCGACGGGCACGGCTGGTCGCAGCTGGTGGCCTATGCGCGGGCGCAGGGGTGGAAGAAGCCCTGGCTCGAGGTCCACACCGAGAGCCGCCAGCTGGCCGATTTCAACGAGGCCGGCTGGGACCGCGCCTGGGCCACGGCCGCGGCGATCTGCAAGACACGCCCCGAGCTGGCCGGGATGATCGGATCGAGCTGGTTCTACGATCCGCCGCTGGAGACCATCAGCCCGCGTCTGGCCTATCTGCGGCTGAACCCGCTGAAGGGCGGGGCCTTCATCATTCATCAGGGCCCGGCCCCGATCCATTCGGAGCGGGCAAGCGCGAGTTCGCCGACGAGGAAGGCGATGATCGAGAGCGGCGAATATACGCCGAGCTCGTGGCTGGTGGCCTGGCCGAAGTCGACGCTGATTCCGTGGGCGGAACAGCGGAAGGGCGCGATGGCGATGGCCGAAGCCGCTTGAGCTTTGTCCGGTTCGTCCCGTTTCGTCATGACAGGCGCAGCGTGACGAAACGTGACGAAACGGACGAAGCAGGCGGGTCGGCGGGGTGGGCTTCCTCTCGATCGTGAGTGCGGTCGAGAAGAGTTTACGCCCGTTTTCAAGGGCACCTGGAATAAAGCTACAAACTACGGCCGGGCGTTGAATTCGCAGGGCGAATTCGGATGTCCGTTGATGGGTGTCCGTCTTTGAACCCTCTCCCAGCGGGAGAGGGCTTGAGGCTCGCAGAGCGTAGCGATGCGTCTTCGGCCGAAAGGGTGAGGGGTTACGGTGCGCACCGGCTCCCACCGTAACCCCTCACCCTTCGCGCGACCCTGATCGCCCTCGCGGGCTCTCAGGCGCTCAAGCTCTCTCCCTCTGGGAGAGGGTGAGGTTAGTGCGTCGCGTCCCAGTGCCTGACGGCATCGGCGTCGCGGGCGGAGAGGCCGGGGTATTGGGCATCAGAACCCACATCCGGCACGCGCCGCCAAGAGCGGGCGCACTTGGGATAGTCGGCGAGGTTGACCGCGACCGTGATGGCGTCGCCGCCCTCGGCCAGTTCGGCGCCCGAGGTGCGGAACACCTCCGCCGCGTCGAGGCCGTCGAAGGCCGCGAAAGATCCCGCGGGGCCGGTGACGGTCGGCCAGGCGTCCAACGCTCCGCCGATGGTCTTTTCGCGACGGGCGGCTTCGAGGGCGTCGTTGACGACTTCCAGAACCGACTGAACCGAAGCCCACCGCGCGGCCTCTTCCGCGTTCCGCCATTGATCTGGCGTCTGCGGTATCACGCGGCCGCAGTTGGTGTCGCCCTCGGGGTAGAGGGTCGTCCAGGCCTCTTCCATGGTGAAGGGCGTCAGCGGGGCCAGCCAGGCGGTCAGGCGGACGAAGACCTCGTGCATCACCGTGCGGGCGGCACGACGACGGATGGCGTCGGGGCGGTCGCAGTAGAGGCTGTCCTTGCGGATGTCGAAATAGAGCGCCGAGAGGTCGTTGGAGCAGAACTCCAGCACCGGGCGGACGACGTCCTGGAAGCGGTAGCCTTGGTAGGCCGAGCGGACCTGACCATCCAGTTCGTGCAGGCGATGGAGGATGAACTTCTCCAGCGGCGGCATGTCGGCGTAGGCGACGCGTTCGGCCTCGTCGAAGTCCGAGAGGGCGCCCAGCAGATAGCGGACAGTGTTCCGCAGCTTACGGTAGGCGTCGACCGTGGTCTGGAGGATCTGTTTGCCGATCCGCTGGTCGTCCGAATAGTCGACCAGGGCGACCCACAGACGCAGGATGTCGGCCCCGCTCTCCTTGATGATGGTCAGGGGGTCGGTCGTGTTGCCCCTGGACTTCGACATCTTCTCCCCGTTCTCGTCCAGGGTGAAGCCGTGGGTCAGCACCGCCTTGAACGGGGCGCGGCCGCGCGTGCCGCAGCCTTCCAGCAGGGACGACTGGAACCAGCCGCGATGCTGGTCGGAGCCTTCCAGATAAAGGTCGGCGGGCCAGTGGGCAGGGTGATCGCCCGTATAGCCATGCTCGGGCGTGCGCGGGTCCAGGGTGAAGGCGTGGGTCGAACCCGAGTCAAACCAGACGTCGACGATGTCCTCGACCTTCTCGAACCGGGCCGGATCGTGGGCGCCCAGGAAGTCGGCGTCGGACGCGGTGAACCAGGCGTCGGCGCCGCCCTGCGAGACCGCTGCGACGATGCGGGCGTCGACCTCCGGGTCGTTCAGCGGCTGGCCCGTGTGTTTGTCGACGTACATGGCGAGCGGCGTGCCCCAGGCGCGCTGGCGGCTGATCAACCAGTCGGGGCGACCCTCGACCATCGAGCGGATGCGGTTCTTGCCCGCCGCCGGATGGAACGCGGTGTCGTCGATGGCCTTCAGCGCCGTCTCGCGCAGGGTGTCGCCGGACTTCAGCGGCTGATCCATGCGGATGAACCACTGGGGCGTGTTGCGGAAGATGACGGGGGCCTTGGAGCGCCAGGAGTGGGGGTAGGAATGCTCCAGCCGGCCGCGCGCAAGCAGGTTTCCGGCCTCGATCAGCTTTTCCATCACCGCGCCGTTGGCAGGGCCGAACTTGCCGGTCTTCTTGCCCTCGGTCTCGAGGACCTTGAGGCCCGCGAACAGGGGCACGGAGGGGTAGTAGGCGCCGTCGGGGTCGACGGTGTCGGGCACTTCGTGATGACCGTGGGCCTTCCAGACCTCGAAGTCGTCGGCGCCGTGGCCGGGGGCGGTGTGGACGAAGCCCGTACCCGCGTCGTCGGTGACATGGTCGCCCGAGAGCAGGGGAACGGAGAAGCCGTAGCCGGGGTCGAGCGCCGCCAGCGGGTGAGCGCATTCGAGGCCGGACGGATTGATGTCGTAGACGCGGGTCCAGGCAGCGATCTTCGCGGCCTTGAAGACCTCTTCCGCCAGCTTGTCGGCGACGATCAGCCGGTCGCCGGGCGCGGCCCAAGGCTCGAACTCCAGCCCGGTCTCCATGGCCGTCACCTCGTACAGGCCATAGGCGATCTCGGGGCCGTAGCTGATCGCCCGGTTGGCCGGGATCGTCCAGGGCGTGGTGGTCCAGATGACGATCGACGGCGTCGCCGAGCGGAAGGCCAGCAAATCATCCGGATGGTCGTCCGAGGCGCCCGTGACCGGGAATTTCACCCAGATCGTGGGCGAGACGTGGTCGTGGTACTCGATCTCGGCGTCGGCCAGGGCCGTACGCTCGACCGGCGACCACATGACGGGTTTGGAACCGCGATAGAGCTGGCCCGTGTTCTTGAACTTGTGGAACTCGGCGACGATCGTCGCCTCGGACGTGAAGTCCATGGTGGCGTAGCGGTTGTCCCAGTCGCCGACGATGCCCAGGCGTTTGAACTGGCCGGTCTGGGTGTCGATGTATTTGCCGGCATAGGCGCGGCAGGCGGCGCGGAATTCGGCCTTGGAGACCTCGTCCTTGCGGCGGCCCTTGGCGCGGAACTCCTCTTCGATCTTCCACTCGATCGGCAGGCCGTGGCAGTCGTAGCCGGGCACGAAGTCGACGTCGTAGCCGAGCAGAAAGCGCGACCGGACCACGAAGTCTTTCAGCGTCTTGTTCAGGGCGTGGCCGATGTGGATGTCGCCGTTGGCGTAGGGCGGGCCGTCGTGGAGGACGTACAACGGCGCCTTTTCGGCCTGACGCCGGGCGCGCAGCTTGCCGTAGAGGTCGCCCCACTGCTCGAGGATCAGCGGCTCCTTCTGGGGCAGGCCGCCGCGCATCGGGAAGGGGGTCTCGGGCAGGAAGACCGTGTCGCGATAGTCGCGCGAGGTCGGGGAATCGGGAGTTTGGGCGTCGTCGGCCATGGTGGTCTCGGCAATCCTAAGAGTGATCGTTCGCGTCTTCGGCATCGAACCCGGCGTGCGCGGGGGAACCCCCTGCGGCGCTACGCCGGGCGGCTAATCGAAATCGGGCGCGGAAGGACGCGAACAGTCATCGTGGACGGGGTCTAGCAGAGGCGGCGTGGCGGGCGCCACCCGCTTGATCAGGAACTGTGGCTGGCGTGTCGCGCGGGACGGTCGCAACGTGCGCGGGCTGGGAAAAACGGCGGCATGCGCTACCGTCATCGGCAAACGGGAGGATGGGCTATGCGGATCAGGATGACCGGGCTGGCTTGGGCGGTGCTTGCGGCGGGGTCACTGGCGGGGTGTGACGCCAAGCCGGCGGAGAGTGCGGCCCCGCCTGCGGCGACCGCGACAACGGCAGCGCAGGCGGAGGGGGCCGAGGCCTTCGTGCGCGCTCTCTATGCCAACTACCACGACGATCCGAACGTGCAGTCCGGGATGATCGGCGGCGAGTGGTCGGCGCGAACGCAGGCGCTGTGGGATGCGAATTATGAGGCGGCCGAGGGCGTCGGCTATCTGGGCTTCGACCCCGTCTGCAATTGTCAGGACTGGCTAAAGCTGCACATCACGGCCCTGACGGTGACCCCGACGGGCACCGACAGCGCCGATGCGGCGGTGACCTTCGTCAACGGCGAGCCGCCCGTGACGGTCAGCCAGACGCTGAAACTGGTGCGCGAGGGCGGGCATTGGGCCATCGACGACATCGTCTGGGGACCGGGAGCGACCATGTACGGCCAGCCAAACATGGTCGAGGGGCTGATCGCCTCGACCGCAGAGCTGAAGGCTGGCGGATGACGATGAAGGTGTGGATGCTGGGCGCGGCCGTACTGGCGCTGGCGGCCTGTTCGCAGCCCGAGGACAAGGCCGGGGCGCCGGCGACGGCGGCCGAGGCTCCGGCGACGGGACAGACGCCGGAGGCCTTCGTGCGGTCGCTGTATCTGACGGAGCAGGGCGGCACCGCCGTCCGCAACGAGGACCCGGACGCGCCCGAGGTTGAAGTCCCTTCGATGTGGTCCGCGCGCACGAGGGCGCTGATCGCCGAGACCGAGGCGCTGGGCGAGCCCGGCGAATACGCCTATTTCGAATCCGACCCCATCTGCGACTGTCAGGACGACGGCGGCATGCGATTGACCCGCGTCACGCCGGGGGCGGTCTCCGCCGATCGGGCGGACGTGACGGTGGTGATGACCTGGACCATGGCCGAGCCGGTCGAGACGCGGACCCAGACCTACAAGCTGGTCAAGGAGGACGGGGACTGGAAGATCGACGACATCGTGCGCGACCAGACGGTCGAGTTCCCGCAACAGCCGCTGGCCCAGTCGATGACCGCCTGGATCGCCGAAGCCCGGGCCGCGAAAGCCCAATGAACTGGAGACCGACAATGCGCAGTCTGATGATGGTTTCGGCCGCCCTGGTGCTGGCGGCCTGTTCGCAGGGGAAGGAGGCGAAAGAGCCCGCCTCGGCCTCCGCTTCCGCCACGGCGGGGGCGACGGCGCCGACCGGGCCCGTGTCGCGGGATCAGGTCTATGCGGCGGCGGGCGAGGGGCCGGAGGCCTTCGTGCGGATGATCTACGCCCAGTATGTTGGTGGCGGCGTGCAGGGTGAAAACCCGCCGCCGGGGCAGGACCCGATGTTCTCGCGCACCATGAACGCCCTGATCGGTGCGGACGTCCGGGCAGCCAACGGCGAGGTCCCGACCCTGAACTACGACCCCTTCTGCGCCTGCCAGGACCAGGCCGACTTCGTGGTGCGGTCGACCGCCGTGGCCCAGGCGGACCCCAATGCCGCGGAAGCCAATGTCGCTTTCACCAACATGGGCGAGCAGAAGACCTTGAAGCTGAAGCTGGTCCGCGAGGGGCCGAATTGGAAGGTCGACGACATCATCGACGGCACGACCTCGCTTCACGACACCTTGATGGCGGTGGCCGAGGCGGCGGGCTGACCCGTCAGGCGGCCAGGATCGCCCTTGCCGCCGCCGCATCGGCGTCGATCTGGACCTTGAGGGCGTCGAGGCCGTCGAAACTCATTTCGCCGCGCAGCAGGGCGACCAGTTCGGTTGCGATGGTCTGGCCGTAGAGGTCCTCGGCGAAGTCGAACAGCCAGACCTCCAAAAGGGGCTGGGCGATCTCGAACATGGGACGGACGCCCAGGTTGGCGACGCCGTCGATGACGCGGCCGTCGGGCAGGCGGGTGCGGGTGGCATAGACCCCGTAGGCTGGGCGCATGTAGTCGCCGAGGCGGACATTGGCGGTCGGGACGCCAATGGTGCGGCCGCGCTTGTCGCCGTGGACGACCTCGCCCTCGATGGCGAAGGGCCGGCCCAGGATGGCGGCGGCGCGGGCCATGTCGCCGGCGTTCAGGGCCTCGCGCACGGCGCTTGAGGAAAGTTTCAGGCCGCCAGCGTCGTCGACGCGAGGGGTGACGACCACAGAGAAGCCCAACTCGCGGCCGACGCGGGCGAGCGCTTCGGGCGAGCCGGTGCGGCCCTTGCCGTAGGTGAAGTCAAATCCGACCGAGGCGTGGGTGAGGCCCAGGCCGCCTGACAGGACTTCGACCGCGAAGGCCTCATCCGACATGGCGGCCATATCGGCGTCAAAGGCCAGGAGGTAGAGGCGATCGACGCCGAGCGGCTCAAGGGCGTGGGCCATCTGGGCGGGGCTCATCAGGCGGAAAGGGGCGGCGTCGGGCTGGAACCAGCGGCGCGGGTGCGGGTCGAAGCTGACGACGGCGAGGGGGGCGTTCAGACGGTCGGCGGCCGACTTAGCAGAGGCGATAACGGCCTGGTGCCCGCGATGGACGCCATCGAAGGCGCCCAAGGCGGCCGCCGCGCCCCGCTGGGAGGCGGGCAGGTCGCGCCAATGGCGGATGATGTCGATTGCCAAGGCGAAGGCCTCGATCAGTCCTTGGCGGGACGGCGGCGGCGGGGGACGCGCACGGTCGCCTCGCCCTCCATGATCATCTCGTCGTTCACATAGCCTTCGGTGCGCAGGACGACGCGGGCGGATTCGGGATCGACGGAGGCGACGGTGATCTGAGCGCGCACGACGTCGCCGATGCGGACCGGCTTATGGAAGGCGAGCGACTGCGACAGGTAGATGGCGCCGGCGCCCGGCAGGATCGTGCCGACCACGGCCGAGCCGAAGCTGGCCGAAAGCAGGCCGTGGGCGATCCGGCCGCGATAGGCGGTCTTGGACGCAAAGGCCTCGTCCATATGGACGGGATTGAAGTCGTCGGAGGCTTCGGCGAACTGCTGGATCCGGTCCTCGGTGATGGTCACGTCCTTGACGGCCACCATGCCGGGCGAGAGTTCTTCGAGGATATAGCCGCCCGAGGGGTGAGGTCCGGTGTTCATGGGGCGGTGTTAGACGCGCTTCGCCGATTTGGCGAGAACTACCATTTCAGGTCCAGGGCCGCGTAGCGGGCGTAGGCGGTCTCGGGCGCCAGGAGGGCGGCGGCGCGAAGCGGATCGATTGCGCCGTCGTCGCCACGTGCGGCGTCGCCGTGGATGCCCTGGGCGATAAACAGGCAGTCAAGCGCCTGCTGGTTGGCGCCGAGGACGTCGGTGATCACCCCGTCGCCGATGCAGAGAACGCGGGAGCGGTCGACGGGACGACCCATCAACTTTTCCGCCTCGGCGAGCGAGAGGGCGTAGATCGGGGCATAGGGCTTGCCGGCCATGGTCACGCGGCCGCCGAGAGATTCGTAGAGGTCGGCCAAGGCGCCGCCGCAGTAGATGATCGTGTCGCCGCGCTGAACGATGCGGTCCGGGTTGGCGCAGATCAGCTCCAGTTCGCGCTCGGCGGCCTGCGACAGCTGTTCGAAATAGTGCTGGGGCGTCTCGGTTTCGTCGTCGATCATGCCGGTGACGGACAGGAAGGCGGCGTCGGCGACCTTATCCACCCGGTCGAGATTGAGACCCTCATAGAGGATGTCATCGCGGGCCGGCCCGATGATCAGGGCCGGGCCGGGGGCGCGACGGGCCAGCTCCATCCGGGTCGCGTCGCCCGAAGTGACGAAGGCCTTCCAGCTCGAGCGCGGGACGCCGAGACCGTCCAGCTGGGCCACCACGTCGTGCGAGGGGCGCGGAGAGTTGGAGATCAGAACGACGTGGCCGCCCTGCTCGTTGAACTTCGTCAGGGCGTCGCACGCCTCGGGCCAGCTCTCGCGGCCGTTGTGGATCACGCCCCAGACATCGCACAGCAGGACGTCGTAGTCGTCGGCGACGGTGGAGAGACGAGGCAGGGCGTGGGGCAAGGTCATGCGCTGCATATGGCCCGGCTGCTGCTTGAGGGCTAGCGGGAGATCACTCCGATCGCGCCTTCCGCCGGGTCGGACACGCCGTCGGCCAGGTCGCGGACCACATCGGCGATGGCGGCGAACCCGTGGTGCTCGACGATGCGGATCCAGGGCGAGGCCGGGTCGACGACACGCTCGAAGAAGGCTTTCTGATCCGACAGGAAGCGGTCGTAGAAGGCGTGCAGAGTCCCACGCTCGCGGTGCTGGTCCAGGCAGGTGGCGGCGAAGAAGAAGACGGGTTTCGGCCCGACCAGTTCGGGATCGTTTTCGGTGAATGCGTCGCTCTGCGTGGAGCCGACCAGACAATCGTATCTCAGGGCGTCGCCGAGACGAACGTGGATGCGGCGGCGCAGTTCGCGGTCGCCGGCGAGGTCGAGGTAGAGTGTCGGTCGGTCGTTCGGCAGGGCCTCCACCTGTTCATAGCCGTGGACGGCGTCGTAAACGCCCAGACCCTCGACGAAGGGGCGGTTGCGGGCGCCGGTCAGGGCGATGACCTCGACGTCGTCGTTCGCCAGACAGTGGGCGGAGCCGTAGGCGGTCTTCGAAGACGCGCTGGAGACCACGACCCGCTTGGCGCCGAAAAAGCCGGCGTCGCGCAGGAAATCGACGGCCGTGTAGGAGGTGATGAACAGGGGGCGAAACAGGGCCTCGGGGTTCTCCAGCGCCTTGTCGTAGTTGCGGTCGGCCGCGCACAGGACGTAGCGATTGTAGATATCGGGCACGGCCTTTCGCCAGGGCGAAGCGTCGGCGAAACCGCCCCGGCTGATCTTCTCGGCCTGGACCAGAAGCGTGTCGGCCATTGGGAAGTAGCCGAAGACGCGGGCCCCGACCTCGACGCTCTCAGCGCGAGAGGCGGCGACGTCGGCGAAACCCCACACGGGCATCATACCCCAGGCGGGATCGCCGGTCGGGAAGACCTTCCAGTAGCCGATGGCGTCGCCATAGGCGGCGTAGGTGATATTGTTGGTTGTCAGGGAAAACCGGTCCAGCGCCAGAAGAACCTCGCCCTCGGCCAGGTCGGACGGCGCGGGATCGGGCCCGACCCGGGTCTCGCGCAGCGAGGATTTCAGCGTCATCAGGCGGTGGTCGACGTCGGACATCACGTATCTCCCTGCGGGTTCTTTTGCATAACCCTAACCTCGAACGGAGTTGACGTAGGAGAAGGCTCGGGCGGTCGCGACGACAGCGACGTTGGCGTGGACGATTTCGCCTGCTAACCGAACCCGCATGAAAATTCCTCGTATCGCCTGGGCGGCCTACGGATTCGCCCTCGTCGTCATCGTCCTGGATCAACTGACCAAATACTGGATGCTGGAAGGCCTGAGCCTGCGCGAGGTCGGCCGCGTGTTCATTGCGCCGCCGATCCTGAACTTCTCCTACGTCGAGAACACGGGAGTCAGCTTCGGCCTGTTCGGAGGCGGCGCGGCGCGGTGGGCGCTGAGTTTCTTCTCGATCCTGGTGGCGGGCGCCCTGGCGTGGTGGGCGACGAAGGCTGAGCGTCGCACCCTGGTCTCGGCCATCGGTCTGGTGATCGGCGGAGCGATCGGCAACGCCATCGACCGCATCCAGTACGGCTACGTCGTGGACTTCATCGATTTCTCGGGCACGGGGGTTTTTCCCTGGGTCTTCAACGTCGCAGACAGCGCGATCACCATCGGCGTCCTGCTGCTGATTCTCGACAGCGTGATGTCGGAGCGGAAGCATGCCGTTGGCGCGGCCCCCGAAAAGGCGTAATCACCCGCTCTTTCCCTTGCCTGAACACTCGTCTGACCTGGGCGCACGATCGCGCCGGAGCCGAACCGACCCATGCGAACCGCCCCCCACCTGACGTCACGTATCCTGACCGTTTCCGCCATCGCCGTTTCGGCCGTCGCGCTTACCGCCTGCGGTGGCCTGCGCCAGTCCATCGGCCTGACCAAGGTCGTGCCGGACGAGTTCCTGACCGTGTCCTCCGCCCCGCTGACCGTGCCGCCGGAGTACGGTCTGCGTCCGCCGGCTCCCGGCCAGCCGCGCCCGCAGGAACTGGCTCCGGAAAGCGCCGCGCGTCAGATCCTGTTGGGTCAGCGTCAAGCCATCACCCGCACGCCGGGCGAACAGGCGCTGGTCCTCGCCGCCGGCGCCGACCGCGCCGATCCGCTGGCTCGTTATGTCATCGACGACGAGTTCGGCGACCTGGCGCACAAGGAAGAAAGCTTCGCCAACCGCATCCTGTTCTGGCGTCGTGACGACGCGGCTTCGCAAGCCCCCACCCAAACCCAGACCGCTCAGGGCGCGGTGACCATCGACGCCGCCAGCGAGAATGCGCGCCTGCAGGCCCTCACCGGGACGCAGAGCTCCATCGTGATCGCGCCGCGTCGCTCAAGCGGGTTCAAGCTGCCGGGTCTCTAAGCTCCACAACGACGCGGGGATTTCGAGGGGTGCGTCTGTGAAGGCGCGCCCCTTTTGCTTGCCTGCAGAAAGACAGTCCTTATTGTAGACGGACCTCTCCCGGAATCGTCGCCATGACCGATCTTCGCTCGCTCGCCCATCTCTCGGGTATCGAACAGCTAAAACTGGGCTTCCAGAACGGCAATGCCGCGCCGATCGCGGAGACGCTCGGCTTCCGGCTCACGCATGTGGAGGAGGGACTGGTGCGGTTCGAGAGCACGCCGACGCATGCGGTCTACAACCCTATCGGCACCGTCCACGGCGGCTATATCGCAACCCTGCTCGATTCGGCCTGCGGCTGTGTCGTCCACTCGATGCTGAAACCGGGGCAGGTCTATACCTCGCTCGAGCTCAAGACGGTCTTCCATCGCGCCCTGACCGAGGGCACGCCGGTGATCACCGAGGGCCGGATCGTGCAGAGCGGTCGGCGGGCGGCGTTCGCCGAGGCCGAGATGAGGGGCGTGGACGGCAAGCTCTATGCGACGGCGACTTCCACCTGCTTGGTGATGGACGTCGGCTGACGTTTCCCGTCAGGGATGAACGGTTTGGCAATCACGGCGTGAGAAAAGCATCGCCATGGGACATCGCGCCGACGCTTCTCCGATCGTGAAACTGGCCGCGCCCGCCGTCATCGCGGCGGCCGCCGCCTGCGTCCTTGGCGCGCCATCAAGCGCCGCGGCCCAGATCCAGATTTCGCAGACGCCCGCGGTCGCGCCCGCGCTCGGGACGATGGTCCGCGGCACTACCGCGACCAGTTTCACCGTCAGCACCGCCGGATCTGTCACCAAGACCTCGGGCAACGGCATCCGCATTTCCAGCGCCGGTGTGACGCCGCCGACCGTCACCATTTCGTGCGGCTTTCTCAATCTGAATGGGCTGTGCGCCGTGCGCCAGGTCCGAGTGACGATCCAGCCCGTGCCCAGCAGCGACGCGCAGATCACCAAATTCTATGTCGGCTCGGTCACCGGCAACATCCTGATGGCCACCGGCTCCATGCCGGCGCCGGCGTCCAGCATGACCTTCGATTTGAAACCCCTCGGGCTGCTCGGGACCGGCAGCTTCACCTTGGGCATGGATGTTTTCACCGCCGCTGGGCTGGCGAGCGGGACCTACAACTTCGCCTATACGGTCACGGCCAGCTTCATCTGACCGATGCGGGCGTCAGGCGTAGCGCCTGCGCTTCTCGGCCGAAATCAGTGTGGAGCGGACGAAGTCGGCGGGCGGGTCGGTCTCCGCCAGCACCGCTTCCTTGATGGCGCGCGGTTCTCCGAAGAGGTGGCCCTGACCCATGGCGACGTCCAGCTCGAGAATATCGACGATCTGACGTTCCGATTCGCATTTCTCGGCGATGACCTCGATGCCGTAGCGTCGGGTCAGCTGAGCGAAGTCGGCGGCCTGGATGTCGCGCAGGGATGGAATCGGCGATCCGCCGTCCAGGTCCAGAAGCTGTTCGATCAGCAGGTCGGCGGCGACCTTGATGAAGCGGACGTCCGAGCGCTGCAGGTCGTTGAAGTCGAGATCGAGGGTCTGGACCTTGTCGATCGAGAAGCGGAAGCCGAGGTCGGCCAGTTTGGCCATGTTGCGCGCCTCGACCGCGCCGCGCGCGTCGAAGGTCGCCTGACCCAGCTCGAAGATGAGGGCCTGGTTCAGGTCGCGGTTTTCGGAGAGGAACTCGAGGAACTGCGGGAAGAAGGTCTCGTCGCCCAGCGAGGACAGGGCGACGTTGCAGAAGACCCCGACCTTCCTGTCCTGACGCGCCAGACGGCGCACGATCTGGGCGCAGCGGAACAGCAGAAGGTTGTCGATGGCCGGGACCAAGCCCTCGC
Source organism: Brevundimonas sp. NIBR11 (assembly GCF_027912535.1). Classification (NCBI taxonomy): domain Bacteria; kingdom Pseudomonadati; phylum Pseudomonadota; class Alphaproteobacteria; order Caulobacterales; family Caulobacteraceae; genus Brevundimonas; species Brevundimonas sp. NIBR11. The sequence goes on along the minus strand of NZ_CP115465.1, from coordinate 1,574,890 downwards.
TCTCGGCGGCGGACAGGTATTCGGCCGGCATCATGACCCGGTCGGTCTGGTCGCGAAGGCGGGTGAAGCTTTCATAGAAGACGGTCCGGCGCTGGGGCAGAGTCACGACCGGCTGCAGGTAGAGGTCGACGCGGTTCTCCGACAGGGCGTCGTGAACGGTCTTAAGGAGCAGATTGGACTGCTGGTAGCGGCGGGCCTCGGCGCTGTCGGGGGCGACCATGGGCGCGACCTTCAGGCGCTCGTCGATCGACAGGCTCATCTGCTGGATCAAGTCCTCCAGCATGCGGACCTCGCCGGTCAGTTCGTCGGTGCGCGACAGGGCGCCGGCCTCGATGGCGGAGGCGAGGTCGCCGAGCGCGGTCTGGGTCTGCTCCATGGCGTCAGCCAGAAGGCGGTGCGCCTCACGCACCTGGCCGATCTCGGCGCGCAGGGCCTTCCTCTCGCCGATGCCGGTGAAGATGGCGTGGACCGCCGTCAGGACCCCGAGGACGCCAAACGTCGCGGCGACGCCCGGGCCGATGCCGAGGCCCGCGCGCCACAGGAAGGCGCCGACCGTCATCGCGAGGAAGACGTAGCCGAAGAACAGAAAACCGTTGGTCAGTGCGCGCATGGGAACGGCTATGTCCGTCTTCCCGGATGGAATCGGCCGAGTATCGGGGTATCAGGACGAAACGGCTAGGGCGCGGCCGATGAATCCGCGCCGAAATCAGGGGATACGCATGGAATTGTTCGATCTGACCGGCAAGGTCGCCATCATCACCGGCTCGTCCAAGGGCATCGGCAAGGCGATCGCCGAGCGAATGGCCGAGCACGGCGCGAAAGTCGTCATCTCCTCGCGCAAGGCCGGGCCCTGCGAAGAGGTCGCCAACGAGATCAATGCGAAGTTCGGCGAGGGCCGGGCGATGGCCATTCCGGCGAACATCGCGTCCAAGGAAGACCTGCAGCGGCTGGTCGACGAGACCAACGCCGCCTGGGGCCAGATCGACATCCTGGTCTGCAACGCGGCGTCCAACCCCTACGCCGGGCCGATGGCGGGGATCGCCGACGAGCAGTTCGAGAAGATCTTCCACAACAACGTCCTGGCCAATCACTGGCTGACCCAGATGGTGTCGCCGCAGATGATCGCGCGGAAGGACGGGGCGATCGTCATCATTTCGTCCATCGGCGGCCTGCGCGGCAACGCCCTGATCGGCGCGTACAATGTGTCGAAGGCGGCTGACATGCAGCTGGCGCGGAACCTGGCCGTCGAGTGGGGGCCGTCGAACGTACGGGTCAACTGCATCGCCCCCGGCCTCATCCAGACCGACTTCGCCCGCTACCTGTGGGAGAACGAAGAGGTGCTGAAGGTCACGGTCGAGCCGAACCCGATGAAGCGCATCGGCCAGCCGGACGAGATCGCGGGCACGGCCGTCTATCTGTGCTCGAAAGCCGGGTCTTATGTGAACGGCCAGACTCTGGTGGTGGACGGCGGGCTCACGATTGCCTGGTGACGACCGCAAGGTCAGCCTGCGCCAGGACCTGATCTGGCGGCTGGAGGCGGCGGCGTTCGCCGGCTTCATCGGTCTGATGCGTCTGATCGGGCTGGAGGCGGCGTCGAACTTCGGCGGCTGGGTTCTGAGGACGCTGGGGCCGCTGGTGGGCACCCACAAGGTCGTCATGCGGAACCTGCGGATCGCCTTCCCCGAGATGAGCGAGGACGACCGCCGGCGGCTGGCTGTCGCGCAGTGGGAGCAGACCGGGCGGACCTTCGCCGAGACCGCGATCATGGACCGGTTGACCCCGGCGTCCGGACGGATCGACATCGTCGGGGCCGAGCGGCTCGAAGCGATCCGGGCGTTCGGCAGGCCGGTCGTCTTCGTCTCAGGCCACATGGCCAACATCGAGACCATGGCGGCCGTGCTCGTCGCCTCGGGCATCCCGGTGCAGGTGACCTACCGCGCGGCCAACAACCCCTATGTCGACGCCCAGATCATCGCGGCGCGGGCCCGCTATGGCGTGAAGCTGTTCGCCCCCAAGGGCGGGGACGGGGCGCGTGAACTGCTGGCGGGAATGGCGCGAGGCGAGAGCGTCGCCCTGATGAACGATCAGAAGTTTTCCGAGGGCCCGGAGGTCGTATTTTTCGGCCAGCCGGTGAACGCGGCCCCGGGGCCCAGCCGGCTGGCGCTCAGGTTCGGGACAGTGCTGCAGCCGATGTCGGTGGTGCGGCTGCCCGGCGTGCGGTTCCGGGTGACGGCACATGAGCCGATCGAGCTTCAGAACACGGGCGACCGCGCCGGAGACATCGCGCGGGGCGTGCAGGCGGTCACCACCTTCGTCGAGGAGCGGGTGCGGGAGCATCCGGTCGACTGGTTCTGGGTTCACAAACGCTGGCCGGACAAGGTGTACAGCGCTCTGTCGCGGGAGTCGTGACGCGCCCGCGCGGTTTTACCTGCAGGACTGCCAGATAACCGATGCGGGCGTCAGCGGTGCGCGCCGCGCCAACCTACGCAATCGGAAAGAAGTGCGGTCTCGGACGACTGGCCGATAGATGGCAAGCGTTGACGCGGCGTTAGACCTCGGTGGCGTTGCTGGTTCCGCCCACGGCTTCCGGCGTGTCGGTCAAGCGACGGCGCGGCCCCTTGTAGCTAAGCGCCATCGCGGTTCGGCGGCGGTCCGGACCGAAATAGTCGTCGGTCTTTACGAACGGGCGGGGGCGCAGGATCACGGCCTGGATGCGGTCGAACACGGCCTTGGCGGTGATCGGCTTGACCACGAATTCGGTGACTCCCGCGTCGCGCGCCTCGACCACGCGGTGCTTCTCCGAATGGCCGGTCATCATGATGATCGGCAGATAGGGGTTGGCGCTGTCTGGGCTGTTGCGGACTAAGCGGGTAAATTCGACCCCATCGAGCGGGAACATGTTGAAATCGACGATGGCCAGATCAACGGCGTGATCGCGCAGGGCCTCAAGCGCCATGGCGCCGTCCGACACTTCGCGGATGTTGCGGATGCCGGCGGACTGGAGAATGGCGGACGTGATGGCTCGCATGTGCTGATTGTCGTCGACCAGCAGGATGTTGAGCGATTGAAGGGCGGACATAGAGTTTGAAAGGCCGAGCTCCGCCCCCAAGGCGGTCAAGCCGTCAATGCTAGGACCAAAGCCCCGAGAGGTCCACGCACAAGCAAAGCGTGGCCGTAAGAACTAGGCGTTTTCCGGAGCGGACTGGCCGACAAGCAACGACGGGTCGCAGTTGCGGTCGCGCCACTTCATGCGCCAGCACAGGTGGGGCCCAGTGGCGCGGCCGCTCATGCCGACGCGTCCGATAACGTCGCCGCGCGCGACCCGCTGGCCGGGCAGAACAGCGATTCGCGACTGATGAAGATAGGCGCTGATCAACCCCTGGCCGTGGTCGATCAGCGTCAGACCGCCCTCGAAATGCATGCCGGACCGGGCGAGGGTCACGACACCGTTGGCCGGGGCGCGGATCGGCGTGCCGGCGGGCGCGGCTAGATCAATACCATAGTGAGGCCGGGCCGGCGTGCCGTTGAGGACGCGCTGCGAGCCCCACAGGCTGGTGACGCGATAACTGTCGAGCGGCCAGGTGAAGCCGGAGCGAAAGTCGTCGGCGTCAGTGCGGCTGGCGAAGCCCTCGGTCTTGAGCGCGATCTCCTGCTGGATCCGGGCGATCAGGACCGGATCGGTGGGCTCGACTGTCGACTGGGGCAGGCCGTTGATGCGGGTGGAGGGGAAGGTCCCTCGGGCGACGGCCAGGGTGCGGCGGGCGATCTGGCCCCGGCTGCGCACTTCGAGTTGGACAGAGGGTGGGGCCTCTCGGTCGAGCCCGACCACGAAAAGGCCGGCGGCCGAGGCCGTGGTCAGGGCTTCGCCGTCGACGAAGACCATGGCGCGCGGCCCGGCGCGGCCCATGATGAAGCCGCCTTGGACGAAGCGGCCGTTGAGGGTCAGGCCGTCGTTCGACTGGGCGAGGGCGGAACCGGTCAGCGAGGCGGCGCCGGCGCCCAGGATCAGGCGGCGCCGGGAGCGGTTCACTGATCGACCATCCGCGAGAGGGCTTCCGTCGGGCCGAAATAGGGCTCCTGATGCTCGACGGACCAGTAGCGGAGGATTTCCAGCGGGATGGGTTTGCCGGAGACGGCGCACAGGACGAACGGGCCAGGCTTAAGCACGGCGAACTCGCCGTCGCCGTAATGGAGGGTCGCGGGGGAGGGAGCGGAGGTCATGGCGTTGAGGATAGCGCCTCGTCTCTTCTCTGTCGCGTCGCGATGGGGAGGAGACATTCAGAAGAGATCGCCCTGTCCCTCCGGCGCCGCCCTAGGTTTGGCGACCGGCCTGGGCCGCACGGGCGCCTCGCCCTCGATGCGTGCGCCCTTCGAGCCATCGGGGAAGACCAGGGTCACTGCCTGTCCCGGCGCCAGAGCGGCGGCGGACGACACCATGGCGCCGGACTCGTCGTCGATGCGGGCGAAGCCGGGCTTGGGCCGCTTCGGGTCGAGGGTGGCCAACGCGCGGGCGAGGGCGGCAAGGCGGGTCTCCGCGCGTTCCAACGACTGGGGGATCGGGCGGGACAGGCGGGCGTCGATTCCCTCCAGCCGGGATGCGCGCTGGTCGAGACGGCGGTGGATCGGGTCCAGCGAAAGGCGACCGGCGACCCTCAGCAGGCGACGCTCGTGCACCGCCGCGTTCGCGGCCAGCGCCGCCATGAGGCGGGCGGACTGGCCTTCGAGGCGAGCTGTGCGCTGTTCGAGGGCGCGGTCCAGCAGAGCGGGTGAGAAGCTGCCGCTCGCCGTGACGAGCCGGCGGTGATGCAGTTCGGTGTTGCGGTTCAGGCCCGAGGCGAGGCGGCTGGAGGCATGGTCGAGCCGCTGCTGGGCGAGGGCGACCAGTTCCTCTGGTCGGGCGGGCAGGCCCCGCGCGACGGAGCGCAGGCGGACGCGACGGTCCTCCAGCAGGCGAGCCCCCGCGCGGTCCAGACGCCGCTCCAGATCGGTGACGAAGGCGCGCAGGTCGGCCAGCACCGGCGTGGCCAGTTCTGCGGCGCCGGTCGGGGTGGGGGCGCGGCGGTCCGAGACGAAGTCGATCAGGGTGGTGTCGGTCTCGTGCCCCACGGCCGAGATGATCGGGATGGAGGCCGCCGCGACGGTGCGGGCCAGACCCTCGTCGTTGAAGCACCAGAGGTCCTCGACGGATCCGCCGCCGCGCGCCACGATCAGGAGCTCGGGACGGGGGATGGGACCATCGGATCGCATGGCGTCGAAGCCGCGAATCGCGTTTCCGACCTGACCGCAGGCGGCGTCGCCCTGGACCACCACCGGCCAGACGATGACGCGGCAGGGCCAGCGTTCGGCGATCCGATGCAGGATGTCGCGGATCACCGCGCCGGTCGGGCTGGTGATGACCCCGATCGTGCGGGGGTAGAAGGGGATCGGTTTCTTGCGCGCCGGCTCGAACAGGCCCTCGCCGTTCAACTTGACCTTCAGCCGTTCGAGTTGGGCGAGCAGCGCGCCGGCGCCGGCCGCCTCCATCGATTCGATCACGATCTGGTACGACGAGCGGGCCGGATAGGAGGTTATCTTACCGGTGACGATGACTTCCAGGCCCGTCTCCGGCTGGACGCCGAGGCCGCGGACTGATCCCTTCCAAACCACGCCGTCGATGGCGGACTTGTCGTCCTTCAGCGTCAGATAGATGTGGCCGGATGCGTGGCGATTGACCTTCGACACCTCGCCCCGCAGGCGGACATGGCCAAATCGGTCCTCAAGCGTGCGCTTCAGGGCGAACGAGAGCTCCGAGATCGACAGGGGCGGGTTGTTGTCACGGGCCGGAGCGGGTTCGGCGTCGGCAGGGCCTGCGAAAACGTAGTCGTCGGTCATGGGGCGACTGTAGCGGCGCCGAAGGGGTGCGGAAACCGCCGCATTCTGCCTATATAAGCTGCACCATGGCCGAAGACCGCATCCCGCCTCGCGACGAAGAAGACCCTCGCGAGCGCGACCTGTCGCGACGCAGCGGAAACGCCCCGCTGGCGCCTTGGGTCATCCTGGGGCTGATCTGCATGCTCGGCGTCGTCGTCTATCTGGTTTCCGGCGTGCTTGGCTGACCCTCGTCGGATCGGCGATGAAAGCCCGGTGAGGTTTTCGCAACGACGTTGCGCTTACGCGAGTGCTTGACCCTGTCGCCATCCACGGCCATTCCGCGCGCATGGATATCCTGCTGGTCGGATCGGGAGGGCGCGAACACGCCCTGGCCTGGAAAATGCGGCAATCGCCGTTAGTCGATCGGCTGTTCTGCGCACCCGGAAATCCCGGCATCGCCAAGGTCGCGGAGTGCGTGCCCGACGTGAAGGCCGACGACGCCGAGGGACTGGCCCGGCTGGCGCGGGAACTGAAGGTCGGCCTTGTCGTCGTAGGCCCAGAGATCGCTCTGGGGGCAGGCCTGGCGGATCTGCTGAACGCGGCCGGCATCCCCTGCTTCGGTCCCAGCGCCAAGGCGGCGCAGCTGGAGACCTCAAAGGCCTTCTCGAAGGCCTTCCTGGAGCGGAATGAAATCCCGACCGCCCACTACGGCGTCTACGACCGGGTCAAGGACGCCAAGGAGGCCCTGTCGGTCTTCAAGCCGCCCTATGTGATCAAGGCGGACGGTCTGGCCGCCGGCAAGGGGGTGGCGATCAGCCCCGACCGCCGCGACGCCGAGGCCGAGATCGAGCGAATGCTGGGCGGTCGGTTCGGCTCGGCCGGGTCGCGGGTCGTGATCGAGGAGTTCATGGAGGGCGAAGAGGGCTCCCTGTTCGCCCTATGCGACGGCAAGCGCGCCGTCCTGTTCGGCGGGGCGCAGGACCACAAACGGGCTTTCGACGGCGATCTAGGGCCCAATACGGGCGGCATGGGCGCCTATTCGCCCGCGCCGGTGTTCGATCAGGAACTGGTGCTGCAGGCCGACCGTCGCATCGTCCAGCCGACCCTGAAGGCCATGGCGGGGGAAGGCGCGCCCTATCGCGGCGTGCTCTACGCCGGGCTCATGGCGACGGCGGACGGCCCGAAGGTGGTGGAGTTCAACGCCCGCTTCGGCGATCCGGAATGCCAGGTCCTGATGATGCGGATGGCGGGGGACATCGTGCCCTATTTGCTGGCCTGCGCGCGTGGGGACGTGTCGCGCCTGCCGGAGCCGGAGTTCAAGCCGCAGACGGTGATCTGCGTGGTCATGGCGGCCAAGGGCTATCCCGACAGCCCGCTGACCGGCTCGATCATCCGGGGCGCGGATCAGGATTTCGGCCCCCACGTGCAGGTCTTCCACGCCGGCACGGACCGTCGCGAGGACGGGGCCCTGGTCGCGACCGGCGGTCGGGTTCTGAGCGTCTGCGCCGAGGGCGACGACATCGCCGAAGCGCGCGAGCGGGCCTATGCGGCGGTCCGCAAGATCGACTGGCCTGGAGGCTTCAACCGCACCGACATCGGCTGGCGCGCGCTGGAGCGGGAATAGGCGCCTTACGCGGAGGCGAACAGCAGGCGGCCCTCGCCCATGCGCTCGCGCAGCATCGGCAGATCGGTGTGGGCGGTGGAGAAGCAGCCGTAGCTGCGGCCCAGCTTTCCTTCGCGAGCCAGGAACTCCGGGTCGGCATAGTCGGCGCCGTGGACGATGATGGCCCGGTCGCGGGCCATGTTGTTGGAGTATTCCAGCCCATCGAGCAGGACGTTTGGCCCCTGTTGCGCGCCCCAGCCGGCGCCCGCGGTGGCGTAGGCGCCGACCGACGACATGTAGCTTTCCGGGGTGTTGGAGAACTGGCGGGCGAAGCCCGAGTGCTGGGGATCCGATCCGCGGCCGTGGCAGGTGCGGAAGGCCTGAACCCGGCCGCCGATCAGATCGACTTCGTAAAGGCGAGCATCGCCCGAGAATTTTTGGAAATCGACCAGATACATTCGATCACGCAGGGTGATGCGGTGGCTGTGCACGTCCAGGGCCGCCATGGCGCGGCTCATGAGTTCCGGACGGACCAGGCGCTGGGGATCCAGCGGCGGGGGCGCGATCTGGGGGATGCGCGGCAGGGGCGGGGGCGGCGGCGCGGCCGCCAGCACGATCGGCGTCTCGACGGCGGCCGGTGCGGTGGCGCAGCCGGCGAGCATCGCCGAACCACCCAGAATCATGCCCCGTCTCGATAGCCGCATGCGACGCCCTTCGTAGCGGTTTAAGCCGAAGCCATGGCTTGTTTCACAAACACGTCGTCGGGTTCAACCGGAGCCTTGGCCGAAATCCGCCGAGGCGTATGGTGAAGCCACCGCATCAGGGAGAGGTTTTATGAAGTTCGTCGCACTGGCCGCCGCAGCGGTACTCGCGCTCGCAACACCGTCGCAGGCGCAGCAGGGCCCGGCGCTACAGGCTTTTCCCGCGAACGGGGAAACGACGTTCGTTCAGGCGGGGCGGCTTCTGGCGGACCCCGAGAGCGGGGTCGTGTTGAGAGATAAAACTCTCGTGATCGTGGGGAACCAAATCACGGAAATCCGCGACGGCTTCGTCGGCGAAGGTCCGAATGTCGTCGATCTGCGCGATTCCTTCGTGCTGCCGGGACTGATCGACAGCCATGTCCACCTGACCTCGCAGCAGAACCCGAACGCGCGTATTCAGGTCGTCACGCGAGACGCGGCCGACAGCGCCATGGTCGGGGCCGGCTACGCGCGGCTGACCCTGATGGCCGGGTTCACGACCGTGGCGGATCTGGGCGGAGACAACGACGCGGTCTTCGCGCTTCGGGATGGAATCGCGCGGGGGGACGTGCCGGGACCGCGCGTCATTGCCTCGGGCTCGGCCGTGTCGATCCACGGTGGACATGGGGACATCAACGGCTATCGCGACGACATCATGCACCTGCTGTCGTCCGAGAGCGTCTGTTCGGGGCCGGAGGACTGCATGAGAGCGGTGCGGACCCAGGTCCGGTCCGGCGCGGACATCATCAAGATCACGGCCACCGGCGGGGTGCTGTCGAACACGGCCGCGGGTCTGGCACAGCAGTTCACGGACGCCGAACTGGCCGCCATCGTCGAGGTCGCCCATCGAATGGGACGCCAGGTCACGGCCCACGCCCATGGCGTCGACGGCATCAACGCCTTCCTGCGCGCGGGCGGCGACTCGATCGAGCACGGCACCTATCTGGACGACGAGTCGATCCGCCTGTTCCGGCGCGAGGGCGTCTATCTGATCCCGACCCTGCTGGCGGGCGACTTCGTCGCTCGAGTAGCGGCCAGTCCGACGAACTTCTTCACCCCCGCTCAGACGGCCAAGGCGCTGGAGGCCGGGCCGAAGATGCTCGACATGGCGCGGCGGGCACATGAGGGCGGAGTGCGGATCGCGTTCGGCACCGATACGGGCGTCTCAGCCCACGGCGACAACGCCCAAGAGTTCGCGTTGCTGGTTCGCGCGGGGCTGACGCCGCTGGAGGCGATTCAGGCGGCGACCGTGGTGGCGGCCGAGCATCTACGCATCGCGGACCAGGCCGGGTTGATCGCGCCGGGTCGGAACGCTGACATCGTGGCCGTCGCGGGCGATCCACTGACGGACGTCACGACGCTGGAGCATATGGCGTTCGTGATGAAGGGCGGGGTCGTCTACCGCAACGACTGAACCAGGAAGGCCGCGAACGCCGCCGGGGCCTCAAACCGCGCGGCGACGGGCCAGGAAACGACGCGAGTCCGCCATTCGGCAGGCAGGCGGACCCAGTCCTTTTCGGTCGTGACCAGACCCGCGTCGAAGACGGCGGCGCGATCGACGAGGAAGGCGAGATCGGCCGCGCGGTACTCGGCGTGGTCCGGGAAGGGGACGAAGTCCTTCAGGTCGCAGCCGGCGGCGATCAGCGACCGTTCGACCTTCCACGGCTTGGCGATGCCGGCGAAGCCGACCTGGGGGCCGAGCGGCGGCGGACCGGCGGGCTCCAGTCGCGCGATGAAGATCGGCAGGGCGCCGAACTCCTCCAGAAGTTCCGGATCGGCGGGCGGGGCGTCGCCGGGCAACAGGACCACCACGGCGTCGGCGCGGGCGAGACCGGCCTTCAGGGGCTCCCGCATCGGACCGGACGGGAAGACCGATCCGTCGCCGAAGGGCCACTCGCCGCCCCGCGTTTCGCCATCCACGACGATCAGGCTGAGCGTCTTGCGTAAGGCGGGATTCTGGTGGGCGTCGTCGAGGACCAGCGCCCGAGCCCCGGCCGCGACGGCCGCTTGCGCTCCGGCGACCCTGTCGACGCTGATCCAGGCGGGGGCATCGCCCGAGAGCATCAGAGGCTCGTCGCCGACATCTGCGGCGGTGTGGATGGCGGGATCGACGCGGAGCGGGCCGTTCAGCTTGCCGCCGTATCCGCGCGACAGGGCGTGGGCCTCGACGCCCGCTTGATGCAGCAGCCGCAGGACCTCGCGCGCCACGGGCGTCTTGCCGGAGCCGCCGACCGTCAGGTTGCCGATCGATATCACGGGGATTCCCACATCGACCGGAGCGGCGCGGGCGATGCGGCGTGCGGTGACGCCGGCCCAGATCCACGAGGCCGGCTTCAGCAGGGTGCGGGCGACCCGACCATGACGACCGTTGCGCTCATACCACCACCGGGGCGTGCCGAGCCTCACCGTGCGGCCTTCGGCGGCAACAGCGGCTGGAGCGCGTCCCACAGGCGATCGAGACCGGCCCCGACATCGGCGGCGGCGCGGCGGGCGCGCTCGCCCATGGCGCGGGCGGCCACGGGGTCGCCCAGAAGGGGGGCGACGACGCCAGGCAGGTCGCCGGGCGAATGGACGACCGCAAGGCCGCCGGAGCCGACCAGATCGGCGGTCACCGCCTGCCAGTTGGCGTTGTCCGGGCCTGTGATGGCGGGCTTGCCGAGCCGGGCGGGCTCGAGCGGATTGTGCCCGCCCCAAGGATCGCGGCCGAGGAAGGAGCCGAACGATCCGCCCATGACCACGACATCGGCCAAGCGCAGAAACAGACCCAGCTCTCCCAAGGTGTCGGCCACGTAGAGATCGGTGTCGGCGTTCGGCTGGGCGCCGCGCGAGCGCAGGGCGAAGCGATATCCGTCCCGGGTCAGGGCGGTGGCGATCTCGGCGCCGCGTTCCGGATGGCGGGGGACCAGGATCAGGCAGAGCCGCTCGGTCAGGTGATCCAGCGCGCGGACGATGGCGATCTCCTCGCCCTCGTGGGTGCTTGCGGCGACGACGACGGGCCGGTCGCCGATGGCGGCGCTGAGGGCGGTGAAGGCCGCGGCGTCATGGGGCAGGGCGACGCCAGAGAGTTTGAGGTTCACCAGGCCGTCGATGCGTCCGCCCATTGCCTGGAGCCGGTCGGCCGAGACGATGTCCTGAGGCATGACGCAGTCGAACGAGTCCAGCAGTTTGCGGGCCGACGCGGGGAAGCGAGCCCAGCCTTGAGCCGTTTTCTCGGTGATGCGGGCGCTGACGAGGGCCAGCGGCGTCTTCCGGTCCCTGGCGGCCTGGATCAGGTTGGGCCAAAGCTCGGACTCGACGAAGACGCCGAGCGACGGTCGCCAGTGGTCCAGAAAGGCGGCGACCACGCCGGGCGTGTCCACGGGCGCGAACTGATGGAGGACGCCGGGCGGCAAGCGGCGCGCCAGGAGTTCGGCCGAGGTCACGGTCCCGGAGGTGACGAGGACGGTCAGGTCGGGGCGGGCCTTCACGAAGCGCTCGACTAGGGGCAGCAGCGACAGGGTCTCACCGACGCTGACGCCGTGCAGCCACACGACTTCGCCCTCGGGTCGCGCGACCCCGGCGACGCCCAGGCGTTCGTCGACGCGGACCGGATCCTCCTTGCCCTGTTTCACACGGGCGTCGAGCAGGCGTGGAGCCAAGGGCTCCAGCGCGCGGGTCAGCCAGCGATAGAGGGTCAGCGACAGGGTCACAGCCGCGCCAGCCCCGTGATCGCATCGGCGCGCGCCTCAACGGCGGTCAGCAACTCGGTCCAGGTCCCGGTGACGTCGGCGAGGTCGACGCCGTCCGGGTATCGTCTCAGATCATAGACGATGGCGCCCCGGCCGAAGGGCAGGGGCAGCAGCGCCCGATCCCAGCTGTTGAGGCGCACGGCCGGCTTGCAGCTCATGCCGATGAACAGGACAGGCGCGCCAGACATCCGCGCCATCAGGGGCATGCCCTCGGCCATGACGCGCACAGGACCGCGCGGGCCGTCGGGGGTGATGGCCAGGGCGCCGATCTTCAGCTGTTTCAGGCCGTCGCGGAGCGCGCGGGAGCCGCCCTTGGCTGCATCGGCCTTGTCCTTGTTGGCCGAGGATCCGCGCACGGCGGGGAAGCCCTGGAGAGCCACGGCCTTGGCGATGAACTGGCCGTCCGGGCTGAGCGAAATCAGCGCCTTGGCGGGCTGGGCTCGCGTGAGGTCCCAACAGGCCGGACTGAGGCCGATGCGCGAGTGCCAGAAGGCGCAAATGACCCCGCCGCCGTCGGTCCAGACCCGTTCGGCATGTTCGCGCCCCTCGTAGGACCAGCGGATGGTGGCGAAGCAGAACTTCATCCAGGCGGCGAGGATCGATGACAGGATGGACTGGATGA